>NZ_JARVRI010000013.1:0-151124 GCF_030209785.1 Arthrobacter sp. efr-133-TYG-120
ACAAATCGGTATCAACAAACTTGGCACACTATTGAGTTCTCAAACAACAGACACAATCCGAATACTTTTCGGAACAAATTCGATGTTCCGCATTTCCTCGCTGCGATATTTCTACTTTATTTCATTCATTTCAACTTTGCAAATCCAGGATTTCTCCCGAAATTTACCCAAGTGAATCGAATTTCCCCACAGAATCGATAAATTATCCGATTTCCAGACTTTTGGTCTAAACCGAATTATTCACATTCAATGGGATTTTGTTCGCAATTTATCCGCTTCAGCGGCAGCGACTCAGAAAACGATACACGCTCCCCCGGAGCCGCGCAAGTCGGCTCGGAGGAGCGTGCAATAGAACATGGAACAGCCCGTCTGGCGCGCCCACACAAGAACACACCGTGGAGCTAAGTAGGCGTCAGACGGTCACTTCGACGGTGGCCAGATTCTTCTTGCCGCGGCGCAGCAAAAGGTACCGGCCGTGTAGCAGTTCCGCCTGGTCGATGACGGCGTCGGGGTCGGTCACCTTGCTGTTGTTCACGTAGGCGCCGCCCTCCCCCACCGTGCGGCGGGCAGCGGACTTGCTCTCGGACAATCCAGACGCAACCAAGAGGTCGATGATCCCGAGGCCATCCGCGCCGATCGAGGCAGACGGCAGCTCTGCAGTTGCCGACGCCAGGGTGCTTTCGTCCAGAACCGAGAGATCGCCATTTCCGAACAGCGCAGCCGAAGCAGCGATCACCTTTTCGGTCGCGTCCACTCCGTGCACCAGCGAGGTGACTTCGTAGGCGAGCCTGCGCTGGCCTTCGCGGGCGAACGGGCGCTCGGCAACAGCGGCTGCGAGTTCCTCAATCTCGGCGCGGCTAAGGAACGTGAAGACCTTGAGGCGGTCAACGACGTCGGCATCCGCAGTGTTGAGCCAGAACTGGTAGAAGGCGTACGGGCTGCACATGTGGGCGTCGAGCCAAATGGCGTTGCCTTCGCTCTTACCGAACTTGGTGCCGTCCGAGTTGGTGATGAGGGGAGTACCCAAAGCGTGGACAACCTTGCCGTCGACCTTGCGGATCAGCTCCGTGCCACTGGTGAGGTTGCCCCACTGGTCCGAGCCGCCGGTCTGCAGCACGCAACCGTAGTCGCGGTTGAGCTGGAGGTAATCCATGCCCTGCAGGATCTGGTAGCTGAACTCGGTGTAGCTGATGCCCTCATCGGAGCTGAGACGGGAGGCCACGGCATCCTTGCGGAGCATGGTGCCCACACGGAAGTGCTTGCCGATTTCGCGCAGGAAATCGATGGCGCTCAGGGGCGCGGTCCAGTCAAGGTTGTTCACCATGCGTGCGGCATTGTCGCCCTCGAAGCTGAGGAAGCGTCGGACCTGGGCCTGAAGGTAGCCGACCCACTCCGACACGGTGTCCTTGGTGTTCAAGGTGCGTTCCGCCGTCGGGCGCGGATCGCCGATCAGTCCGGTGGAGCCGCCCACCAGGCCGAGCGGCTTGTGGCCGGCCAATTGCAGGCGGCGCATGAGCAGGAGCTGGACAAGGTTGCCAAGGTGCAGTGACGGAGCCGTGGGGTCGAAGCCACAGTAATACGTGATCGGGTCCCCGGCGAGCAGCTTTTCCAGTTCCGTTTCATCAGTGGAAACGTGGATCAGGCCGCGCCATTTGAGCTCTTGCCAGATATTGGCAAAGCCCGGGTCGTTGTGTTGGGACTCGAGGTTGTTTACGTGTGACACGAGTTCTAAGTTAGCAGGATTGCCGATCAGCTTGCGTACATGGCTCAGCGCTCGATACCCGCCGGCAGTGGCGCCGCGGTGATGAGGCGCAACCGC
Organism: Arthrobacter sp. efr-133-TYG-120; assembly: GCF_030209785.1. Classification (NCBI taxonomy): domain Bacteria; kingdom Bacillati; phylum Actinomycetota; class Actinomycetes; order Micrococcales; family Micrococcaceae; genus Arthrobacter; species Arthrobacter sp. efr-133-TYG-120. The sequence continues at coordinate 1,820 of NZ_JARVRI010000013.1, forward strand.
TGCGTCGGACGGGTCATGGCAACGTAGAGATCGCCCACCTTGCCATGCTCGTGATTGAGCATCGCGGCTGGCTCAAGAACAACCACGCCGTCGAACTCCAGGCCCTTGGCTTCCTTGGGGCTGATGACCACGATGTCCTGGGAGTAGCTGCCCGCTCCGGTGCCCACACGGTGACCGTAGACCCCACGGAGGGCGGCTGCAGCCCGAGGCAGGAGGGCGCCGTCGGCAATCACGGCAAGGAGGCCGCCGTCGATCGCTTCCAGTTCCTCCGGAAGGATTTCGACGAGCCGGTCTACCATCCCCGCCTCGTCGACGCGGTCCACGATCGGTGACCATTTGCCTTCGCGAACGGCCTTGGGAGCAGAAACAACCAGCCCAGCGCGGTTCGCCATGCGGACTGCCGCTTCGGCGATCTGCGAGGGAGTCCGGTAGTTGACGGTGAGTTCTTCGAGCTGCCAGCGGTCCCCGAACGACGGCGCGAGGGCACTTTGCCAGGAATTCGCACCGGCGGAGGAACTCGTCTGGGCGATGTCGCCGACGATCGTGAAGGACTTCAGCGGGCAGCGGCGGACCAAAAGCCGCCACTGCATGGGCGAGAGCTCCTGCGCTTCGTCCACCACAATGTGTCCGAACGCCCACGAACGGTCGCTCGTGGCACGTTCTGCGGCGGTCAGCCGTGTTTCGCGTTCCTGGTTCTGGTCTGCCAGTTCTTCGGCCGTCATCAACACGTCGACGCCCATGGCCTCCATGTTGACCAGTGTCTGCTTGGCGTTGGCGATGTCGCGGGCACGGTCGTGTTCTTGCTGGGCCAGTCCCCTGCCCGCGGCAGGATCGAGCTCGCCGAGGAGTTCAGCGGCCTCGTCGAGCAGCGGAACATCGGCTTCCGTCCACGGTGCATCCGCGGGGCGAAGCAGGAGGGCACGCTGCGCCGGCGTGAGGTGCGGGGTGCAGGCCTCCAGGATGGCTGGCTTGCTGAAGAGCTCGGAAACGAGCTTCTCGGGAGTCATGGGCATCCAGCACAAGTTCAGGACGATCCTGACGTCGCGTGCCGAGCGGACGTCCTCGGCGAGGTAGGAACGGTCGGCATTGTTGCCGATGTTCGATTCCTCGACGATCTCCGTCAGCTGCTCCGTGAGTTCGCGCAGCAGGATCTTGACGAACGTCACGCGCGCTTCATTGTGCGGCTTGCCGGTGGCGCGTGCCCTGTCCCGGGCGCGGCGGACTTGCCGCACGGACAGCGTGAGCTTGCGCGAGTCAACCTCGAGGATGCGGTCCTCAGCGGGAGTCCGCTGGCGGTTGGCCACGGCATTCGCAATCACGTCGGCCATGTTCAGCTTGCCCTTGAGCGCTGCGACGTCCGGATCCGCCTCCGGGACGGCATGGATACCGGGCATGAGGCGGCCCAGGCTCGCCATGACCACGCCGGTCTCGCCGAGGGACGGCAGGACCCGCTCGATGTAGTGCATGAACGACGAAGAAGGTCCAACAAGCAGCACACCTGCCGACTTCAGGCGGTCACGGTGGGTGTACAGCAGGTAGGCGGCGCGGTGGAGCGCGACGGCCGTCTTGCCGGTACCGGGACCACCTTGGACAACCAAGGCACCCGACATGGACGAACGGATAATCCGGTCCTGCTCGGACTGGATGGTGCCGACGATGTCCGACATGCGGCCGGTGCGCTTGGAATTCAGGGCGGCAAGGAGTGCGCCCTCGCCCTGGAGCGAGGCGTTGTCCGCCAGCATGCTGGCATCCAGGACATCGTCCTCGATCGCTTTGACCTCCCGGCCCTGCAGGATCAGGTGACGACGACGGCGGACGCCCTGCCGGTCGAAAGCGGTCGCCTGGTAGAAGTGGCCGGCTTCGGGGGCGCGCCAGTCGACCATAAGCCGCTGGAGATCCGCCGTGGACAGTCCGATGCGGCCGATGTACTGCGCCTCGCCGCTGTCCAGGTCAAGGCGTCCGAACACGAGACGGTCGTCGACGGCGTCCAGCTGGGCGAGCCGGTCCTCGTACAGTGCCGCGAAGGCGTCCCTTTCGGAAACGTTCTGCATGGTGCCCACCGCTCCGGCGCGCCGGACCTGCGCCAGCTGTTGGCGCTTTTCCTCCCGCAGCTCATCCAGGCGCGAGTAGAGACCGGCCACGTACTCCCGCTCGTGGATCAAATCAGCGTCGTGCATCGAAACGTTCCCCTATCGAAAAAGACGGACCGTCCATTCTACAGCGGTTTTGCTTGACGTGGGTGAAACTGCCCGCACGCCGGTGCGTCACACAATGTTCACCCGGCGCTAACCTCCTGAGCTTTTCCATCCGCACCAAGTGGTGCTTCAATGCTGCAATGCAGCACGACGTTGCCCTGACCCGACACGGCATCAGCCTGGTCCCGCTCTCCCCCGCACATGCCGGTCCGCTCTTCGATTTTGTGGACTCCGGGATGTGGTCCGGCATGGCCGCCGAGCAGCCCTTGAGTGCCGCGGAGCTCGCCGAATTCTTCGCGGCCCGCCTCGAAGATCCGGCGGCCATGCCGTTCGCTGTCGTCGAACAGCGGACGGGAGCGCTGCTCGGAACCACATCCCTGTGCGAGTACAGTCCGCGCCAGCAGCGCTTGGAAATCGGCGGCACTTTTTACGGGCGCCCATTCTGGGGCAGCCACGTCAATCCGGCCGCGAAGCAACTGCTGTTGGCGTACTCCTTCGATGTGTTGGACGTCCACCGGGTGGCCTTCCGCTGCGATGCCCGCAATACGCGCAGCGCCTCGGCTATTCAGCGGCTTGGTGCCAGCTACGAGGGCACGCTGCGGGGGCACCGCTTCGCTCCCGACGGGAGCCGTTGCGACACCGCCGTGTTCTCGATCCTGCGCGAAGAATGGCCCCACGTGCGCGAGTCCCTGCTTGGCCGCCTCGCGCCGTTCGAGCTGGCCGACAACCAGTGTGCATATGTCGCGGAGCCTGCCCGGACCGAACACGCCGCTTGAAGGATTCCTCCGTGGGCCCCTACAAACGCTTCCCGACGGTGCGGCTGCGGCCCGGCTTGTAGCGGGACACCGTGGGATCCCCGGAGAGCCAAAAGCGCCACGGGTAGTCGGCGGAACCGCCGTCGCCCGATACTCCGACCCGGAGCCCGCTCGCGACTGCCGATGGCGCCGCCGGAGTGACCGGAAGTTCGAGGCCGAAGGGCTCGGCCAAGGCATCCCGGCCGCTGTCCGCCGTCGTCAGCCCCATGGCGGACGCCAGCCGGGCGGGCCCGCTGGCAAGATCGGTCGGCGATTTCGACGCCGGACGGCGGGACTGTGCCAAGGCTTGGCCGGCCACCACCTCCCCTGCCCGCAACAGCAGCGCGGACGCAACGCCGTCGGGACCGCAGACAATGTTGGCGCAATAGTGCATGCCATACGTGAAGTAGACATAGAGGTGGCCTGCCGGACCGAACATGGGAGCGTTCCGGGCGGTGGGGCCGCCGAAGGTATGGGATCCAGGGTCGGGTTGGGCCGATCCCCGCGGGCCCAGATACGCTTCCACTTCGCTGAGCCGGACGGACACCGTGCCCTCGGGAGTCCGGTGGCTCAGCACGGCACCGAGGAGCAAGGGGGCAACGTGCCGCGGATCACCGGAAAGAATGGCCCTGATGGCCTCCGGTGACGCACCCTGCGTTGTCATGCCCAGACCCTAGCAAAAATCCGCCAACCGGGCCGTGGCCGGCAATGTCCGATTTCCGCTAGGACGCGCGTGCCGATGCTGAAAGGATGAAGTCATGGACTTTTGGCAACGCTACCGTGCCATCGATGCGCGGGATCCCCGGTTCGACGGCCAGTTCTTCACCGCCGTCCGCTCGACGGGCATCTATTGCCGGCCGTCGTGCCCGGCACGGACACCCAAGGCAGGAAACGTGACGTTCTACGAAACCTCGGCCGCCGCCCACGAGGCCGGGTACAGAGCCTGCAAACGCTGCCTGCCGGAGGCGGTTCCGGGCACGCCTGCGTGGAACCTGCGCTCGCAGGTCGCCGGCAGGGCGATGCGGCTCATCAACGACGGCGCGATCTCCCGGGTGGGCGTCGAAGGACTCGCCGCCAGGCTGGGCTACTCCTCCCGCCAGCTCAACAGGATCCTCAGCCACGAACTCGGGGCCGGGCCACTGTCCTTGGCGCGGGCCAGCCGGGCGCAGACGGCCAGGACGCTCCTGGTCTCCACCTCGATGAAACTCTCGGACGTGGCGTTCGCCGCCGGGTTCAACAGTGTCCGCCAGTTCAACGACACCATCAACGAAGTCTTCGCCCTGACTCCCACGGCACTCCGGGCCACCGCCAAGCCCCTAGGCCATCACGGCAAGCAGGGTGAGGCCACTTCCTTGACCCTCAACCTCCCGTACCGGGAGCCTTTCGACACGGGGATTTTCGATTTCCTCGCGGCCCGTGCGATTCCCGGCGTCGAACTGGCGGGCCCCACCAGCTATACGCGGACCCTCCGCTTGCCCCGCGGCAACGCAGTGTTCGCAGTGGAGTACGACGCCGGGGCGCGCGGCGGCGCGCTGACCCTCGCCGTCAGCACCTTGGATCTCCACGATCTTCCCGTGCTCCTTAGCCGGGTGCGGCGATTGTTCGATCTCGACGCCGATCCCGTGGCCGTCGACGAGGCGTTGGCCTCCGATGCCAGGCTCTGCCCGTCAGTTCGCGATACGCCCGGGATCAGGGTTCCGGGTGCCGTGGATCCCCAGGAACTGCTGATCCGGGCGATGATCGGCCAGCAAATCACCGTAGCCGCCGCACGCACCGCTTTGAGCCAACTGTCCGACGCCGGGACCCGCTTGCCAGAAGGGCACCCGGGACACGCGCTGGGCCTGGACCGTCTCTTCCCCACGGCCGGGGAAATCGCACGCTCGGGCCGGGAACTACTGAAAGGCCCCCAGCGCCGCATAGATTCCGTGCTTGCCGCGGCAGCAGCCATGGCCAGCGGGGAACTCGACTTCGACTACGGCGACGCCCCACAAACGCTCGCGGACAAACTATTGCCGTTGCCCGGCGTCGGACCATGGACCGTGGGCTACGTGGCGATGAGGGTCATCGGCGACCCGGATGTCTTCCTCGCCAACGACGCAGCCGTCCGGAACGGCCTCAAGAACTTGGCCGCCTCGGAGGGCCTGCCTACAGACTTCCGCAACGTGAGCCCGTGGCGTTCCTACGCCACGATGCATCTGTGGAGGGCAGCGGCAAGCAAACGCGGCAGCGCTATCGTGTCGCGGGAACGCTCGATGGCCACGGGAGAAGCTCCGGCAAGTCAACACCGTCCGCGTCGGCAGAGGCCCGCAGGCTCCCCAGGGTAGGCGTGCGGCCGGCGAGCCAGGCGGCAATATCCGTGATCATGCCGTTGATGGCAACGGACTGCCGCCCCGAGCCGATGACCACCTGCGGCAGGCCCAGGGGCTGAAGCACGAATTTCTGGTCTGCGGGCACGCGGGCCGAGAGGAAATCGAAAAGGTGCTCGCAGAATTGCCGGCTCCAGGCTTCCGGTCCGCGACCGATTCCCAGGTCCGTGACGTGGATGACCAGTTCGCGCCAGAGCGCCAGGCCGCCGTCGAGCACTGTTCCGTTCCGGAAGCTGATCCGGGTGTTCCAGCCGGACTCCACAAGCCCATCGAAGGCCCGCAGGGCCCGCGAGAGGGCCGCTTCGGTGGCGTCACGGTGTTCGGCAAGGCTATGGCTAGCCGCCAGCTCAATCGCCTTCGTACGGCCCTCGTAGCCGCCGTCGTAGATGTCGACGGTCTCGCCGCGTGCGGCGTATTCCAGTTGCCTGGCCATGGCGTTCGAGATACCGGCAATGTGAGCCAGTACGTGGCCGCGGGTCCACCCGGGCAGCTCGGAGTGAGCTGCAACATCGGCGTCGTCGAGTTTGGCGACAACGTCGGTGACAGTGCCGGCTGCTTTGTGGAGCTCGGCAAGAAGCGCTGAGGTAGTGATCTCGGTCATAGCGCCATAGTATCCGACAGGGTTAATGACTGTTAACGAGGATTAACTGGCAGCGGCGGGCATTTCGCTGCAGCCTTTGCGAAAAAGACTGCCTCGAAATACCCGCCGGCGTTGGCCTTCTTTTCGTTACTCCGCGTACTTCCGCACCGCCGCGAGCTCCGCTTCGAGGGCAAGCAGTTGGCGCTCGACGGCGGCCGGGGCCGTTCCGCCTTGGGAGTTGCGGCTGTTGAGTGAACCTTCGGTACTGAGCACGGTGCGGACCTCGGGAGTCAAGTGCTCCGAAATGCCCGCGTACTCTTCGTCCGTCAGGTCCCACAGCTCGACGCTGCGCCCTTCAGCCAGCTTCACCGCCGCACCGGAGAGCTCGTGCGCCTCGCGGAACGGCACTCCCTGGCGGACAAGCCACTCGGCGATGTCCGTGGCAAGCGCGAAGCCCTGCGGTGCCAGCGATGCCATGCGCTCGGTGTTGAAAGTGAGCGTGGCGATCATGCCGGAGACGGCCGGGAGCAGCACCTCCAAGGTGTCCGCGGCGTCGAATACCGGTTCCTTGTCTTCCTGCAGATCGCGGTTGTACGCGAGCGGCAGGCCCTTGAGCGTTGCCAACAGCCCGGTCAGGTTGCCGATGAGGCGCCCTGCCTTGCCGCGGGCGAGCTCGGCGACATCCGGGTTCTTCTTCTGCGGCATGATCGACGACCCCGTGGAGTAAGAATCATGGAGCGTGACGAAGGAGAACTCCTTGGTGGCCCACAGAATGACTTCCTCGGAGACCCGCGACAGGTCCACGCCGATCATCGAGCAGATCCATGCGAACTCGGCGAAGACATCGCGCGAGGCAGTGCCGTCGATCGAGTTGTGGACCGCCGAGAAGAAGCCGAGGTCCGAAGCGACGGCCTCGGGATCCAGGCCGAGCGACGAACCTGCCAGGGCACCGGAACCGTAGGGCGAGACACCAGCGCGCTTGTCCCAGTCCTGGAACCGCTGCACGTCGCGCAACAGTGCCCAGGCATGGGCCAGCAGGTGGTGGCTCAGCAGGACAGGCTGGGCATGCTGCAGGTGCGTCCGGCCGGGCATGGCAACGCCCTGGTGGGCCTTGGCCTGATCAACGAGGGCGTCGATCGTGGCGAGCACGCCGCGGGCGATGATGCGGGCGTGGTCGCGCAGGAACATGCGGCCCAACGTGGCCACCTGGTCGTTGCGCGAACGGCCTGCCCGGAGCTTGCCGCCCAGGTGGGTTCCCGCGCGCTCAATGAGCCCGCGTTCGAGGGAACCGTGGACGTCCTCATCGCTCTCGGCCGGCTGGTAGGCGCCGCTCGCGACGTCGTCATCCAGCTGGGTGAGCGCCGCGAGCATGCCTTCTAGTTCGGCGTCGTCCAGCAGCCCCGCCTTGTGCAGCACGCGGGCATGGGCCTTGGAGCCAGCGATGTCGTAGCGGGCCAGCCGCCAGTCGAAATGCGTGGACTTGCTCAGCGCCGCAAGCGCGTCCGCGGGACCGCCGGCGAACCGGCCGCCCCACAGCGCGCCTTCATTCGTCCCCGAACGCTCCCCAACCTCGCTGCGCTCGGCCGGGGACCCCGGCGTCCGTGGGCCCACCGACGTCATTTGCCCGACACCCGCAGGTCGCGGCCTGCGGCGACCTTGGAGGACATTCCCCACAGCTCGATGAAGCCCTTGGCCTGCGACTGGTCGAAGGTGTCGCCGGTGTCGTAGGTGGCGAGGTCGAAGTCATAGAGCGAGGTGTCGGAGCGGCGGCCGTTGACGATGGCCTGGCCGCCGTGCAGGACCATGCGGATGTCGCCGGAGACGTACTTCTGGGTGTCCTCGATGAAGGCGTCCAGGGAGCGCTTGAGCGGGGAGAACCACTGGCCGTCGTAGACCAGTTCGGACCAGCGCTGGCCGACGGTGGCCTTGAAGCGGGCCTGCTCGCGCTCGATGGTGACGTCCTCGAGGTGCTTGTGGGCGGTGATGAGGGCCATCGCGCCCGGAGCTTCGTAGATTTCGCGGGACTTGATGCCCACCAGGCGGTCCTCGACGACGTCGATGCGGCCAACGCCTTGGGCACCGGCGCGGCGGTTCAGTTCCTGGATGACCTGGAGCGGAGTGTGCTTGACGCCGTCGATGGCCACGGGGACGCCGGCTTCGAAGGTGATGGTGACTTCGTCCGGTGCCGGCGGGAATTCCGGGGTGGCCGTGTAGTCGTAGATGTCCTTGGTGGGAGCGTTCCAGATGTCCTCGAGGTAGCCGGTTTCGACGGCGCGTCCCCAGACGTTCTGGTCGATCGAGTACGGGTTCTTCTTGGTGGTCTCGATCGGCAGTCCCTTTTCCTCGGCGAAGGCGATGGCCTTGTCGCGGGTCAGGGCGAGGTCGCGGACGGGTGCGATGCACTTCAAGTCCGGGCCCAGCGTCTGGATGCCGACCTCGAAGCGGACCTGGTCGTTGCCCTTGCCCGTGCAACCGTGCGCAACGGTGGTGGCACCGAATTCGCGGGCGGCCTTGACGAGGTGCTTGACGATCACGGGGCGCGAGATCGCCGAAACCAGCGGGTAGTGGCCCTGGTAGAGGGCGTTGGCCTTCAGCGTGGGCATGGCGTATTCGTTGGCGAATTCGTCGCGGGCGTCGGCCACGTAGGCCTCGACGGCGCCGCAGCCGAGGGCGCGCTGGCGGATGGTCTCCAGCGACTCGCCGCCCTGTCCGACGTCGACGGCCACAGCGATGACCTCGGCCCCGGTGGCTTCACCGATCCAGCCGATGGCTACGGAAGTATCAAGGCCACCGGAGTAGGCCAGAACAATGCGCTCAGTCACGAGAGTGCTCCTTTGTTGTTGCTTGGTTCTTTTGAGTCAAAGCTTGGTTCGGGCCGAAGGCCCGGGTGGAACAGCGCCGGAATGGTTCACTTGCCGGGCTGGACTAGTTCCCCGGTCCGGCTTCCTGGGCCAGCTGGAGGAAACGGGCTGCCAGCTCGGCGCCGCCGTCGGGATCCCTGGCAACCAAAAGCAAGGTGTCGTCGCCTGCGATCGTACCCAATACCGACGGCATCACCGAGTGGTCGATGGCCAAGGCGAGGAAGTTCGCGGCACCCGGCGGCGTCCGCAGCACCACGATATTGCCCGACGCCTCGGCGGTCACCAACAGCTCGCCGCACAGGCGCGACAGGCGAGCGTCCAGGATTTCCTGGGTGACACCGCTTTTCGCATTGCGGTCGCCACCCTCGCCGGGCACTGCGTAGACCAGCGCGCCGTCCTTGCCGCGCACGCGGACCGCCCCGAGTTCCACGAGGTCCCGGGAGAGTGTCGCCTGCGTGACCTGCACGCCGTCGTCCGCCAGCAGTGCCGCGAGCTCGGCCTGCGAGCGCACGGACTCGCCCGTCAGGATCGCGGTGATCCGCGCTTGCCGGGCAGTCTTGGTGGCAGGGCTGGCACCTTGCGACGCAGGATGGGTGGACACTAGAACGTGCTCTCCCCGGTGCCCTCAACGGGGGAAAGGCCGTCGACGAATGCGAGTCCCGACTTGTGCATCAGCCACGCCATGAGCGCTTTCTGGGCGTGCAAGCGGTTCTCGGCTTCGTCCCAGACGATGGACTGGGGCCCGTCGATGACGCCGGCGGAAATTTCATAGCCTCGGTACGCAGGCAGGCAGTGGAGCACGACGGCGTCCGGTGCGGCGTGTTCCATGGCCGCCTCGTCCACGGAGTACTCGCGGAAGAGCTGCATCCGGGCTTCTTTTTCGGCTTCCTGGCCCATGGACACCCACGTGTCGGTGGCGACGACGTCGGCGTCGTTCAGGGCTTCCTTGGCGTCGGTGGTGATGAGCACGGAACCGCCGGTCTCGGCAGCGCGCTCCTCCGCTGCCGCCACGATCTCGGCCGCGGGCAGGTAGCCTTCCGGGCCCGAGATCCTGACGTGCATGCCCGCCGTGACGCCTGCCAAGAGATACGAGTTGGCCATGTTGTTCGCAGCGTCGCCCAGGTAGGCCATGGTGAGGCCCTTGAGTTCGCCCTTGTGCTCCTTGACTGCCAGGAGGTCCGCGAGCAACTGGCAGGGGTGGTAGTCATCGCACAGGGCATTGATGACGGGAACCTTGGAGTTTTCGGCCATTGCTACGAGGCCGGAGTGCGCGGACGTACGCCAGACGATGGTGGAGACCATGCGTTCGAGGACCTTTGCGGTGTCCTCCACGGATTCCTTGTGGCCGATCTGCGCCTCGCCCGGGTTGATGATGAGCGCGTTCCCGCCCATGTCCGCGATTCCGGTAGCGAAGGACACACGGGTCCGGGTGGAGGTCTTGTCGAAGATGACAGCGACGGTCTTGCGCCCATTGCCGGCAGCTGCGAACGGCTGGACGCTGTACGGAGCGGCCTTCATTCGAACGGCGAGCTCAAGCACTTCGGCTTGCTCGGCCGGTGTGAGGTCCGTGTCCTTGAGGAAATGACGTGTGGTGTTCACTGTGCGTCCTTAGCGGTCAGGGGTGCAGCGTTCTGGGCTGCCGCCGCCTGGATAATGCCGGGCAGCGCGTCGAGGAAACGGTCGGCCTGCTCGGTGGTCAGGATGAGCGGCGGAGCCAGCCGGATGGTGCGCGGGCCCGGGCTGTTGATGATGAAGCCCGCGTCGAGGGCGGCAGTCACCATGGCAGGGGCAATGTCGGCGTCAAGGTCGAAACCGATCAGGAGGCCTTCGCCCCGCACTTCGGTGACTGCGTCGACGTCGGACAGTCCGGCCCGCAAGCGGGCGCCGACGCTAAGAACGTTCGCCAGCACGCCCTGGCTTTCGATGGCATGCAAGGTGGCGAGGGCGGCGGCAGTTGCCACCGGGTTCCCGCCGAAGGTGGTGCCGTGCTGGCCGGCGGTCAGGAGCGACGACGTCGGCTCCCCGAAGGTGATGAGCGCGCCGACCGGGAAGCCGCCGCCCAGGCCCTTGGCGAGGGTCACGGCGTCGGGCACGATTCCGGCGTCTTCGCTGGCCAGCCACTTGCCGGTGCGCCCGATGCCGGTCTGGACCTCGTCCAGGATCAGCAGCGCGCCGGCGGCGGTGGTGGCTTCGCGGGCAGCCCGCAGGTACTCGACGCTGAGCGGGCGGACGCCCGCTTCGCCCTGGATGGGCTCAAGGAACACGGCCGCTGTGCTTTCGTCGACGGCGGCACGGAGCGCCTCGATGTCGCCGAACGGGATGTGGACGACGCCTCCGGGCAACGGCTCGAACGGTGCCCGGTAGGCTTCCTTGGCGGTCAGGGCCAGGGCGCCCATGGTGCGGCCATGGAAGGCACCTTCCAGGGCGATGATCTTGGTGCGCGTCGCAGAACTGTTGCGCCGAGCCAGCTTGAACGCGGCCTCGTTGGCCTCGGTGCCGGAGTTGGCGAAGAACACCTTGGAGCCGGCAGGAGCCTTGGTGATGGCCAGGAGCTTCTCGGCGAGCGCGATCTGCGTGGGGCTCGTGAAGAAATTGGAGACGTGCCCCAGCGTGGCCAGCTGGCTGGAGATGACAGAGGTGACGAACGGGTGGGCATGGCCCAGCGCGTTCACGGCAATCCCGCCGAGGAGGTCCAGGTATTCCTTGCCGTCGGCGTCCCACACGAGGGCTCCCGCGCCACGGACCAGGACCCGCTGCGGGGTGCCGAAGACGCCCATGAGCGAAGAAGAGTAACGGGCAAGCCAGTCGCTTCCCGTGCTCTGGGAAACGAGCGTGGTTGCGGCGGCCTCCGCAGCGCCGGTCGGGCTCAAACCAACAGTTTCGTTCATGCGTTCACTTCCTCGTCGGGGACAACTTGGGTTCCGATGCCCGCGGTCGTAAAGGTTTCCAGGAGCATGGAGTGCGGCAGGCGGCCATCCACGATGTGCGCCCGCTCGACTCCTTCATCGATGGCCTTCAGGCAGGCCGTCATTTTCGGGATCATGCCGGACTCCAGGCGCGGCAGCATCTCCCGCAATTCCGTGGCCGTGAGCGAGGAAATGAGCGAGGACTTGTCCGGCCAGTTGGCGTAGAGGCCCTCGACGTCGGTCAGGATGACGAGCTTGGATGCGCCCAGTGCCGAGGCAACCGCCGCTGCTGCCGTGTCCGCGTTGACGTTAAGCACTTGTCCGGTAGTGGAGCCGGTGCCATCCCCTTCGTCAAGGATCTCGGGGGCGACCGTCGAAATCACCGGGATGCGGCCGGCGTCGAGGATGTCCTCGATACCCCTGGGATCAACGCCCACCACTTCGCCCACCAAGCCGAGGTCCACGTCCTCGCCGTCCACCACGGTGCCGGTGCGCACGGCACGCAGGAGTCCGCCGTCTTCACCGGACATCCCGACCGCATAGGGTCCGTGGGAGTTGATGAGGCCCACGAGCTCGCGGCCCACTTGTCCGGTGAGCACCATACGGACCACGTCCATGGCCTCGGGAGTGGTGACGCGCAGGCCGCCCTTGAATTCGGATTCGATGCCCAGGCGGCCAAGCATCGAGTTGATCTGCGGGCCTCCCCCGTGCACGACGACCGGGTGGATACCCACGTGGTGCAGGAAGACGATATCCTCGGCGAAGGCGCGTCGGAGTTCCTCGTTGACCATGGCGTTGCCGCCGTACTTGATCACCATGGTGGTACCGGCGAAGCGTTGGATCCACGGCAGTGCCTCGATCAGCGTCGCGGCCTTGTCCTGGGCATCGCTCATGGAGGTATTCTCGCGGGTGTGCGCAGTCATGGTCATCCCGTCTAGCTCGAGTAGGCGCTGTTCTCGTGCACGTACTCGTGCGTGAGGTCGTTGGTCCAGATGGTGGCCTCGGCGTCGCCGGCCTGCAGGTCGATTTCCACGAGCACCTCGCGGGGCTCGAGATCCACCAGGTTTCGGTCGTCGCCGATGCTGCCGTTGCGGCAGATCTGGATGCCGTTCATGGAGACGTTGAGCTGGTCCGGTTCGAAGACGGCGTCCGTGGTGCCCACCGAGGACAGGACGCGGCCCCAGTTGGGGTCCTTGCCGAAGATGGCGGTCTTGAAGAGGTTGGAGCGGGCCACTGAACGGCTGACGATTTCGGCGTCGCGTTCGCTCGCCGCGTTGAATGTGCGGATAGCGATGTCGTGGCTGGCACCTTCTGCGTCGCCGATCAACTTGCGGGCAAGCTCGGCACACACCTGGGTGATTCCTGCGCCAAGCTGCTCGGCGGACGGGATGGCCTCGGAGGCCCCGGAGGCCAACAGGACGACCGTGTCGTTGGTGGACATGCAGCCGTCCGAGTCGGTGCGGTCGAAGGTAACGCGCGTGGCGTCGCGGAGGACGACGTCGAGCTCTTCCGCCGGGACCTGGGCATCAGTGGTGAGCACCACGAGCATGGTTGCGAGGCCTGGCGCCAGCATGCCGGCGCCCTTCGCGATGCCCCCGACGGTGAACGAGTTGCCTTCGGAGTCGGTGCCGCTGAAGACTGCTTCCTTCGCCACGCTGTCCGTGGTCATGATCGCCGTAGCGGCGGCAGGACCGCCGTTCTCGGAGAGTTCCGCGAACGCCGCTTCGATGCCCGGGATGATCTTGTCCATGGGCAGCTGCTCACCGATCAGTCCGGTGGAGCAGACCACGACGTCGGAGGCGGAGATCCCGAGCACGGCCGCCACTTTCTCTGCGGTTGCGTGCGTATTTTGGAATCCCTGCGGACCGGTGCAGGCGTTGGCGCCGCCGGAATTCAGAACCACTGCGTCAACGCGCCCGTCGGAGAGGACCTGGCGTGACCAGTGCACGGGTGCCGCGGCCACGCGGTTCGAGGTGAAAACGGCTGCCGCGGCTTTCAGGGGGCCGTCGTTGACAACCAGGGCAAGGTCCGGATTCCCGGACGCCTTGATGCCGGCTTTGACACCTGCGGCCCGGAATCCCTGGGGGGCGGTGATGGTCACGGGGCAACTCCTTGGACGTTGAGGCCGGCGGATTCGTCCAGGCCGAGGGCAATATTCATGGACTGCACGGCGCCGCCGGCGGTCCCTTTGGTCAGGTTATCGATGGCGCACGTGACAACCACGCGGCCGGAATGCTCGTCGAAGGCCAACTGCATGACTGCGTGGTTGGAACCCTGCACCGATTTAGTGGTGGGCCACTGCCCTTCGGGCAACAGGTGGACGAACGGTTCGTCGTCGTAGGCTTCGGCCCAGGCACTGCGCAGTTCGGCGGCCGTGACCCCGGCCTTGACCTTTGCTGTCGCCGTGCTCAGGATGCCGCGGCTCATGGGCGCGAGGGTGGGAGTGAAGGACACGGTGACTGGTTCACCGGCCGCGTTGGAAAGTCCTTGTTCGATCTCGGGGGTGTGGCGGTGTCCGCCGCCCACGCCATAAGGACTCATGGACCCCATGACCTCGGAACCGATGAGGTTCACCTTGGCTGCCTTGCCGGCACCCGAGGTGCCGGAAGCAGACACAATCACGACGTCGTCCGGCTGGAGAAGCTTGTAGGCGAAGCCGGGCGTGAGGGCGAGAAGGGCCGACGTCGGGTAGCAACCGGGCACCGCAATCCGCTTCGCCCCCTTGAGTGCGTCGCGCTGGCCGGGAAGTTCCGGAAGCCCGTAGGGCCAGGTCCCCGCGTGGGCGGAGCCGTAGAACTTTTCCCACGCCGCGGGGTCTTCGAGCCGGTGGTCAGCGCCGGCGTCGATCACCAGTGTGCCTTCGGGCAGCTGCGCCGCGATCTCAGCCGAGGCTCCGTGCGGGAGGGCCAGGAACACGACGTCGTGGCCAGCGAGGTTTTCCACGCTGGTGTCCTCGAGAATCCGGCTGGCCAAACCGTGGAGATGCGGCTGCAACTCCCCTAGTCTGGAACCGGCATTGCTGTGCGCGGTGATGGCGCCGATGGTGACGTCCGGATGGCCCGCCAGGAGGCGCAGCACCTCTCCCCCGGCATAGCCGCTGGCACCGGAGACGGCAACAGAAATAGTCATGGCACGACTATACAGCAAAACTATTCATAGTTGCCGATATTTATGCACGACCTTTTCAGGGCTTTCTGGAGCAGCCCGGCTCGGCGCGCCGATTTGGGAGCGTATGCTGAATAGAGGGTGATCTAGACCGTGCAGCCGATCGTCGGTTGCAGCGTTGCCCGTTATGTATTACGGGGCAACTGCATATGTCACAGACCTCCACCACTGAACGTCCTAGCAAGGTCGTCCGGCCACCCAACGCCGTCGTGCTCAGCTATTCCGAGCTTCTCAAGACGGTCCGCGCGGAGGGGCTTTTGAAGCGCCGCGTCGGCTTTTATATCAGCGTTTTCGCTTCCCTGGTCCTCCTGCTGACCGGCACCTGGTTCGGCTTCGCGCTGATCGGCCCCAGCTGGTACCAACTACTCATCGCCGCAGCCCTGGGCATCCTTTGTACCCAGTTGAGCTTCCTGGCACATGAGGCCGGCCACCGCCAGATTTTTGCCTCGCGCAGGGCCAACGACTGGTCCGCGCGTATCCTGGCCACGTCGGTTGCCGGCATCAGTTACTCCTGGTGGGAACAGAAGCACGGCGCGCACCACAACAGCCCGAACGTTATTTCCAAGGACCCGGACATCAAGACCGGCGCCCTGGCCTTCCACGTTGAAGCCGCTGCCGGCAGGCAGGGACGCTTCGCGTTCCTCACGCGCAGGCAGGGCTGGTTCTTCTTCCCGCTCCTCCTCCTGCTGGGTATCAGCCTGCAGTGGGAGTCCTTGATGTACATCTGCCGGCCCGGAGCAATCAAGCACCGCTGGGTGGAGACGCCCATCCTCCTGGCACGGCTTCTCGCCCTGCCGGTCCTCGCCTTTACCTTCCTGCCGCTGGGCATGGCATTTGCCTTCCTGGGCGTCCAGATCATGGTGTTCGGCTTCTACATGGGTGCTTCCTTCGCCCCGAACCATAAGGGCATGCCGGTTCTGCCGGAAGACTCCCGCGTCGATTTCCTGCGTCGCCAGATCCTGACTGCCAGGAACATCTCCGGCGGCCCCTTCATGAACATCCTCCTGGGCGGCCTCAACCACCAGGCCGAACACCACCTCTTCCCGGACATGGCCCGCCCCCACTTGCGCCGCGCCTCGGAGATCGTCCGAAGCTACTGCGAAAAGCACTCGATTGCCTACACCGAAACCACGTTGATGCAGTCATACGCCATCGTCGTGCGTTACCTCAATGAGGTCGGACTCGCCGCGGGCCGCGGCTTTGACTGCCCCGTCGCTTCCGCGCACGGCAGGGGCTGACACGCCCGGAAGTCATCCGGACACATTACGGCGAACCACCGCCCCGAGCCGCTGACTGGACACTCGACGGACTCCGCTCCCTAGGATGGTTGTGTGAATGCGGGCACGAAAGTGCCTCGACGGAGAAGGAGACCCATGACGCACGCAATCATTGCCCGGAAAGCCGGAGGACCCGAAGTCCTCGAACTCACCGAGGCAGAGGTCCCGGTTCCGGGTCCGCGCCAGCTCCTTGTCAAAGTTGCAGCCGCCGGAGTGAACTTCATCGACACATATCAGCGCAGCGGCATCTACAAGGTTGAGTATCCATTCACCCCCGGCTCCGAGTCGGCAGGCACCGTGGTTGCCATCGGCGCGGACGTGGTGGATTTCACCGTCGGCGACAGGATCGCTACCGCTGAAGGATCCCGCAGCTACGCGGAGTACACCCTGGTGGACGCCGACAAAGCGCTTCCGGTACCGGACGGCGTCGACGACCACACCGCGGCAGCCCTGCCGCTGCAAGGAATGACCGCGCATTACCTGATCAACTCGTCTTTCCGCGTGGAGCCGGGCCACACCGTCCTGACCCATGCCGGCGCCGGTGGCG
Organism: Arthrobacter sp. efr-133-TYG-120; assembly: GCF_030209785.1. Taxonomy (NCBI): domain Bacteria; kingdom Bacillati; phylum Actinomycetota; class Actinomycetes; order Micrococcales; family Micrococcaceae; genus Arthrobacter; species Arthrobacter sp. efr-133-TYG-120. The sequence continues at coordinate 18,511 of NZ_JARVRI010000013.1, forward strand.
TGGGACTCATCCTGACGCAGTTGCTCAAGGCCCGGGGTGCCCGCGTCATCACCACAGTATCCTCGGACGAGAAGGAAGCCCTGGCCCGGGAAGCCGGCGCGGACGAGGTCCTGCGCTACAGCGGATTTGCGGACAAGGTCCGCGAGCTCACCGACGGCGAAGGCGTCAACGTGGTGTACGACGGCGTCGGCAAGGATACTTTCGACGGATCCCTCGCGAGCCTTCGCATCCGCGGCGCACTCGTCTTGTTCGGGGCGGCGTCCGGACCCGTGCCCCCGTTCGACCCGCAGCGACTGAACGCAGGCGGATCGTTGTCCCTGACACGCCCGACGCTTGGCCATTTCCTCCAAAACCCGCAGGAACGGCACTGGCGTTCGGCCGAAGTCTTCCGCGCTGCCGCCAGCGGCGCCCTCAAAGTCCGGGTTGGCGGAACCTACCCGCTCGCCGAGGCCGCCCAGGCCCATCGCGACCTGGAAGCGCGCAACACCACAGGCAAACTACTGTTGGTCCCATAAATCGAAGCAAATGCCACGCGGCCGCTGACACTTTTTGTTCACCTCAATCCGAGAAACTTGGGAACGTGACCCAGGAACATGAAATCCCGGCGGACAGCCTGGAACTCAAAGTCGTGCATCTCCCCCAGCTGCAAGGCTCGGCAGCCGCACCTCCAGCGCGCACACTCGTCGAGATCCTCCAGGACACGGCCCGGACATTCCCGGAGGCGTCTGCCCTCGATGACGGGCACAAGTCGCTGAGTTACTCCGAACTCATGGCTCAGGTGCGCGGTTTTGCGGCGACGCTCAACGCAGCCGGACTGGGGCCGGGAGACAAGATCGGCGTGCGGGTCCCTTCCGGATCCAACGATCTGTACATTGCCATCCTGGCGATCCTCTCGATTGCGGCCGCCTACGTGCCCGTGGACGCGGACGATCCCGAGGAACGGGCACGGCTGGTTTTCGGAGAAGCCAAGGTATCTGCCGTTGTCACCAAGGGCCGCAAGATCGAAGTGTCCGGGGAGCGCGCGGCACCGCACCCGGCTCCGCGCACCCCAGGGCTGGACGACGATTCGTGGGTCATCTTCACCTCAGGTTCCACCGGCACGCCCAAGGGCGTGGCGGTGCAGCACCGTTCCTCCGCTGCTTTTGTTGACGCCGAGGCCCGGATCTTCCTCCAGGAAGATCCGATCGGTCCGCAGGACCGGGTCCTCGCCGGCCTTTCAGTGGCCTTCGACGCTTCCTGCGAAGAGATGTGGCTTGCATGGCGGCACGGTGCCTGCCTGGTCCCGGCACCGCGCGCCCTCGTGCGTTCCGGCATGGACCTCGGCCCATGGCTCATCAACCACGGCATCACAGTGGTGTCCACCGTTCCGACGCTCGCGGCCCTGTGGCCGGCCGAAGCCCTTGAGAACGTGCGCCTGCTTATTTTCGGCGGCGAGGCCTGCCCGCCCGAACTCGCCGAGCGCCTCGCGGTGGAAGGCCGCGAAGTGTGGAACACCTACGGCCCCACCGAAGCGACCGTCGTGGCGTGCGCGGCTCCCCTCGGCGGGCACGGCCCCGTCCGGATCGGACTGCCGCTGGACGGCTGGGACCTCGCCGTCGTCGACGCCGCCGGGGTTCCGGTAGCGGAAGGCGGGACGGGCGAACTGATCATCGGCGGCGTCGGACTGGCCCGCTACCTGGATCCGGCCAAGGACGCCGAAAAGTACGCCCCCATGCCATCCCTTGGATGGGAACGGGCGTATCGCTCGGGCGACCTCGTCCGCTACGAGGAAGCCGGCCTCATCTTCCAAGGCCGCGCGGACGAACAGGTCAAGCTTGGCGGCAGGCGCATCGAACTCGGCGAGATCGACGCCGCCCTCCAGGCCCTCCCGGGAGTCGCCGGTGCCGCGGCCGCAGTCCGCACGACGGCGGCGGGGAACCAGATACTGGTCGGCTACCTGGCTCCGGCCGGACCTGAGGACATCGACCTCGCAGCTTCCCGCGAGCTCCTGACGGAAAGCCTGCCCGCGGCGCTGATCCCCCTGCTCACGGTCGTGGATTCGCTTCCAACGAAGACCAGCGGCAAAGTAGACCGGCATTCCCTTCCGTGGCCGTTGGCGGGCGCAGGCGCCGCGGATGCCGACAAGGCACCACTCAACCTTCCCGAAGACGCCCAATGGGTGGTTGAGCAATGGGAAAGCGTCCTCGGCTCCAGCGTCACCTCGCTCGACGCCGACTTCTTCGCCTACGGTGGCGGCTCCCTCGCCGCCGCCCAACTGGTCTCGGCGCTGCGCGTGCGCTACCCCACCATCACGGTGGCCGAAATCTACGCGACACCCCGCGTCGGCGCCCTGGTCGACGCCGCGCGGCAGTCTTTGCCCGAAGGCGGCATACAGGGGCCGGCGGCGGAACGCACGGTTCGCCCCACCTCCCGGAAATCGCAGGTCTTCCAGACCCTGATGGGGATCTTCCTCAACATCCTGGTTGGCATGCGCTGGCTCACGTATCTCATGGCCGCGAACCATTTGCTGGCCGACCTCGCCGGTTTCACAGCCGCTCCCGTGGTGTCCTGGTGGTGGATCCTGGCGTCTTGGCTGGTGTTCGTAAGCCCGCCCGGACGCATGGGCATCTCGATCCTGGCCGCGCGAACCCTCTTGCGTGGGGTCCAACCCGGAACCTACCCGCGATCGGGCAAAGTCCACTTGAAGCTGTGGCTGGCCGAACAGATCCAGGACCTTTCGAGCGCCATCAGCCTTGCCAGCGCTCCGTGGGTTCCCTACTACGCCAGGGCACTGGGGGCGAAGATAGGGAACAACGTCCATTTGCACTCCCTTCCTCCCGTCACAGGACTGCTGTCCTTGGGCAGCGGCTGCAACATCGAACCCGAAGTGGACCTCTCCGCCTGGTGGATCGACGGTGACTTTGTCCACATCGGCGCCATCCATGTAGGTGCCGGTGCCACAGTCGGCTCCCGCAGCACGCTGATGCCAGGAACCAGCATCGGCGCGGGCGCGCGGGTGGAGCCCGGTTCCGCGGTGTTGGGCAAGGTCAAGGCCGGGCACCTCGTTGCCGGATCCCCCGCCGAACGCCGTGGCAAAGCCAAGAATGGATGGCCCGAGACCCCCTCGTCGCACCACCTGATCGGCCGGCTCTGGTTTGCGGCGTTCGCTGCCGCCTCGGCGCTGCTCGCCTTGATTCCGTATATTTCGGCATTCGTCGCCGCGATCGTCATCCTGGTCTTCATCCAAGGCCGGAGCTCGCTGCAGGATGCCTTCCCTGAACTCCTGCTTGCCATTCCCCTGGCTGCACTCGCCTGGTTCCTGTGCAATCTCCTGCTGATCCTGGCGACTACCCGGATGCTCGGCGTCGGTCTCAAGGAGGGATACTATCGCGTCCGCAGCCGCGTCGGTTGGCAGGTTTGGGCCACTGAACGGGTCTTGGACATGGCCCGGGATCTGCTCTTCCCCATCTACGCCAGCCTCTTCACGCCCGTGTGGCTGCGCCTGCTGGGCGCCAAAGTAGGCCGCAATGTGGAGGCTTCCACGGTGCTGCTGCTGCCACGCATGACGACCATCGGCGACGGCGCGTTCCTCGCCGACGACACCATGGTGGCCTCCTACGAGCTCGGCGGCGGCTGGATGAAGATCGGACCGGCCAAGATCGGCAAACGCTCGTTCCTCGGCAACTCCGGCATGACCGCCGCAGGACGCAGCGTGCCCAAGAACTCACTCGTCGCGGTCCTGTCGGCCACGCCGGCCAAGGCCAAATCGGGCACCTCCTGGCTGGGCAGTCCGCCCGTCAGGCTGCGCCGGACCGCCGTCAACGCAGATCTGAGCCTCACCTTCAACCCGCCGCTGGCCCTCAAGACCAAACGGGCCCTGTGGGAACTATGCCGGCTGGTGCCGGTCATCCTGACCGTGGGGATCGCCGTCGGCATCATGCTGGCCCTCGACTGGATCGCCACCGAGACCTCCTACTGGCTTGCCGCCGTCCTCGGAGGCGTCGTGGTCCTCGCGGCCGGCGCGGTGGCCGCGGCAAGTTCGGTCGCCGCGAAATGGATACTGGTGGGGCGCATCAAAGAGGGCGAGCACCCCCTGTGGAGCTCATTCATCTGGCGCAACGAAGTGGTGGACACCTTCATCGAGATGGTCAGTGCTCCATGGTTCGCACGTTCGGCATCCGGCACGCCTGCGTTGGTGTGGTGGCTCCGTGCCCTCGGCGCGAAAATCGGCCGGGGTACCTGGTGCGAGAGCTACTGGCTCCCCGAAGCCGACCTCGTCACGCTCGGCGAAAGCTCCACGGTCAACCGTGGCTGCGTGGTCCAGACACACCTCTTCCATGACCGCATCATGAGCATCGATACCGTGGTCCTCGGGGATGGCGCCACGATGGGTCCGCACGGCGTCATCCTGCCGCGCGCAAGTATCGGGGCCGGCGGAACGGTGGGACCGGCGTCGCTGGTTATGCGTGGCGAGACGGTTCCCGCGGGCACATACTGGATGGGCAACCCGGTCAGCCCGTGGTCCGGACCGTAGCGTAGATTGGCAAGAGGGCGTGAAATACCGGCCCGTGACACGACCGCAGCACAACAAGCTACACGGAGGCAGCCAGCGCACATGAGCCGCAGCGAACCCGGAACAACCCAAGCGCAGGAAACAACCGCGACTGCCGCCGATCCCTACACCCTGCACCACGGGAGCACGGCATTCCAGGTGCTGAGGTACGAGCTGGACCTGGACTATAGCCTGGGCAGCAACCGGCTCAACGGCCGCGCCATGCTCCGTTGCATAACCCTCGAAGACACGGACTCCGTAGTCTTGGACCTGGTGGGCCTGAGGGCTTCCAAAATCCTGGTTGACGGCAAGAAAGTGCCGAAGTTCAGCCCGCGCGGCGAACACCTCGTGATCACCGTCAAAGACCGCTTGCGGGCAGGCCAGCACTTCACGGTTGAACTCCGCTACGACGGCAACCCGAAGCCGCGCCGGGGCCTGTGGGGCGAAGTCGGGTGGGAAGAGCTCGAGGACGGAGTGCTGGTTGCCGGGCAGCCGAACGGCGCCGCGTCCTGGTTCCCGTGCAACGACCATCCGCGGCACAAGTCCAGCTACTTGATCAGCATCACTACCGACGACAACTACCGTGCCATCTGCAACGGCCGCCTCGTCTCCCACAGCAGGAAATCAAGCCGCGAAACCTGGGTCTACGAACAAGCCGAGCCGATGGCAAGCTATCTCGCCACGGTGCAAATCGGACGCTACCGGCTTCACCAGCTCAGCCCCGCCCCCGACGGCGTCCGCGCCGGGACTGCCCATCACGCCGAAGCCCTGCGGCAGGCTCCGGTGCCCCAGTTCGTCGCGGTCTCCCCCGGTTTATTGACCGAGGCCCGTGAAGGCCTGGCACGGCAGGCCGACATGATGCGCACCTTCGTGGAGTGTTTCGGTCCGTATCCCTTTGCCGAATACACGGCCGTGGTGACCGAGGACGAACTGGAAATCCCGCTTGAGGCCCAGACGCTCTCGATCTTCGGCCGGAACCACATGGAGCAATCGTGGGACGCGCAGCGCCTCATCGCCCACGAGCTGTCCCATCAGTGGTTCGGCAACTCGCTCACGGTGAGCAGCTGGAGGGACATCTGGCTGCACGAGGGCTTCGCCTGCTACGCGGAGTGGATCTGGTCCGAGGAAGCCGGCGTCATGTCCCTCGCCAACCGCGCAAAGACGGCGTGGCGCAAGCTCGACATGGGCGCCCAGGACTTGGTGATCGGGGACCCCGGGCCGGAGCACATGTTCGATGACCGCGTCTACAAGCGCGGAGCCCTTGCCCTCCATGCCGTCCGTCGTGCATGCGGAGACGCAGCGTTTTTCGGGTTGCTGCGGCATTGGACCGAGGCCAAGCGCCACAGCTCGGTCTCCACGGAGGAATTCATCGCTGCGGCCAACGCCTACGTCCCGGGACTCGACGCGGCCAGTGTCCTGGAACCGTGGCTGTACCAAGCAGGGCTGCCCGCTTTCAGCTGACCCTGGAATTCAGCTAAGCCAAGGACTCAGCGGGACGTTACCGCGAGCGCGGCGAGCAGTCCGGCCGGAAGATCCCGGCCGTCAGCGCTGGCCGGGAGCTGCAGGTCCCACAGCCCCGGCCGTTCAAGCACCTCGAGGGAATCCGGCGCCACCCTGAGCCCTTCGCCTGTCATCTTCAACCAGGCTTCCTTGCGCGCCCACAATCGTGTCCGCTCTTGGGCCCGACGTCCGGGTTCCAGCGCGTCGAGATGGCGCCGCTCCCGTGCGGTCAGGGCAACGTCGTCGAAGCCGACGAACTCCTTGCCCGCCGCATTTTCCAGGTCGACGCCCACCCGCAGCCCGGGCCCGGGATGCGCGATGGCGGCAAACAGCACCCAGCCCGACGACCGTGAGGCGCTGAGCGCCAGGGGTGCGGGGCCGCCGTCGAGTACGTATCCGGGCCGGCCATGCGCGATGTCCGGACCAGAACCGCAGTCCGGGCACTCATAGGCCGCCTTGAGCTTCGAGGCGGGAACACCCAGAAGGGTGGCGGCGAAGTCTTGCTGCGCCAGCCTGGATGCCAGGAACTCCAGGCGCAGGGTCGCAGCCATGGCGTCTCCCCTTAGGGTTTCGGCCGGAGACAGCAATTCCGCCGCTATCTTTTCGATGGCGGCGGAATCGGCAAGATCCAGGGACTGGATGTGAACAGCCAGCCCCTGGATGCCCGGGTTGATACTCGTCAGCGCTGGACTGCTCCGAACCGCTCTGCGGCGACGGCGACGGCGGCCTCGCGTGCCTCCGAGGCCTCGTCGGCGGTCAAGGTGCGGTCCGTGGCACGGAACCGCAGCCCGAAGGCAAGCGATTTCTTGCCGTCTTCGATCCCTTGGCCTGCGTAGACATCGAACAGGGCGACGTCTTCGAGGAGTTCGCCGGCGCCTTCCCGCAGGGCAGCCAGTACGGCGTCCGCCGGAACGTCCTGCGGCACCACGAGGGCAACGTCCTGCGTGGCGACCGGGAAGCCCGAGATGTGCTTGGCAACAATGACGTCCGGAGCAGCATCGAACAGTGCGTCCGCGTTGAGCTCAAGGGCCACGGAGCGCGCCGGCATGTCATGTGCTGCGAGCAGCTTGGGGTGCAATTCGCCCGCGTAGCCCACGACGTCGCCCGAGCGAAGCGCCAACTGGGCGGCACGGCCCGGGTGGAACGCCTGGTGGCTGCCTTGGCTGACCACGAGTTCCACGCCGAGGACGTCGCCGACGAGCCGCGCAACGTCCAGGGCGTCGGCCCAGTCCCAGGCACGCGGGGTGTGGGCCGCGGCTGCCGGGGAATCATGGCCGGTCAAAACAGCGGCGATGTGCAGCGGCTGGTCCGGCACGCCGTCGTACAGTCCGTCAAGGACCTCGTCGGTTGGCTTGACTCCCAGCGGCGGGATGGATGCCGTGCCCAGCTGACCGTCGGGGAGGAACACCGAGCCTGCCTCGAAGAGGGCGAGGTCCCGGAAACCGCGGGAGTGGTTGCGGCGGGCCACCTCGATCAGGCCGGGAAGCACGGAGGTACGCAGGTAACCGTGTTCCTCGCTGATCGGGTTGGCCAATTTGAGGGCGGTGCGTGCCGCGCCCTCTTCCGCCACGCCGAAGGTGTCGTTGGCCGACTTGGAGACGAACGGGTAAGAGAGGACCTCGGTGAGCCCGGCGTCGGCGAGGGCCTGGACCACGCGGCGCTTTTGCTGCTGGGTCCGGGTCAGGCCGCGCCCTGGAGGTGCCACGGGTAGGGTCGCCGGGATGTTGTCGTAGCCCACCAGCCTCGCGATTTCCTCGGAAAGGTCTTCCTTGGTTTCCAGGTCATTGCGCCAGCTCGGTGCCGTGACCACATAGGAGCCGCCCACTTCGTCCTTCAGGACGATGGCGCCCAGGTCCTTGAGGGAACCCGTGATCTGTTCTTCCGTGAAGTCGATGCCGATCCGGGAGGCCGCGTAGCCGGCCGGCAGCTCGATGGTCACGGCGTCAGGTGCCGTCCCGACGTCGGTACCGGCTTCGTCCGCCGTCCCGCCGGCGAGTTCCACCAGGAGGTCCACGACGCGCTGGGCGGCCACGTTGGCAACCTGCCAATCCACTCCGCGTTCGAAGCGCTTGGACGCCTCTGACGGCAACTTGTGCCTGCGGCGCGAGCGCCCGATCGAGACCTCGTCGAAGTGCGCGGCCTCGACCAGGACCTTGGTGGTCGAATCGGAAACCTCGGTATTGGCTCCGCCCATGACGCCCGCGATGCCGATTGCGCCGGAGTCGTCGGTGATCAGGAGGTCTTCGACGTCGAGCGAACGCACTTTGTCGTCGAGGGTGGTGATCTTCTCCCCCGCGACGGCGCGGCGCACCACGATATCGCCCGAAAGCTTGTCGAGGTCGTAGCAGTGGTTCGGCTGGCCGAGTTCGAGCATCACGTAGTTGGAGATGTCCACAGGCAGCGAAATGGAGCGGATGCCGGCCAGGCGCAGCCGGGAGACCATCCACGGCGGGGTGGGGCGGGTGGCATCCACGCCGCGGACCGTACGGGCCACGAAGCGGTCGCAACCGGGCTTCCCGTAGATGGGGGCGTCGTCGTTGAGCTTGACGCCGTAGCCGCCGGAGAGCGCGGCGGGGGCATTGACCTTGGCAGCCGGGTCCGTGAAGACGGTTCCGGTGGCGTGGGCGTACTCGCGGGCCACGCCACGGATCGAGAACGCGTAGCCGCGGTCCGGAGTGACATTGATTTCGGCGGCTTCGTCGTAGAGGCCAAGGAGGGACATGGCGTCGGTGCCGATTTCGGGATCCAGGCCGATGCGGGAAAGCACCAGGATGCCGTCGTGGTCCTCGCCGATGCCGAGTTCACGGACGGAGGCGATCATGCCCGCGGACAGGTGCCCGTAGGTCTTGCGCGCGGAAATGTGGAAGTCGCCCGGGAGCACGGCGCCCGGGAGGGTCACTACAACCTTGTCCCCCTCGACGAAGTTGTGGGCACCGCAAATGATGCCCTGCACGCCGGAGGGATCGATCCCCTTGCCGGTCAGGGTCTGCTCCTGGCCTTCGGGGACCACGCGGACCTGGCACCAGTTGATGGTCTTGCCGTTGCTCTGCGGTTCCTTGACGAGGCTCAGGACCTGGCCCACCACGATGGGACCCTTGAGTTCGTCCGTGGGGCGGTGGACAGCTTCTTCTTCAAAGCCGACCTTGACCAGTTCCGCCATGACGTCTTCGGCCGTGGCGTCGGCCGGAACCTGCGCGAATTCACGCAGCCATGAAAGTGGGATACGCACTGTTAGATCTCCATCCCGAAGTGCTCGCTGAAACGTACATCGCCTTCGATCATGTCGCGCATGTCGCCGACCTCGTTGCGGAACATGAGCGTGCGCTCGATGCCCATGCCGAAGGCAAAACCTGAATACTCGTCCGGGTCGATGCCGGCAGCGCGCAGGACGTTGGGATTGACCATGCCGCAGCCGCCCCATTCGATCCAGCGGGGGCCGCCCTTGGCACCGGGGTGCCAAATGTCCAACTCCGCGGACGGCTCGGTGAACGGGAAGTAGTTGGGACGCAGGCGGATCTGTGCCTCGTCACCGAACATCTGGCGGGCGAAGTGCTCCAAGGTTCCGCGCAGGTCGGCCATGCTCAGCTTCTTGTCAATGGCCAGGCCCTCGAACTGGTGGAACACGGGTGTGTGCGTGGCATCGAGTTCATCGGTGCGGAATACCTTGCCCGGGCACAGCACATAGATGGGTACTTCGCGCTCCAACATGGACCGGACCTGTACCGGGGACGTGTGCGTGCGCATGAGCAGGTGCGCCTCGGGAGGTTCCACGAAGAAGGTGTCCTGCATTTCGCGCGCCGGGTGGTCCGGCTTGAAGTTGAGGGCGTCGAAGTTGAACCACTCGGACTCGACCTCCGGTCCTTCGGCGATTTCCCAGCCCATGCCGACGAAGATGTCCGCCACGCGGTCCTGCAGCGTGGAGAGCGGGTGGCGGGCACCGGCGCGGCGCCGCCGCGGCGCTGCCGTGACATCGACGGTTTCCTCGACAAGGATGCGGGCGTCGTTTTCGGCTTCGAGCACAGCGGTCCGTGCTGCGAGCGCCTGGTTGACGCGGCCACGGGAGGAACCCATGAGCTTGCCTGCGGCGGCCTTCTGCTCCTTGGGCAGGCCGCCGATTTCACGGTTGGCAAGGCTCAAGGGCGACTTCTCGCCGGTGTGCGCCAAGCGGACGGCTTTGAGTTCTTCGAGGGAGGATGCAGCGGCAATCGCGGCGACGGCTTCCTCAACGGCAGCGGTGATGGCGGCTTCATCCAGAGGGTTCGGGATGGCAGCGCCCGGCAAAGTGTCAGTCATCTACTGTTCTTAGCTACGAGTCGGAAATGGTCTTCACCAGGCAGGGCCATGGCAAAAGCAGGAGCGATGCTCGCTGGACGCGTCCGGCGGGCACTAACAACCAGTCTAGTAGAAGGGTCCCGCGGGGATTTAACCCGTGACCCTGCCTCATCGATTCATCGGCGCGCCCGGGGCTAGCATGGCCTCATGACACCGGTCCGCACCATCACTGTCACCGGAGAGGGAACCGCGGAAGCCGTTCCCGACCTGCTCACGCTCACGCTCGCCGTCGAGGTCAGGCGCGACGCCGCCGAAGCGGCCTATGGCGATGCGGGAGCGATCGTCTCGGCGGTGACCGACGCGTTACGAGGGCACGGCGTGGCCGGTTCCGACTTGCGGACCAGCGGCCTCAATCTTCGCGCCGACCTTGTGTGGGCTGAGAACCAGGGGCAAAAGGTCAGCGGTTATGTTGCGTCAACCACCCTGGTTGCCAGGGTCGGCCCGCCGTCGGCGGCCCCCGCGGCCATCTCCGCCGCGGTGGCGGCGGGCGGCGACAACCTTCGCATCCACGGGATCGAACAGGGATTCACGGATGCCTCGGCCGTTGCGGCACGGGCACAGGAGGCTGCCTGGCGGGAGGCCGAAGCGAAGGCGGCCCGCTTCGCCGCGCTTGCCGGCGGCCGCTTGGGGCTCGTCCTCTCCATCGATCAGCGGCCGGAGCATGGATCTCCGGTGCCCATGACGGCCGGTATGCAGCGCGCCTCAGCAAGCGAAGGCGTGCCCATCGAAGCGGGATCGGTGGCGGTTTCCGCGAGCGTGGTGGTGCAGTGGGAGCTGGACTCGGCGGCGCCAGCCAAGTGAACAGAGCCGGCCTAGTGAACGGCGCCCGCGGACAGCTTGGTGTCCACCGGAGTCTCAAGCGCAGCGCGAACGACGACGGCGATCCCCCGCCCCATGTCCCGCGTCGCCATCCCGGGCGTCGCACTACCCTGCGGAAGTAGGGCTTCGTCATAGGGAACGTGGATGAAGCCGCCCCGCGCGCGGGGCGGAACGGCTCCGGCGAGTTCGTGCATCAGGGCATAGAACACGTGGTTGCACACGTAGGTCCCGGCAGTCTGCGAGACCTCGGCACGGATTCCGGCGATCTGGAGCGCCCGGAGCGCGGACTTCACCGGGAGTGTGCTGAAGTACGCCGCGGGACCTTCGGGGACTACCGGCTCGTCGATGGGCCTGTTTCCGGCGTTGTCCGGAATCCTGGCGTCATCGCAGTTGATGGCCACGCGTTCCAACGAGAGCCGGTCCCGGCCGCCGGCGAGCCCCACGCAGATGACCAGCTCCGGGCGCAGCCTCTCCACGGCCTCGCGCAGGACCGCGGCGGATTCACCGAAAACGCACGGCAGTTCGAGCGCTTCCACGTCATGGCCTTCTGAGCGCAAGATCTCCTGTGCTTCGAGGACGGCAGCCCACGAGGGATTGCTGGAATCGCCGCCAAAAGGCTCGAATCCCGTCAGCAGAATCATGCATCCACCCTAGCAACGGCTGAGCGATTTCCAGGTGGCTCGTTCGATCTTTAGCCGGCCTTCTTTCAACCGGCCTTGACAAGCTTTCGAACATATATTCGAATGGAGGCCATGAGATGGGACGCACAGGCACTTTCACCACAACGTGGTCCGGCACCCGGAGACAACAGCAGCAGCGGTCCGTCCGGAGCCGCCCCAGCAACGGACGCACTGCTGCCGCTGGCCGGGCTTGTGCGTTCCGTCTCAACCCCCGAATTCTCCGGAGTCACCTTTCATGAGGTCACCGCCAAATCGGTGCTCAACAAGGTGGCGTCCGGTTCCCAGATGCCCTTCGAATGGACGGTCAACCCGTACCGCGGATGCAGCCATGCCTGTGTCTACTGTTTTGCGCGCAAGAGCCACACCTATCTGGAGTTCGACGCCGGACACGATTTCGATTCCCAGGTGATCGTGAAGATCAACGCGGCAGACGTCTTGCGCAAGGAACTGTCCAAGCCTTCGTGGGGCCACCATCATGTGGCCCTCGGCACCAACACGGATCCGTATCAGCGGGCAGAAGGCCGCTACCAGCTGATGCCTGGGATCATCCGGGCCCTGGCGGATTCCGGTACTCCGTTCTCCATCCTCACCAAGGGAACCCTCCTGGGCCGCGACATCCCCCTCCTCAAGCACGCCGCCAGCCACGTGCCGGTGGACCTGGGTATCTCCCTGGCCATGACTGACGAAGCCCTGGCCTCGGCAGTGGAGCCCGGCACACCCGCGCCGCGCGCCAGGCTCAAGCTCATCCGCCGGCTGCGCGAGGCCGGGCTGCCGTGCGGTGTCATGGCCATGCCCATCCTGCCGTGGCTGACGGACAGTGATGATGCACTGGAGTCGCTCTTTACGGCACTCTCCGGGGCCGGCGCCACTGGCGTCACGGCCGGGGCGTTGTACCTGAAGCCGGGCACGCGGGAATGGTTCATGCAATGGCTGGCGGCGAACCACCCCGAGCTCGTTGGCAAGTACCGGCGCCTCTATGGCCAAGGCTCGTATGCCTCGAAGGAATACAGGACCTGGCTAAGCGGCCGTATCAACTACTTCAAGGCCCGTCACGGTTTCTCCGGGAGCAGCGGTTTCAGCCACAGGAACGCGACGGCGGGCAAGGAGACGCCTGCTTCGCTTCCACTTGCTTCCTTTCCAACAACGGGCCAGTCCACGCTTTTCTAGTTGAGCAGGCCGGAGGCCACCCGTTCCAGCAGTGCACGGACAATCGGCAGGTCGGCAGGAATCCACGGCAAGGTCAACGCCTCGTCGCCATTGCCAAGCGGAACCCACCGGAGTTCATCGTGGTCCTGGAGCGGACGCGGCTCGCCGTCGAGCAGTTCGGCGAACCATACCCTCATGACGGCGCGCTCGTTCAGCGGCCAAGCGGCGCCCGCGTCAGGCTCCACCTCGGACCCGAGCCGGACAGTGATCCCGAGTTCCTCAAGCAACTCGCGGTGCAGCGCGTCTTCGAAGGATTCCCCGGCCTCCAGCTTGCCGCCCGGGAACTCCCACATTCCCGCGAATTGCGGTGGGGCGCTGCGCCTCGCGGCGAGCAGCCGTTTCGGATTTTCAAGGGAATCGACGACGGCGGCGCCCGCCACGCTTATCAGTCCAGTCACCGCAACAGTCTATTGGCCCTCCGGTCATCACCCCCGCTATGGAAGTTGTCACATTCAGGGCTATTCACCCAGGACTCGCACTAAGCTTGAAAGTCGGCTTTATTCCCTTCGAGTGGCCTCCCGCTCGCCCCAAGAAACAGGACGATGACCACTACTGCTGTCACCAAGACCTCCCAAAAGACCCGAAGCCGTCACGTGGCGCTGGCGATCTTCGCCCTTGCCATGGGTGGATTTGCCATCGGGACAACGGAGTTCACCATGATGGGCTTGCTCAAGGAGATCGAGCAGGGACTCCACATCAGCACTCCCGAGGCCGGGAACCTGATTTCGGCCTACGCCTTGGGTGTCGTGGTAGGGGCGCCCATCTTCGCGGCACTTGGTGCCCGGCTCCCCCGCAAGCAACTTGCCCTGGGGCTCATGCTGTTCCTGTCGATAGCGAACCTGACGTCCTTCATCGCACCGGACTACGGAACCATGGTGATCACGAGGTTTGCCTCGGGACTGCCCCATGGCGCCTTCTTCGGAATCGCCGCGGTCATCGCCGCGAGCCTGGTTGCTCCCACCAAGCGCGGCTGGGCGATTTCGATGGTCATGGGCGGACTGACCGTCTCCAACGTCATCGGTGTTCCCGCGGCGACGTGGCTCGGCCAGACTTTCGGGTGGCGCCTTCTCTTCGTGGTGGTGGGCATCATCGGCCTGGCCACGAGTGTGTTGCTCTGGAAGTTCGTCCCCTTTGAGCCAGCCCACCCGGAGGCAAGCATCCGCCGGGAACTTGGTGCCCTCAAACGCATCCAGGTGTGGTTGGCATTGCTGATCGGAATCATCGGTTTTGGCGGCTTCTTCGCCACCTACACGTACATCTCCCACACCATGACGTCCGTGGCCGGCATCCCGGAGGCGCTGATACCCCTCGTGGTGGCCCTGTACGGACTGGGCATGGTGGCAGGCAACATCCTGGGCGGCCGCATCGCCGATAAGTCGGTCATGGGAACCATCTACCGGGTGCTGCCCCTCATCGCCTTGGCGCTGGTGGCCTACGCGGTCGCGGCCCACTGGGCGTGGTCGGCGTTCGTCATGGTCTTCATCGTGGGCGGCATCGGCTCCATGCTCATCCCGCCCTTGCAAACGCGCCTGCTCGACGCTTCGCCGGACGCGCCGTCCTTGGCCTCTTCGCTCAACCACTCCGCGCTCAACATCGCCAACGCCCTTGGCGCATTCCTCGGCGGGGTGGTCATCGCCTGGGGCTGGGGATACGTTGCCCCTGCCCTCGTCGGGGCCGTCCTGGCGATCCTGGGGCTCGGCGTCGCGGGCATCAGCGGCTGGTTGGAACGCAGGAAGCCGCTGGCTGCCTAGACCTGGACACGCTCTACGTCGGGCTCGAGGTAGATGACCCGGGCGATCGGTACCGCGGTGCGGATCCTGAGTTCGGCGGCGTCGATCGCTGTCGCAATCGCCTGCCCCGTATCTGCCGCGCCCACGCTGATCTTCGCAGCGACCAGCAACTCTTCCGGGCCCAAATGCATGGTCTTGAGGTGGATAATGCGCGTGCCATCCGACTCAATGGCTTCCGTGATCCGCGCATTGTCCTCTTTGGTGGCAGATTCGCCGAGCAGCAAGGACTTGGTTTCCACCGCGAGCACCACGGCGATTCCCACAAGGAGCAGGCCGATCATTCCGGTGCCCGCGGCGTCCCACAAGCCGTTGCCCGTGATGAGGGTCAGGCTCACGCCGAACAGCGCGAAAACGAGGCCCAGAAGGGCTCCGAAATCCTCCAGGAGGATCACGGGCAGTTCCGGTTGCTTGGCGTTGCGGATGAACTTGATCCAGCTTTGTTTGCCGCGCAAGGGATTGGATTCGTGGATGGCGGTCCGGAACGAGAAGGATTCCGCCACAATAGCGCCGAGCAGCACGGCCAGGGGTACCCACCAGAAATCGCCCTCAATGGCATGGGGGTGCTGGAACTTCTCCCAGGATTCATAGAGCGCAAAGAGTCCGCCAACGCTGAACAGCACGATCGAGACGATGAAGGCGTAAATGTAGCGCTCACGGCCATAGCCGAACGGGTGCTCGGGACTCGCTGCGCGCTGTGCGCGCTTCCCGCCAAGCAGCAGGAGCAACTGGTTGCCGGAGTCGGCGACGGAGTGGATTGCCTCGGCCAACATGGACGACGACATCGTCAGGACGAATGCGACGAACTTGAGCACAGCGATCGCCAGGTTGGCACTCAATGCCGCCACGATTGCCTTGGTACCGCCATTTGCAGCCACGGAGGCTCCACCTCTTCTTCAATTCAGGGGATGTGAGTGAAAGGCACGAACAGACCGCGAGGTCGCGTTCCTGCAAGCAATACCGTACCTGCAGCGGGAGTGTCAGGAGGCTTGCTGCGAGCGTGCGCTGGCGTAGAGGCAAACCGTGGCTGCTGTGCCAAGGTTCAGGCTTTCCGCGGAACCGTAGACGGGCACTGCGACACGATGGTCGGCAAGGGCAAGCTCGGAGTCTGAAAGTCCTTGCGCCTCGTTGCCGAAGAGCCAGGCGGTCGGGGCTTCGAGGGCGTAGGCGGAAGTCGCTGCTGACGCACCCAGGCGGCGCGCCGCGTTCTCGTCCTGAAGTTTGTCCAGGTTGAGGGTGCCGTAACCGTCCGCTGCGAGGATCCCGATGCCGCGCTCCTTGCAGCCGGCCACGAGTTCCCCGACGTCCGCACCCAACACAACCGGTAGGTGGAAGAGCGAACCTGCCGTGGACCGCACAGCCTTCGGGTTGTAAATGTCAACGCTGGAGGCCGTCAGGACCACGGCGTCCGCCCCGGCGGCATCAGCGGCCCGAAGCACCGTGCCCGCGTTGCCGGGGTCGCGCACCTGGCACATGACGGCGATCAGCCGCGGCCCGGCGTCGAGCACTGATTCAAGGCTGACGTCCACAAAGCTGCAGACGGCCACAATCCCTTGGGGATTGACGGTGTCCGCCATGGCGGCCAGGACATCGTCGTTCGCCAGCCGCAAGGCAACGCCGTCGGCGAGTTCGGCGAGTTCAGGGAGCCGGTCAAGGCAGCTTTCGCTCGCGAACACTTCGTGTACGACGCCGGACTCCCCCGCCGCGGTCCGCTCCCGGTGCAGGACCAGCGCCTCGCGAACGGCCTGGGGGCCTTCCGCGAGGAACCGCCCGCGCTTTAAACGGGCCGGGCGCCCTGCAAGCTTTGCGACATCCCTGACCCGATCGGCTCGGGGGTTGGACATCGGAAGTTCTTGCGGGCGCCCGGTTTCGTTCATATAAAGAACTTTAGTGGCAGTTGCGACTAGTTCTTGATCTGCTGGCGGGCTTCGCCACCGGCAGGCTCAAAGCCTGCAGCCTTTGCGGCCTCAACGGTGGAGAACCAGTACTCGGCAACAGTTACGTCGTACCAGGTGGAACCCGGAACGTGGTACTTGTTGGACTCGGCGTTGCCCTTGATGGCGTGGCCTTCCGGTGCGGCTTCGCCCTCAACGGCGACAACAGCGCCTTCGATGGCCGGCTTCTCGGAGGCAGAGGCCTTGACGGCGGTAGCGGTCTTCGCAGCCGGAGCAGCCTTGGCGGCAGCCTTCGGAGCGGCCTCGGCCTTGGCGGCCGGAGCGGAAGTGTCGGCAGGCAGGGAGTCCTTGGCAACCTTGACCAGCGCGGCGAAAGCGTTGGCGTCGGAAACGGCCAGCTCTGCCAGCATGCGGCGGTCAACCTCGACCTCAGCGGCCTTCAGGCCCTGGATCAGACGGTTGTAGGTCAGGCCGTTGGCGCGGGATGCAGCGTTGATGCGCTGGATCCAGAGGCGACGGAAGTCACCCTTCTTCTTGCGGCGGTCGCCGTAGCTGTACACAAACGAGTGCAGCAGCTGCTCTTTTGCCTTGCGGTACAGGCGAGACCGCTGACCGCGGTAACCCTTGGCCCGTTCAAGGACAACCCGACGCTTCTTGTGGGCGTTTACCGCCCGCTTCACACGTGCCACGTGCGTACTCCTTCAAAATTCTTATCCCAAGCTGCTACTGCCGGAAACCCGGCCGGCCTGAGAAGGCTTTGGTGTAGTCGGCGGCTACCGGATGGCAGCAACCAGAAAACTTGGAACTTAGACGCCGAGCATCTTCTTGATGACCTTGGCATCGCCCTTGAAGACGATCTTGTCGCCGGCAAGGCGACGGGTCAGGGTGGAGGACTTGTGCTCCAGGTAGTGGCGGCGGTTGGCCTGCTGACGCTTCAGCTTGCCGGTGCCGGTCAGCTTGAAGCGCTTCTTAGCACCACTGTGGGTCTTCATCTTCGGCATGGGAACCGATCTCCTTACGTGTCCGCAGACTGGGTCTGCAGTTCTTTCGTGCAGCCACCCCATAGGGGGCGGCTGCTGCTTTCGTGCCGGGCGGAGGGAATGCCTCCTGCGGCGTGACTAGTTGGTCTTGCGTGCCGCTGGCTTCGGAGCGGCCTTGGGGGCTGCCGGCCGAGCTGCAGGCTTCGGAACCGCGGGCTTCGCCATCGGTTTCGGTACTGGTGTGGCGGCAGGCTTGGGGGCAGCCGGCACAACAGGCTTCGAAGCTGCCTGCTCAGGTGCCTTTGCCGGTGCCGGTGCCTTTGCGGGCGCCGGCGCGACAACGGGAGCTGCTTCAACCACGGGAGCCTTTTCGACAACTGGAGCTGCTTCAACCACAGGGGCTGCTTCAACTACAGGAGCCTTCTCGACTACCGGAGCTGCTTCAACCACGGGAGCCTCTTCGACAACCGTTTCCTCAGCGACCGGAGTCTCTTCGACTTCAGCGGCCTCCGCCTCAACGGCTTCCGATACGGTCTCCTCGGCCTGGGTTTCCTCGGCCTGGGCAAGGAGTTCCGCCGGCAGCAAGTCCGCGAGTGACTGGGTCAGGGGAGCATCCTCGCCTGAAACGTCAATCCGGCCTGCGGCCTTGGCTTCATTCTGGGCCTTGGCTTCTGCACGCTGCGCCGCGCGGCGGGCCTCGGCCTTGGCCTCGGCCTTGTTTTTCAGCGGACCGATCACCATGACCATGTTGCGGCCATCGATGCGCGGGCTGGACTCAATCACGCCGACTTCGGCAACGTCCTCAGCGAAGCGCTGCAACAGGCGGATGCCCATTTCAGGGCGCTGCTGCTCACGTCCGCGGAACTGGATCATGGCTTTCACCTTGTCACCGGCACCGAGGAAGCGAAGCGCGTGGCCGCGCTTGGTCTCGTAGTCGTGGGTGTCGATCTTCAGGCGGAAGCGGATTTCCTTGAGGACCGTGTTGGTCTGGTTCTTTCGGGCCTCACGGGCTTTAACAGCGGCTTCGTACTTGTACTTGCCGAAGTCCATCAGCTTGCACACCGGAGGCTTCGCCTGCGGTGCAACTTCAACGAGATCCAGGTCAGCCTCGGCAGCCAGACGCAGGGCGTCCTCAATACGGACGATTCCAACCTGTTCGCCGGCAGGGCCGACCAAACGCACCTCGGGGACGCGGATACGCTCATTGATTCTTGGCTCGCTAATGTCAAAGCTCCTGTTGTTGTGATGAGTATTCCACCGGCAAATAGAGAAGGCCCCCAATTGCTGGCGCAATCGAAGGCCTCGAAGATCGGAAACGGCCCCTCAAAGGAGGCGTTCGCACCATCCAAGGCTGACCTTGAACGGTGTCCGACCAGGTACCCGGCAACTTACATCCCCGAAGGGAAACGGCTGACGCGGGTGGGAGAGAACTCCGCTTGCAAACTGAAAATCAATTCTACAGAAATCGGCAACCAACCGCACATTAACGGTGGGTGGCCGAGCGCTGCGTGAGCCATGGAAAATGGCAACTTCCAGTCGGTCTGTGACAAGCTTACCAGCATGAGCACTTCAGACAGCAATTCCCTCGACCACGAGCCCGCCGGCACCGGTGCCGGAGTAAGCCAGCAGATCCGCGACATTTCGGAAGTTCCCGCTGTTGAGGTCATCACCACCGGCGCCGTTCACCTCATGAGCGCGGCAGCCGTCAAAGTGGGCTTGGCCGACGACCCCGAGGCCGAAGAGCTCAAGGACCTGGACGAGGCCCGCAAGCTTATCACCGCCTTGGCCGGACTCGTCACCGCCGCAGCACCGGAAATCGGTTCGCAGCACGCCGGCCCCTTGCGTGACGGCCTCCGCTCCCTACAGCTTGCGTTCCGCGAGGCGTCCCTGATCCCGGACGAGCCGGGCAAGGGACCGGGCGAAAAGTTCACCGGCCCGGTCAACTGATCCGGACTATCTGTACGACCCCGACGGCGGGCTGGCCCCTTTGGCCGGCCCGCCGTCGTCGTTTGGCGGCTTAGGCGCGACTCAGGTGGCGGGGTCTCCCGCGCCCGCCTGGGTGATGGTCATGCTCCGGCGCCGACGCAACTGGAGGAACAACCCGGCAAGGCACAACACCACTCCCGCCGTCCCGATGGCGACGAAGCCGGCCCACGGTCCCACGCCGTCGATGAAGAGGCCCGCGACGGGCGAACCGAAAGCCACACCTGCAGTGAGGGCCGAGCCGTACCAGCCCATGGCCTCGCCGCGCCGCTCCTCATCCACGATGTCGGCGACCTTTTCCGACGCCGCGGACAGCACCGGCGCGCAGAGCAGGCCGGGAAGCAGAGACAACAATGCAAGGGTCCACGTGTCCCCGGCGAAGCCCATCGGGATGGTCAATGCCGCCATTCCCAGCAGGAGCAGGATGGGCGAGACGGGCCGGTGCATGGCGCCGTAGATGAGCCCGCCGACTACCGATGAGGCGCACCAGAAGAAGAAGACAATTCCGATCTCGCTCTCGTGCCCGCCGCGCTGCAACACCGCGACGATTCCGACGTCGGTGCCGCTCAGGACCATTCCGGATCCTGCGGCGACGGCGAACACGGCGGCTACCGCCGCGGTGAACCATGTGAAGTTCCGGGCCATCTTTCCCCGCAACCCGGAAGGTTGCGACACTGTCGGAGCCATCTCCGAAGCCGCCTCCTGAAGACGGGCCGGAGCCGATGCCACCACCGCGGCTTCGGCCGCATGAAGCTCATCGGCATCCCGGTCGGCCGTCTGGCCGGCGTCCAGGACGCCCTCGCTGCGGGTGGGCGGGTTGAACCAGAGAAGGAAGAGCCCGGCGGCCGAAGTGCACACACCCACGATGGTCAGGCCGGGGACCGTGAACCCGCTGGTAGCCACGACCGCGCCCACCGCGGGGCCGATCATGAAGACCACTTCGGTGCCAATGGAGTCCAGCGCATAGGCCGAACGCCGCTGCTCGCCGTCAACCAGCACCCCCAGGGACTGGCGGATGACGCTGAAGATGGGCAGCGTCAACAGGCCCCCGACGAAGACAAGTGGGAGGATCCATTCGTAACTGACGTGCGGCACCACGGACCAAATCACCAACTCAGACACAACGGAAGGAATAAGCGCCTTGCGCAGGCCGACAGTGTCCACGCGCCGCCCCCGCCACGGAGCGCCGATCGCGATGCCGATGGTGAATACCGCCGCGGCAGCACCGGCGGCGGCATATCCCTTGCCCAAAGTCAGCACGATGTGCAGGGTGAGCAGGACTCCCGCTGCCGAGTGCGGTATGCGGGCCACCATGCCCACCAGCAGGAGACGCCGCACGGACGTGATGGACAGCATCTCCCGGTAGAGAGAGAAATTCACGAGCTCATCCTCTGTTCTGCCGAGGGCAGGACAAGGACGTTCCCCCTGTGCCTTCGGCTACTGTGCCGCCCGCTGCAAGCTGACCTCGATCGAGTCAACCCGCTCGGCGAACAATTCGTTCTGCGCCCAACGCCCGTTCAGTCCGGAGACGAGATCCTGCACCGCGGCGGCGTCCAGGCCGTCTTCGAGGTACAGCACCACGCGCAATTCGGGCCCGGGTCCCCCGCCGGCCATGGCCGATCCGTCAGCCGTGCGCGAAGCCATTCCAGATCCCGGCCGCACCTCCAGGCGCCGCACGGCCGGGTACATCCCTGCCATGGAATTGAGAGCAGACTCCAGTTCATCATCAAGGTACGACGGCGTCCAGTCGCGCTGCTGTGCCAGTGACCACATGGCAGGCCGGCGGACGACGAAGGTGACATCCGAACCGGGATCCAGGACGAGCAACTGGGCTCCTTCGGAGACGGCAGACAGCGCTGCCCGGGCCGCATAAACAGCGACGGGACGGGCCTGCGGATGCCAGGCTTCAAGGGCGGCCGCCGACGTGAACACAGGCATGGCCGTGCGGCCATCCGGCGCCTTCAATGTCACGAGCGCCATGTCGGCCTGCTTGTCCGCATGGAGTCCGTCCACGCCCTCGGCTTCCTCAGCGAGCTGGGCCACCACCGGGACGAACACCCTCGCCGTTGCCAACGAAGCCACCACACCGGCCTCGCTGCCGGTTCCTGAGAGCAATGCCGCGACGGCGCCGAGGTATCCGGCGTCGGCCGTTCCGTCGTCGTCCTCGAAATTATGGATCTTGGCGGCGTCGCCGCTCAGGTCGCGGCCTGCCCAGGGCTGGCCGGCGGAATCGCCTGCGCCGCCAGCACCTGCCAGGGCCGCAGCGATGTGTCCGGGCAACGGCCGTGCGGCCGGAGTCGAAGCCCGGTCAGCAGCCGGGGACTGTGGATCCTGCGACATCAGCGGCGGCCGGCGACGTCCAGGGCTTCCGGGAGCGTAAAGGCACCGGCATACAGCGCCTTGCCGACGATCGCTCCTTCGACCCCAAGCGGTACGAGCTCCCGCAGGACGCGCAGGTCCTCAAGGCTGGAGATGCCGCCCGACGCGACAACGGGCTTGCCGGTCTTTTCGACCATCTGGCGCAACAGCTCGACGTTGGGTCCCTGCAGTGTCCCGTCCTTCGTGACGTCGGTGACCACGTAACGGGCGCAGCCGGCATCCTCAAGGCGGGCCAGCACCTCCCAGAGGTCCCCGCCTTCCTTGGTCCAGCCCCGGCCTGCGAGCGTCGTTCCACGGACGTCGAGCCCGACGGCGATCTTGTCACCGAAGCGGTCGATGGCCCGGCGGGTCCATTCCGGATTCTCCAGCGCGGCGGTTCCGAGGTTCACGCGGGCGACGCCGAGCTCAAGCGCGCGCTCAAGGGATTCGTCGTCGCGCAGTCCGCCGGACAGCTCCACCTTGACGTTCAGCTGCGAGACGACCTCGCTGATGAGGCCGGCGTTGTTGCCGCGTCCGAACGCCGCGTCAAGGTCCACCATGTGCACCCACTCGGCTCCGGCGTTCTGCCAGTTCAGCGCCGCTTCCAGCGGGGTGCCGTAACTGGTCTCGGAGCCGGCTTCTCCCTGAAGGAGACGAACGGCCTGGCCGTCCACGATGTCGACGGCGGGCAGGAGTTCCAGAACGGGCAGTTCGGAGGCGGTGGTCATTGAAGTCCTCGGTGTTGTGGGGACGGGCGTCAGTTGCCCGGCAACTTATTTTGCAGGCAAAGTGAAGAGGTAGGCGGCCAGCAGAGCCAAGCCGGCGAGTACGTAGAACGAAATGGAGACCCAGGCGGGGCGTTTCTGCTGGTGGAAGGAGATTCCGCCGCCAACCAGCAGCCCGGCTGCGCCCATGAAGATAACGGACCACATATCAGGCAGCGCCTCCGGCCTCGGTCGGCTGCGGCTGGGTTTTTGCTTGCGGGCGCAAACCCTCAACCCAGTTGCGCAGGAGCCGGGCTCCGGCGTCGCCCGACTTCTCGGGGTGGAATTGCGTGGCACACAACGGTCCGTTTTCCACGGCGGCGATGAAGGGGGCGCCGTGTTCGGACCACGTCACCGTCGGCGGAGCCATGCGGGGCTGGACAACGTCGAATTCCCACTTCTGTACGCCATACGAGTGCACAAAATAGAAGCGTTCGTGCTCGACGCCGGCGAACAGCTTCGAGCCTTCCGGCACGTCCACAGTGTTCCAGCCCATGTGCGGCACAACGGGGGCAGGCAGGAGTTCCACTTTGCCGGGCCACTCGCCCATGCCTTCGGCCTCGGTACCGTGCTCCACTCCGGCCTCGAACAGGACCTGGAGCCCTACGCAGATACCCAGGACTGGCCGGCCTCCGGCAACGCGACGGCCGATCATCCGGATCGCGTCCACTGCCTTGAGTTCGCGCATCACCGTTTCGAAGGCGCCGACGCCGGGGACCAGGAGACCGTCGGCGTTCAGGACGTCTTCGGGTTTGGCGCTCAACGTGACTGCCGCTCCGGCACGCTCAAGCGCGCGGACCGCCGAGCGGACGTTGCCCGAGCCGTAGTCAAGGACCGTTACGGTCGGCTTTCCCTCGGGCGAGACGATGCGGCTGGCAGCCTTCGGATCGACCACAGCGCCGTCCTTGAGGATCTGCCCACTCACAAGGCACCCTTGGTGGACGGAATGCCTTCGACACGGGGGTCGGACTCGACGGCGGAACGAAGTGCACGGGCAAAGGCCTTGAACTGGGCCTCCACGATGTGGTGCGGATCCCGGCCGGCCAGGACATTCATGTGGAGGCAGATACCGGCGTGCAAGGTGATGGCCTCAAAGACGTGGCGGGTCAGCGAACCGGTGAAGTGTCCACCGATCAGGTGGTATTCCTGCCCTGCGGGCTCACCGCCGTGGACCAGGTAAGGACGTCCGGAGACGTCGACGACGGCGTGGGCCAACGCTTCATCCAACGGGACCGTGGCCTCGCCGAACCGACGGATCCCTGCTTTGTTACCCAAGGCGATGCGCAGGACCTCGCCGAAGGTAATGGCAACGTCCTCCACGGTGTGGTGGGCGTCGATGTGGGTGTCTCCGCTCGCCTTGACGGTCATGTCGATGAGCGAATGCTTGCAGAGCGCCGTCAGCATGTGGTCATAGAACGGCACCGAGGTGCTGATATCCGAGACGCCCGTGCCGTCGAGGTTGATTTCAACCAGGACGGAGGATTCGCTGGTGGTGCGTTCCATGCGTGCTGTCCGGGCGGCCGCCGTGCTGGCGCCGTTTTCGCTCATCGATATGTCCTTAGGAGGAAGGAGTGGTGGGACTTGTTCAAGTCTAGGCCGGTGCGGAGACCTGGCCGTCCAGCAAGGCTTCGAGCGCCTTGAGGAATGCAGTGGTTTCAGGCTCCGTGCCGGCGGTGACACGGAGGTGGCCCGGGATGCCGACGTCGCGGATCAGGACTCCGCGCTCCAGCAGGCCTTGCCACAGGGCGTGGGGATTCTCGATTCCGCCGAAAAATACGTAGTTCGAATCCGAGGCAGCCGGCTTGAAGCCCATGCGGGTCAACTCGCTGACAATGCGATCGCGCTGGACCTTGATGTCCTCGACGTCCGCCATGAGGGCTTCGCGGTGACGGAGGGCCGCCAGTGCGGTCGCCTGGGTGATGGCGGAGAGGTGGTACGGAAGGCGTACCAGACGGATGGCGTCGGCGACCTCGGGGGCAGCTGCCATGTAGCCGATGCGCGCACCGGCGAGGGCGAACGCCTTGCTCATGGTCCGGGACACAATAAGGCGCTCCCGGCCGGGGAGGAGCGTCAACGCGCTTGGCGTGTTGTCGTGGGCGAACTCGTGGTAGGCCTCGTCCACGATCACCACGGTCCGGCTCGCCTCGCCGGCGTCGTACACGGCTTCGACAACGTCCAGGCCAAGTCCCGTGCCGGTGGGGTTGTTCGGGGAGCAAAGGAACACGACATTGGGCTTGAGTTCACGGACCTGCGCGGCCGCCGAGGCCGCATCGAGGCCATAGTCTTCAGCGCGAACACCAGCGATGTATGCAGTGTCGGTTCCGCTCGCGAGCAAAGGGTACATGGAGTACGTCGGCGGGAAACCGAGCGCGGACCTGCCCGGGCCGCCGAAGACTTGGAGGATCTGCTGGAGTACTTCATTGGAGCCGTTGGCTGCCCAGATGTTCTCGGCCGAAAGGTCGTGGCCAAGGTATTCCGCAAGGGCTTCGCGCAATTCGGTGAACTCGCGGTCCGGGTAGCGGTTCAGTCCGGTGGCGGCTGCCGCGACCGCTTCGGTGATGGCCGCCTGGACGTCCGCTGGGACGCCATGCGTGTTTTCGTTGACGTTGAGCAAAATCGGAACATCAAGCTGCGGCGCGCCATAGGGGCTCAGGCCGCGAAGGTTGGTCCGGAGGGGAAGTCGGTCAAGTCGCTCAAGCTGGTCACTCACCATGACAGTTTAAGGTGCCGCGGCGGATGCCCTGAAACTGTGACGGCACGGAGACCGTCCAGGGGCCGGGCAACCCGGTCCAAGTTGCCGCTAAGTCGAAGGAATGAACAGCTGCTGGCCGGGCACGATGTGGCCGTCCTGGAGGTTGTTCAGCTGGATGATCTCCGCAACGACGTCGCGTGGATCCCGGGACGGTGCGGCGCTTCCCGCAATCCCCCACAAGGACTGGCCCACTTGTACCGTGACGCTCGTGCTGGAGGTGGGCTGCAGCTCAGCGGCGGAATCAGCAGCCTTGGCCGGCGAATTCAGGAATCCCGCCAGGCTAAGGAGCGCTGCAACCAGGAGCATGGCCGGGACGCCGAAGAAGACCATGCGGCCCCTGCGGGTCAGGCGGAGCCGGCCCGCCGGCGCACCGTGGCCGGGTGTGTGGGTGATGGTGATTGCGGACATGAGCTGAGCCCTTCTGAACAATGCCGCGTTCCGGAATCTCTGGTTGCGGCTGCCAATTCTTGCCTTCATTCAGTGCTTGCAGGACGGTTGTTCGTTGTTGTCTTCGAACGATTCGGGCGAACACCCGGACCCCGCACCACTTTTATAGAACACATATTCGAACCTTGCTACGACATTTTTAGCACTTATCAACGAACGATGTCGAGACTCGCTAGAACAAATGTTTGATAAACGCCTGCGCCTGCCCTACGTTTGAGTGAAGGAACGAGCACTGAATCAGTGCAACAGGAGGGTCTGACATTTCAGGCCGACAGTCCCGGCAAGCCCCTCAGGGCCGCGCGGACGGAACGGAAGGGTGTTGGCGAACATGGCAGCGAAAGCCACTGGCAGCGGGTCGGCCTCAGCGCGGAGCCAGCAGCCGCAGAAGGCCCCCAAGAGCCTGACCGTCCGCCAGAAGAAAATCCTGGAGACCATCCAACGTTCAGTGAACGATCACGGGTATCCGCCGTCGATGCGCGAAATCGGAGACACGGTCGGCTTGGCCAGCTTGTCCAGCGTCACCCACCAGTTGTCGCAGCTCGAGAAGCTCGGTTATCTTCGCCGCGATCCCAAGCGTCCACGCGCCATGGAAGTTCTCATGCCGTTGACCCTGGACGGTGGCTCCGTCATCCCCGGCGTTGAAGCGCCGGCGAAACTCCGCAGCGCCGGCGGCCTGGCCGTCACGGAACTCGCGAGTGCCAGTGACACGGCCATGGTTCCCCTCGTCGGGCGCATTGCTGCCGGTGGACCCATCCTGGCCGACCAGACCGTTGAGGACGTCCTGCCTCTGCCCCGGCAATTGGTAGGCCATGGCGAGCTCTTCATGCTCAAGGTCGCCGGTGATTCCATGATCGACGCCGCTATCTGCGATGGAGACTGGGTGGTAGTGCGGCGTCAAAACGACGCACTCAACGGCGACATCGTGGCCGCACTCCTGGACGACGAAGCCACCGTCAAGACCTTCCGGCAGCGCGACGGCCACACGTGGCTGCTCCCGCAGAACACGCAGTACGAACCCATCCTGGGCGACCATGCCACCATCATGGGCAAAGTCGTCTCGGTCCTGCGCTCACTCTAGGACGCGCTCGCTCTAAGGCACCCTCACCCGAGGGGCCCCTGCCTTAGGCCGTGGCCGACTCGGCGTAAAGACGTTCGAGGGCACCGCGCACCACTGAACGGTCCGTGGTGGGCCAGAAGGGCGGCAACGCTGCCCTGAGGAAGTTGCCGTAGCGCTCCGTCGAAAGCCGTGAATCCAGTACTGCCACGACGCCCTTGTCCCCCGTTGAACGGATGAGGCGGCCGGCCCCTTGTGCCAGCCGGATGGCCGCGTGCGTTGCAGACACTGCCATGAAACCGTTGCCCCCGGCCTGGGCGACCGCGCGGGACCGTGCCGTCATCAGGGGATCGTCCGGGCGAGGGAACGGGATCCGGTCAATTACGACCAGCCGGCATGAACCGCCGGGAACGTCGACGCCCTGCCAGAGGGACATGGTGCCGAACAGGCAGGTGTCCTCCTCCTCGGCAAACTGCCTGACCAGCGCGGCCATGGTCGATTCTCCCTGGCACAGGATGTCCACATCCAGGCGCGACCGCATCGCTTCCGCGGCGTCCTCAGCCGCACGACGGGAAGAGAACAGGCACAAAGCTCCGCCGTGCGAGGCCTTGATGAGCTCTTCAAGTTCGTCCAACGCTTCGGGCGAGGTGCCGCGACCCGGCTTGGGCAGGTGCTTGGCGACGTACAGCATGCCCTGCTTCGGGTAGTCGAAGGGCGAGCCGACATCCACGCCCGTCCAGCTGGGGGCGCCCTGGCCAGTCAAGCCCAGCCCTCCGGCTGTGGCCTCGAATGCAGACCCGATAGCCAAAGTGGCAGAGGTCAACACCACGGTATGGCCCGCGAAGAGCCCTTCGCGGAGGCGTCCGGCGACGCTGAGCGGCGCGATGTTGATGAGCGCCGGCGAGTCCTCGTCGGGGGCCGTGTAGCCCTGCTGGGGATCGAAGCTGCTGTTCCGGGAGAGCCACACGACTTCCCTGTTTTCCCGGGCGGAGAGCAGCCGTTCGCACAACTCGAGGATCAGCATGAGCCGTGAGCGCGCGAGCTGACGTCCGCCGTCGACCGCGTTGGACGAATCCCCCTTCGAATCGGAAAGCGCCGCACGGCACGCTTCCCGGAGCTGGTCCACGCCATCAAGTTGTTCGTCATTGAGCCCGTTGGGCAAGAGGCCGGACGGCGCTCCCGTGATCGCCAGTTCCAAGCGATCCGCGGCGGCGTTCAGCGCGTCCACGGTGATGGCCGTGTGTTTGCGGGCGCTGGAGGCAGCGGCATGGATCATCGCCACGGACAGCTGCCCGGACACGGCACCGGTCACGCGGTCCTGGAGCTCGTGTGCTTCGTCCACCACCACGACGTCGTATTCGGGCAGGACGGCCAGCCCTTCAAAGGCGCTGACGGCGAGCATCGCGTGGTTGGTGACCACGACGTCGGACTCCGCGGCGCGGTGGCGGGCGAGCTCGCTGAAGCACTCCTCGGCCATCGGACACTTTTGCGCTCCGAGGCACTCCATGGACGTGACGGATACCTGGCGCCAGGCCCGGTCCGTCACGCCCGGCATGAGTTCGTCGCGGTCCCCCGTCGTGGTCTTCGCCGCCCATTCACGCAGCCGCACGACTTCCTTGCCAAGCTGCGAGGCAGGCCCACCGATGGCTGCGGCCAGATGCGGAACGCTGGTGTCCTCGCCAAGGGAGAACAGCTGCCCCTCAGCCGGTTCCTCGCTGGGGAACCCGCCCTCCAGCTTGTGCCGGCAGACATAGTTGGCCCGGCCTTTGACCAGGGCGATGCTGACCGGGCGCTCCAGCTCCGGATTGATGGTTTCCAGGAGCCGGGGCAGATCCCGGCCCACGATCTGCGTCTGCAGGGCCAAGGTGGCCGTGGACACGAGCGTGGGCTTGTTGCTCTCCATCGAGTGCGCAATCAACGGAATCAGGTACGCAAGGGACTTGCCAGTGCCAGTGCCCGCCTGGACCAGGAGGTGTTCGCCGGTCTCGATCGCCCGCGCCACCTGCCTGGCCATCTGGTGCTGGCCCGTGCGGTTTTGGCCTCCCATGCCGGCAACGGCTTTGTCCAGGAGTTCGAGGGCGGTCCGTTCCCCCACGGTTTCGCCGCGCTCCCCCGCCTCTGGATCAACCATTGCTGACGAACGACTCCAACTCGGCTGCCAGGTTCTCGTGGACCATGGCCACCACGCGGGTGCCTTCCTCCTCATGCTCAAGGCTGAGGATTTCGGCGTCGGTATTGTGCAGCTTGTTGATGAGCTCGCCGCGGTTGTACGGAATCAGGACTTCAAGGCGCACGCCAGGGCGCGGAATAGCCTCGCTGATAGCCCCGAGGAGCTCGGCAATGCCCTGCCCGGTGCGGGTGGACACGACGACGTGGCGTGGCTCTTTTTGCTTGAGCCGCTCAATGACGAACGGATCAGCGGCGTCCGCCTTGTTCAGGACGATGATTTCCGGGATCTTCCGGGCATCCACTTCGCTGAACACCGTGCGGACGGCCGCGATCTGGCCTTCCGGATCGGGATGCGAAACGTCCACCACGTGGAGGATCAGATCGGCGTCGGCCACTTCTTCCAGCGTGGAGCGGAAAGCCTCCACGAGCTGGGTGGGCAGCGAACGCACGAAGCCGACGGTGTCCGAGAGCGTGTAGCCGATTCCGTCAGGGGTCTGGGCCTTGCGCACCGTCGGATCCAGGGTGGCGAACAACGCGTTCTCCACGAGGACACCGGCATCCGTCAGGCGGTTGAGCAGTGACGACTTTCCGGCGTTCGTGTAACCGGCGATGGCAACCGAAGGAACGGCATTACGACGGCGGTTGGCCCGCTTGGTCTCGCGCGATGGCTTCATGGCGGCGATTTCGCGCCGCAGCTTGGCCATGCGTGTACGGATTCGACGCCGGTCCAGTTCGATCTTGGTTTCACCAGGACCACGCGAACCCATGCCGGCACCCGCGCCACCCACCTGGCCACCGGCCTGGCGGGACATGGAATCGCCCCAACCACGCAGGCGCGGCAACAGGTATTCCAACTGTGCGAGCTCAACCTGGGCCTTGCCCTCGCGGCTCTTGGCATGCTGCGCGAAGATGTCGAGGATCAACGTGGTGCGGTCCACCACCTTGACCTTGACGATGTCTTCAAGGCCACGCCGCTGGGACGGGGTCAGTTCGGCGTCGACCACCACGGTATCGGCTCCGGTGGACATCACGATGTCCTTGAGCTCCAACGCTTTGCCTGAGCCAAGGAAGGTGCCGGGGTCCGGTTTCATGCGGCGCTGGACGATGCCGTCCAAGACTTCCGAGCCGGCGGTTTCGGCCAAGGCGGCGAGCTCCCTCAGGGAATTCTCGGCGTCGGCCAGGGTGCCTTCGGTCCAGAGGCCTGCCAGCACGACGCGCTCAAGGCGCAGCTGCCGGTATTCGACCTCGGTAACATCTTCAAGTTCCGTGGACAGCCCGGCGGTACGGCGCAGGGCCCGGCGTTCGGCCAGGTCCTCTTGATCGCCGTCGTAGATGCTGTGCTCTTCGTCCAGGCGGGAAATTGCCTGGGCTTTGCCAAACACGCCCCGGGGCTCGTCGCGGTCCTGAACTATGGCAGGTGCGTCCTTGGAGAGAATCCGGTCGATGACAGCCTGGATTTCTTCAGGACTCATGTCCTGGGCGTCGGAATCGGGTCCGGTGTTCTTCTGCGTGGTCATGGTCTCCTTTTAGGGGGTTCGGCACTTCCAGAATAGTGCCGATTCGTCTCTTGTGGCGCGGAATTCGCGCAGGGCTGATGCCTGGCAAGCCTCTGCCGATGGCCTGGGGTCTCCATCCGGACGGGCTGCGCGGATTGCGAACACAGATCCCAGGGGCGGGAGGGGACGATCTGCTGAGTGTCCAAGCGTCAAGAACGGCGTCTGGAACGGACATGCCAAGGCGGAATGGCGCTGCACATAATGCAGGCCTGCGTCGCGGGCGGTGCCGGCTACACGGAGTCGGTTACTCGGAGATCAAGAACATGCGAACCACGCTATCAGACCTCGTCAAGCCCGGGCCGGGGCAGTTTGGAGCAGTGCGCGGTTTCCCTTGCCCGCTGCTGGCCACTAATCTGGCAAGCTATGGAGTCTGCTCACTATTTCAGCGCACAGCCCGCGGGGCCGTTCACCCGCAAGCCCCTCACGGTGGAACTGGCCGGCGCGACCCGCCGGCTCCAGACATCGGGCGGTATCTTCAGCCCCGACGGGATCGACAAGGGAACCGCGATCCTTCTCTCCGAGGTTCCACCGCCGGCGCCGCAGGGAAACCTGTTGGACATCGGCTGCGGCTGGGGTCCCATTGCGTTGACCATGGGGCTCATGGCGCCGCACGCTCAGGTCCACGCCGTCGACGTCAACGAACGCTGCGTCACCTTGACCAACGAGAACGCCGCACTCCTGGAGCTCGGGAATGTCACCGCGAGCCTGCCCGACGAGGTCGATCCCGCCGTGACGTTCGACACTATCTGGTCAAACCCGCCCATCCGTATCGGCAAGGATGAACTCCACAGCCTGCTGCTCACCTGGCTGCCGCGGCTCGCTCCGGGTGGAAACGCCTGGCTCGTGGTGCAGAAGAACCTTGGCGCGGACTCGCTTCAGCGCTGGCTGGCCGATACCCTCGATGGTTCCTTCGCGGTGTCCCGGGAAAGCACGTCGAAATCCTTCCGCGTCCTGCGGGTCAGGAAAGCGTCCCGCTAGCGACAATCACGGCGGGGCCGCTGAGCTCCACGTGTTCGCGGCCGCTTTCTCCGGGGAAGAACCGCACGCCGACGACGCCGCCCGGCACGTTGACGCGCCACGTGTCGGGAGCACCTTCCCCGGCCCAGTGCCGGATGGCGACGGCGGCCGCGCAGGCGCCGGTGCCGCACGATTGGGTCTCGCCGACGCCGCGTTCGTGCACTCGCATCGTGATGTTGCCTACGCCTTCGTGGACGAGGGGCTCAGCGGGAACCACGAATTCGACGTTGGTGCCGTTGGCCGGCTTGGGATCGACGACGGGCGCCTTGAAGAGCTGCGTGGATTTGAGTTCTGAAAGTTCGGCCAACGCCACCACAGTGTGCGGATTGCCCATGCTGACAGAAAGGGCAGGCCGGGCCACTTCCAGTCCGTCGGCGCTCACGAGGGAGTCCATGGCCTTGCTGGTGGCATCCTTGGGGAAAATGAACTCCCACGGACCCATGTCCACCGCATAGCCCTCAGCGGTCCGGACAATCTTCTTGATGCCGCCGCGCGTCCCGATGGTCAGGGATTCACCGGCGTTGAGGGTGACAAGTCCTTGCTCGATCAGGAATTGGACGAAGACGCGGACTCCGTTGCCGCACATTTCGGACAACGAGCCGTCGCCGTTGCGGTAGTCCATGAACCACTCGGCAGCGGAATCCGCCTCGAGCAGCTGGAGGCCTTCGGGCAGGAATCGTGACGGGACTGCCCGGATGAGCCCGTCGCCGCCAATGCCCCGGTGGCGGTTGCAGAGCGCTGCGACCTGCTCCGGAGAGATCTGGTGTGCGTCTTCGGGGTCCGCAATGAGGACGAAGTCGTTGCCCGTACCGTGCCCCTTGGAGAAGGCCAGCCCGTGAAGACCGGAGGCGGGTACGGAACCGCCGGCAGCGGCAGGCTGCGGGGCGGAAAATGCAAGGGTTTCATCCATGGCTCAAGGCTACCTGTACTGGGGGTTGCGCCTAAATCACCGACGCCGGACTCGCGCAGATTTCTGCGGCTTTGGCCACCAAATCCGTATCCTGCCAGTCCAGCCAGTGGATCCGGGGGTCCGCCCGGAACCACGTGAGCTGGCGCCGGGCGAATTGCCGGGTGGCCACGATGGTTTCTTCGACCGCGGCAGCTGTGTCGGATTCGCCGTCGAGGACCTTCAGGAACTGCGCGTATCCGAGCGCCCGCGATGCCGTCTTGCCTTGCCGCAGTCCGACGGCGTCCAGCCGCGCGACCTCTTCAAGAAGTCCCGCGTCGACCATCTTCAGCACGCGCTCGGCCAAACGCTCGCGCAGTATCCCCCGGTCGACGTCGAGCCCTATCTGCACGGCCGGCTGGAAGTACTCGCGCTGCGGCATGAAGGAGCTGAACGGGCGGCCGGTGAGCTCGAAGACTTCCAGCGCGCGGATGACGCGGCGGGCGTCGCCGAGCCTGCCGGCGGACACGGGGTCGATGCGTTGGAGGCGTTCCTGGAGGCTTGGAAGACCGGAGGTTTCGTGCTCCTGTTCCAGCCGCTGCCGCACGCCGGGGTCCGTGCCGGGAAATTCCAGGACATCCAAGGCTGCGCGGACGTAGAGGCCGGAGCCGCCCACCAGGATGGCGCGCTTGCCTCGGCCATGGATATCACGGATGGCGGCGCGGCAGTCGGCCTGGAAAGCGGAGACGCTGGCTTCCTCGGTGACCTCCATCGTGTCCAGGAGGTGGTGGGGCACTCCCCTGCGTCCGGCGACGGTGATCTTGGCCGTGCCGATGTCCATTCCACGGTAGAACTGCATGGCATCGGCGTTGATGACCTCGCCGTCGAGCGCGAGGGCGAGGTGGACGGCGAGATCGGACTTGCCGGAACCGGTGGGGCCGACGACGGCGATCACGGGCGGATTCGGATCAGCTGACCCGGCCGGTACTGCTGCCATGCCGGGCTAACCGCGTCGTACGGGGAGCGACGGCATACCGAGGGAGACGGCCCTTGAACCTGAAGACCCGATGCCGCCGGACCCTGCGCCCGAGGCACTCGGGGCTGGAGCGCCGCAGGAATCGGCCTGCGAGCGGTCCCACGCGTCGCCGGCACGGGAGCGCCTCAAGCTGTAGTCCGCCGTTGTCGCCGGATCGGAGACGAGGTGGAAGGCAGCTGCCTCGGTGATGGTCACGGTAACGAAATCGCCGGGCCGCGGAGTCTCCGCGCCTTCCGGCACGGAGAAGTGGACCAGGCGCTGGTCCTGGGAACGACCCGAAAGGCGATGCGTTTCCTCGGCCTTGCGGCCGGATTGGGCCGTGACAAGCAGTTCAACCCGGCGTCCGAGCTGTTTCGCGTTCTCCTCGGCCGCGATGCGGTCCTGGAGGGCCGTCAGCCGCTCGTAGCGTTCCTGGACAACGGCCTTGGGCAGCTGGTCCGGAAGATCCGCGGCCGGGGTGCCCGGGCGCTTGGAGTACTGGAAGGTGAAGGCTGAGGCGAAGCGTGACTTCTCGACGACGTCGAGCGTGGCTTGGAAGTCCTCTTCCGTCTCGCCGGGGAAGCCCACGATGATGTCCGTGGTGATCGCGGCGTGGGGAATCTTGTCGCGGACCTTGTCCAGGATCCCCAGGAACTTGGTCGAACGGTAGGAGCGGCGCATGTCCTTGAGGACCTTGTCCGAACCGGACTGGAGGGGCATGTGCAACTGCGGCATGACATTGGCGGTCTCGGCCATCGCGTCGATGACGTCGTCGGTGAAGGCAGCCGGGTGCGGGCTCGTGAAACGGACACGCTCGAGGCCTTCGATATCACCGCAGGCGCGGAGCAGTTTGGAGAAAGCCAAGCGGTCCCCGAATTCCACGCCGTAGGAGTTCACGTTCTGCCCGAGCAGCGTCACCTCGACGGCGCCGTCGTCCACCAACGCCTGGATTTCGGCGAGGATCTCGCCGGGACGTCGGTCCTTCTCCTTGCCGCGGAGCGACGGCACGATGCAGAAGGTGCAGGTGTTGTTGCACCCGACGGAGATGGAAACCCAGCCCGAGTACACGGAGTCGCGCTTGGTCGGCAAGGTGGAGGGGAAGACGTCCAGCGACTCCAGGATTTCCAGCTGTGCCTCGTTGTTGTGGCGGGCCCTGTCCAGCAACGCCGGGAGCGCCCCTACATTGTGGGTCCCGAAGACTGCGTCCACCCACGGCGCCTTGCGCACGATGGTTTCGCGGTCCTTTTGCGCAAGGCATCCGCCGACGGCAATCTGCATTCCAGGATGGGCGGCCTTGACCTGTTTGAGTTCCCCGAGGTTGCCGTAAAGCTTGTTGTCGGCGTTCTCACGGACGGCACAGGTGTTGAAAACCACGACGTCGGCGACGCCGCCGTCGAACGGCACGTACCCTGCATCCTCGAGGAGCCCTGCCATGCGCTCGGAATCATGGACATTCATTTGGCAACCGAAGGTGCGGACCTGGTAGGTGCGCTTCGCCGCGTGCTCGGGTGCCGGATCGACGACAGGGCCCGGAGCGGGCTGCTGAACGGGGGCTGGTGCTGGTGCTGCAGAAGGGGAACTCACCAATCTAGGGTAGCCCCTCGGACTAGTACCAGTTGAAGCCCATCTCATGCTGCCAAGCGTTGCAGGGCGAACCGTAACGGTCGCGGATATAGCCGAGGCCCCAATCGATCTGGGTCCGGTAGTTGCTGAGCCAGTCGCTGCCTGCCGAATAGTACTTGTCCGGCGGCAGCGCCTGCGCTACACCGTAAGCGCCGCTGCTGGGATTGGTGGCGTCCGTCATCCAGCTTGATTCCTGGGTCCACAGCAAGGACAGGCACTGCATTTGGTCCTGGCCCCAACCATAGGCGCCGAGCCGGGAGGACGCGTATTGCCGTGCGCCGGCGGGGTCGTTGACGACGTTTCCCCCGCCACCGCCACCCCCGCCTACGAAGCCGCCGCCTCCTCCACTGCTGAGGGGCGGCTGGACCGCTTGCTGGTTGTTGGCGGCGGCCGCTGCGGCTGCCGCTGCGTCGGCTATCGCCTTGCGCTGCGCCGCATCCCTCTTGGCCTCCTGGGCGGCCTGGTACGCGGCAAGCGCAACCTGGCCTTCTTGATATTTCTGTGCGACAGCGGCAGAAGTGGAGGTCAAGGACGCGAGTTGGGCCACCATGGTCTTTCGCTGGCCGTCCGTGGCGGCCAC
The DNA here is from genome assembly GCF_030209785.1 of Arthrobacter sp. efr-133-TYG-120. Lineage (NCBI taxonomy): Bacteria > Bacillati > Actinomycetota > Actinomycetes > Micrococcales > Micrococcaceae > Arthrobacter > Arthrobacter sp. efr-133-TYG-120. Next base: position 54,445 of record NZ_JARVRI010000013.1, read on the forward strand.
GCTGTCTTCGGCTGCCCGCCTTGCAGACTCTGCGGCCTGGGCCTTTGCCGCGGCGTCGCTGTCCAACTGGGCCAGCACATCGCGGGCGGCTTGTTCCTGGGCGGTTGCGGCGGCAGATGCCCGGGACGCGCTCAGGGCATCATCGTGCAGCTTCGCCGTACGATCCAGGACCCTGTTCAGCAAGGCGAAATTTTGAATGTTGTCCGGCGCGATGGCGGCGTTCGCAAGGGACCAGGGACCGGGATCGAAGCCGCCCGACTCGTATGCCTGGACCACCAGGGAGGACGTGGCCTTTCTCAAGGAATCCGCTTTTGCCTTGGCCTGTTGGGACGCCTCGGCCAGTTTCTGGGTGACTGCCTGCTGGTGCTGCAGGGCGTCATGGGCCTTGGCGTACTCAGTTCCGGCCTTGATGGCCGCCGCGCCGAGCTCTCCGGATTTCTGCTGAAGTCCAGCCAATAACTGGTTGATGCGGTCTACTTCGGCGCTTGCGGCAGCTTCGTTCCCTTGGGCTTGCTGTACTTCTGCCCAGCTGGGATAGCCCGACGGCGGGGCATCGTCGTCCGCCGAAGCCGGGCCTGCTTGGAGAAGCGACGCGACAAGCAAGGGCACAATGATTGCCGAAAGCCGTAACGACAACGGATTCATTGGATCTGACCTGCCTCCCGACTCGGAACACTAGTCCAGAACCTTAGCCGACAGGCACCCAGAAGCCACCCAACCCCGCCGCCGGGGACAATACTCACAGGCAGCTCTCAGTTTCTCCGAGACACCGTTTAGCCGATGTCCTCTGCTTCAGGACTGCCTGCTTCAGGACCGTGTGCTTCAGGACCGCCGTACTCTCCGGCGCCATAGGAGCCAGACTCCTGCGCCAAGGTTTCGTCCAAGACCTCGCCGACAATCCGGAATGCCGTGGATGGCTGGTAACCCTTGCGGGCAAGCATCGACGCGAGCCGCCGGGTTTGCTTGTCCCGCTCGGCCCTGTCGGAAAGGTCCGTCCCGGCCCTCAAGCGGCGCGCGACCAGATCCCTGGCCGCGTTCCGCTCGTCGTCGTCACTCACTTGCGCGAGCGCCTGCTCCGCGGTTTCAGTGTCGATGCCTTTGTCCGCCAATTCGCGCCTCAAGGCACCTCGGGCGAGTTTCCTCGACTGGGAACGGCTGCGGACCCACATCTCGGCGAAATCGGCGTCATCAATGAGCCGGACTTCCTCGAAGCGGTCCAGCACGGCTTCGGCCACCTCCTCCGGCACGTTCCGTTCGGCCAGTTTGCGGGCAAGCTGAAGCCTGCTCTTGGGCGAGTTGGTCAGTTGCCGCAAAACAATGGACCGGGCTACCGATTCCGGATTGGCCTCAGGGTCCGCCGCCACGGACGAATCCGCAGACGGGCCCCACGACCGGGAAGAACTTGAGGAACGGGAGCGGCCCTGGCGCTTAGCCGTCAACGGCCTTCAGCTTCGGAGATTTTTCGGCTTCGGCAGGCTTGACTACTCCGACGCCAAGCTTCTCCTTGATGAGCCGCTCGAGGTCCGCAGCCAACTCCGGGTTGTCCCGCAGGAAACGGCGGGAATTCTCCATGCCCTGGCCCAGCTGGTCACCGTCGTAAGTGAACCATGAACCGGACTTCTTGATGATGCCGTGCTCGACGCCCATGTCGATGATGCCGCCCTCGCGGGAAATACCCTGGCCGTAGATGATGTCGAACTCCGCGATCTTGAAGGGCGGAGCCATCTTGTTCTTGACGATCTTGGCCTTGGTCCGGTTACCTACCGAATCCGCGCCTTCCTTCAGCGTCTGGATACGGCGGACGTCGATGCGGATGGACGCGTAGAACTTCAGGGCCTTGCCACCGGTGGTGGTCTCCGGGGAACCGAAGAAAACGCCGATCTTCTCGCGGAGCTGGTTGATGAAGATGGCAGTCGTCTTGGTCTGGCTCAGCCGGCCGGTGATCTTACGCAGGGCCTGGCTCATAAGGCGGGCCTGGAGGCCGACGTGGGAGTCGCCCATTTCGCCTTCGATTTCAGCGCGGGGAACCAATGCGGCGACGGAGTCGATCACGACGATATCCAAGGAGCCGGAGCCGATCAGCATGTCCATGATCTCCAAGGCCTGCTCACCGGTATCCGGCTGCGAAACCAGCAGCGCGTCGGTATCGACGCCCAGCTTCGCCGCGTACTCGGGATCGAGGGCGTGCTCGGCGTCGATGAAGGCTGCGATGCCGCCCTGGCGCTGGGCGTTGGCCACAGCGTGAAGCGCGACGGTGGTCTTACCCGAGGATTCCGGGCCGTAGATTTCCACGATACGGCCGCGCGGCAGGCCGCCAATTCCCAGGGCGACGTCCAAGGCGATGGAACCAGTGGGAATGACTTCGATGGGCGCACGGATATCGTCACCCAAGCGCATGATGGAGCCCTTGCCGAATTGCTTGTCGATTTGGGCAAGCGCTGCCTCGAGCGCCTTCTCACGATCCTGGTTTGCCGCCATGGTTCACACCTCTGATGCTTTCTCGCTGTGGACTGGCCTGAACGGCCGCTTTCCTGTCTCATCCGACGCTAGTACGAGCCGCTGACAATTTTGTGTGCGACTTCGTCTATGTGGACAACTACGGGCTTCGAATGACACGGAAACCGCTCCGTCAGGACCAATTTTCCTCTGATAGGAGCATAGCCTCATCCGAACAGATATTCGAACAAATTTGTGGGCGTGTCCGTCCAGGAACCGGAACTCAGAACGTCCGGGAACCCTTGTCGGCGGGCTTGATATCCCTGCCGAGCCGTCGCTCCGGCGGAACGTCCTGGACGTCGCACAGGGCAAGCCAGACGTCGCGGGGGCTGTAGCCCGCTGCCAAGGCGTCGTCTGCCGTCCGTCCGCCGACGCCGGCCAATACAAGGGAGCTGCTGAGGACCCGGGAGTAGCCAGCCCCGAATTCATCGTCCATCAGCCGCCAGAAGTCACTGATCCGCACCAATAGAGTCTCTCATGGGAGCGGACTCTAGAATGGTTGTCATGAGCAACACTCCCGACGACGCGCCAGAGATGGTGGAGGTTGGCGACAACGTCGACGCCGCCCTCCAGCAGGTGGAACACCAGCTGAGCATGTTCTGGCGACGCGCACGATCGCTGTCCCACCAGTTGTCCCGCCAGGTCCATCCCGACATGGAACCAGCCGCCTACGGACTGCTGACGATCATCCGGAAAGAGGGGCCAATCCGCCTCACGGAGCTCGCCTCGTGCATCGGCGTCGGGAAGCCATCGGTGAGCCGCCAGATCGCGTTCCTGGAAAGCATCGGCATGGTCTACAAAGAGGCCGACCCTCAGGATGGCCGCGCACAATCCATCCGGCTCACCCCCAAGGGCGAAGAAAAGATGCACCAGGTCCAGGACGCACGCCGGCAGGTGTTCCGGGAACGCCTGGGTGAATGGCCGCTGGAAGAAATCCAGACGCTTGCTGACTACATTGAACGGCTCAACGCCGCGTATGGCGAAGGTATCGGCAAGGACTGACCTCGCCAGGCCACAAAAGCCCAAGAAGGAGGGCCTCCAGCTGGAGGCCCTCCTTCTTTACTTCAGGTCCGCCTAGCGGGCTCCGGAGAGCATGCCCTGGGTGAAGTCGTCGTTTAGTTCGGCGCTGAGCTCGCGATCGAGATCGCGGCCATAGCGCTGGGCGAATTCCTGCGGGACGGTGTCCGGAACAGCGACGCCTTCGGCGACGGCAACCCGGTCACTGACCTCGCGGAGCATGCCGGACAACGGAACGTCCAGGGCCGAGCAGATCGAGGACAGCAGCTCTGAGGATGCTTCCTTCTGGCCGCGTTCAACTTCGCTCAGGTAGCCAAGGGAAACGCGGGCGCTGTGCGAGACTTCGCGGAGCGTACGGCCCTGGCGCTGGCGGACATCGCGCAGGACATCACCAATTTCGTGACGCAGTACAACCATTTTGCGCTCCTTCTGTTCGCTCGGTGCCTTCTCGGCCAAGCCCACATCCTTCCAGCGGACAACGCCGTTTATGGATACGGGCTGCTTAACCATCTGTATCGCCTTGCTCCCTCGTGAGGCCGGTTCACCTTGCGGGTGCACCGGTTGTTTTTTACATCCTAGGCGCCCCGGCCATTCCGGGGCGACACAATGTAACAACTATTGGGCCGCTGTTTTTGTTCCCGGCTACTTTACGTGCGGTAAGTCGGCATGGACAAGGCACTCCAACAAGCGCTCCAGTGCGGCCGCGGTCGCCTGCGCACGGATACTTGGGCGATCTCCCCGAAAGGAGTAGGCATGGGCCGCAGCTCCGCCCGGCGTGGCGACGCCAATGAAGACGGTGCCAACCGGCTTCCCGTCATGCGGCAAAGGTCCCGCAACCCCCGTCGTGGAGACCCCGACGTCGGCCCCGCACGCGCGCCTGGCGCCGTCGGCCATGGCCGCCGCCACTCCGGCGTCGACGGATCCGACGGCGGACAGCAACTCCTCGGAGACCCCCAGGATTCCGGCCTTGACGGCATTCTGATAGGCGACCACCCCGCCCTGGAGCATGCCTGACGCGCCGGGAGTATCGGCGAGGGTGGCGGCAACCATTCCGGCTGTCAGGGATTCTGCGGTAGCCACGGTAACGCCCCGCTCGATGGCGAGGGCGACGGCGGACGCAGCCGCCTCATCAGCGGTGGGGCTCATGCGCGCTTGCCCGCCGAGCGAAGCTTTGCGGCTTCGATCACATATTCGGCGCCGGTCCACACTGTAATGGCGAGTGCGACGATCATGACCCAGAAGGCCACGCTGACGAGCCACGGCGCGAAGGAATTCAGCGGCAGGATGTAGAGGAAGATCGCGACGGTCTGGATGACGGTCTTTAGCTTGCCGCCCCGCGAGGCCGGCATCACGCCATAGCGGATGACGAAGAAGCGCAAGGCGGTGATGCCCCATTCGCGCACGAGGATGAGGATCGTGATCCACCACGGCAGCTCCCCCAGCGCCGAGAGGAGAACGAGAGCCGATCCGATCAGCAGCTTGTCGGCAATCGGGTCCGCGATCTTGCCGAAGTTGGTGACGAGGTTGCGGCTCCGGGCGATGTCGCCGTCGAGCTTGTCCGTATAGATCGCCACAGCGAAGGCCACAACGGCGGCCCAGCGCCAAATGCCGTGCTGGCTGTTGTCCGCCAAAAGGAACCACACGAAGAACGGGACGAGGACAATTCGAAGCATCGTCAGGATGTTGGGCAGGTTCCAGATATCGGAGCTGCTGGAACCGGCTTTGCTGCCGTCGGATGTAGTCACCCCTCTAGGCTACCGTCCGGTCAATGACCAGGCGTCTTCGCCGCCGTCGTCCTCGTCATCGAGGCCATCTGCTCCGTCGTGGTACTCCGTGGCCTGCTTGCGGCGTTCGAGATCGGCGGCGACCAAGTCCTCGGCGTAGCCGCCGACGGCGATGTTCGCGTTCGCGTTGTCGCTCAGCGCCGCGGTGTGCGCGTCGGGGATAGCCGGAGCATCCTGCCCCTTCATGGCTGCCAGCACGGGAGCGAGGTCGTCGGGCTTGACCAGGACATCGCGGGCCTTGGAACCTTCGGACGGGCCCACGACGCCGCGCGACTCGAGCAGGTCCATGAGGCGGCCGGCCTTGGCGAAGCCGACGCGGAGCTTGCGCTGCAGCATCGAGGTTGAACCGAACTGCGTGGTGACCACCAGTTCGGTGGCCTGGAGCAGGACCTCGAGGTCGTCTCCGATGTCGTCGTCGATCTGCTTCTTCTGCGCCTCGGGTGCGACGTCGTCACGGTAGACAGCCTTGAGCTGGCCTTTGACGTGTTCCACCACGCGGTGGATTTCGGACTCGGTGACCCAGGCGCCCTGCACGCGCATCGCCTTGGAAGCGCCCATCGGCAGGAAGAGGGCGTCACCCTGGCCAATGAGTTTTTCCGCGCCGGGCTGGTCCAGGACCACGCGGGAGTCGGTGACGGAGGACGTTGCGAACGCCATACGCGAAGGGACGTTGGCCTTGATCAGGCCGGTGACGACGTCAACGGACGGACGCTGGGTGGCGAGGACCAGGTGGATGCCGGCAGCACGGGCCAGTTGGGTGATGCGGACAATCGAGTCTTCGACGTCGCGCGGGGCCACCATCATGAGGTCGGCGAGCTCGTCCACGATCACCAGCAAGTACGGGTACGGCTTGATGACGCGCTTGGAGTCGACCGGCGGCAGAACCTTGCCGGCGCGGACCGCCTTGTTGAAGTCGTCGATGTGCTTGAAGCCGTAGTTGGCGAGGTCGTCGTAGCGGGCGTCCATTTCGCGCACCACCCATTGAAGTGCCTCGGCGGCCTTTTTGGGGTTGGTGATGATGGGCGTGATGAGGTGCGGAACGCCCTCATACGCGGTCAGTTCCACGCGCTTGGGGTCCACCATGACCATGCGGACCTCATCGGGTGTGGCACGCATCAGGATCGACGTGATCATGGAGTTCACGAACGACGACTTACCGGCACCTGTGGCACCGGCCACGAGCAAGTGCGGCATTTTGGCGAGGTTCGCGACGACGTAGCCGCCCTCGACGTCCTTGCCGACGCCCATCACCATGGGGTGGTCTGTCCGCCTGGCGTTCTGGCTGCGCAGGACATCGCCGAGGGACACGGTCTCGCGGTCCGTGTTGGGGATCTCGATGCCGATGGCCGACTTGCCCGGAATAGGGCTGAGGATACGGACATCACTCGATGCCACGGCGTACGAGATGTTCTTGGACAAGGCAGTGACGCGCTCCACTTTGGTGCCGGGAGCAAGTTCGATCTCGTAGCGGGTCACGGTGGGTCCGCGGCTGAATCCGGTGACAGTGGCGTCCACGTTGAACTGCTGCATCGTGTCCGTCAAGGCGGCCACGACGGCGTCGTTCGCTTCCGTGCGTTCCTTCGGGATGGAGCCCGGAGTCAGGTTGTCGGAGGACGGCAGCGTGTAGGTGACGTCCCCGGCGAGCGAAAGTTGTTCGGTGCGCTGCGGGATCGGCGTCGGGGGCGGTGGTGGACTGACCGGTGCCGAAGGCACGATGACCGGTGGAACGGCGGCGGCCGGCGCGACCAAGGGGATCGCTTCGGTGGCGTTGTCCGCAACCGCCTTCGCGCTTCCGAGTCCCTGTGCACTTCCAAGACCTTGCGCGGCTTTGATCTTCTCGACGGCGATTTCAGCCTGGGTCGGCCTGCGCACGCCCGGCGGCACGGCGGGCCCGCCCTTCGCGGGAGGGGCATCGTCGTCGACGATTGCGTGCTCGAAGGCTTCGTCGCCCACATAACCCTCGAGTGTGGGGTCGTCGTCGTGGTCCTTGCCGAAGAAGCGCTTGCGGCGCTTCTTCTTTGGCTCCACGGCCGCCTCGTTTTCGTAAAGGTAGCTGCGGTCGTGGGAATCGTCGTGCTGCGCGCCGCCATCCACGAGATCGACGCCCATGAGGTGCTCGTAGGCGCCCCGGATACGCCGGGGAATGGCGCCGAAGGGCGTGGCCGTGACAATCAGGAGGGAGACGAACGCCAAGGCACCGTAGACCATGACTGGTACGGCGGGGTGGATGGCGGCAAGAGGCGATGCTGCGAGGAAACCGAGCATCCCGCCCGCACGCCGGAGGCCATCGAAGCCGTCGGCGACGGTCGGCTGGCCCCCGATGATGTGGGCCAAGCCGGTGCCGGCGAACGTCATGATCAGGAAACCGATGCCCACGCGGTTGTTGCCGCGGCTGTCCCATGGCTGCCGGAAGAGCCGGAAGGCGCAGACGAAAAGCATGAGCGGCAGAAGCAGGGACACCCAACCGAAGGTTCCGTTCACGATGCTGTAGACAACGTCCGGGAACCAGCCTTTGAAGCCCCACCAGGCGAAGGTTGCGATGAAGACACCGAGAGCCAGGTTGAAGAGCGCGGCGCCGTCCCGGCGGTCGGCTGGATCAAGGTCACTGACGTCCTGGCCGATCCGGCGGATGCCCGCACCCACCACGTGCCCGATTCCCAGCCAGACGCCCGCAAGCGCACGCAGGATCCATGGCTGTTGGGGTTCGACGACGGCGGCCTGCTTGCCGCGGGCCGCGCCTGTGCCGCTCCTGCCGGTCTTGGCCGGGGTCCGGCCGCTGCCCGAGCCGCTGGTCTTGCTGTTGGAGCTGCCTCTAGGCGCGGAGGTAGTACGAGTCGCCATATCGGCCACGCTACCCCAAGCCGTCCGGAAAGCCGCGGATTTCAGGGGAACGGAGGAGCCATGTTGCCCCTGTAGAACAATCCGCGGACCTGGTTCCGCGACGGGCCGGCCTTCAAACACGAACGGCCCGGTTCGCTTGAACCGGGCCGTTCGGAGTCATCTCCGTCCGGGCTATGCTTCCAGAACCAACGGGATGATCATGGGGCGCCGGCGAAGCTTGCGGTTGACCCACGTGCCGATCACGCGGCGCACGACTTGCTGGAGCTGGTGGTTGGTGTGGTCCGCGTGGTGGAGCACCGCGTCTTCGAGGGCAGCATTGATCTTGGGGATGATCTCGTCGAATACGGAATCGTCCTCGGCCACGCCGCGGGCGTGGATTTCCGGGCCCGAGACGATCTTGCCGGTGGTCCGGTTGATCACGGTGATGACCGAGATGAAGCCCTCGTCGCCGAGGATCCTGCGGTCCTTGAGGTCGGCGTCGGTGATTTCACCCACGCTGGAGCCGTCCACATAGACGAAGCCCACTTCCACCTGGCCAACAACATTGGCTTTGTGGTCCCTGACGTCGATGACTGTGCCGTTGTCGCTGAGGATGACGCGGTCCGAGGGCACGCCGGAGTCCTCCGCCAGGTTGCCGTTGGCGATGAGGTGACGGGTTTCGCCGTGCACAGGCATCGCGTTCAGGGGCTTGAGGATGTTGTAGCAGTAGAGCAGTTCGCCCGCAGCGGCGTGTCCGGAGACATGCACTTTGGCGTTGCCCTTGTGCACGACGTCGGCGCCGAGCTTGAGCAACCCGTTGATGATCCGGTAGACCGCGTTCTCGTTGCCGGGGATGAGGCTCGAGGCCAGAATAACGGTGTCGCCCTGGCCCACCACCACGCGGTGGTCACCGTTGGCCATCCGGGACAGTGCCGCCATGGGTTCGCCCTGCGAGCCCGTGGACATGAGGACCACGCGGTGGTCCGGCAGGTTGTCGATGTTCTTGATGTCCACGAGGATTCCCGGCGGGACGTCAAGGTAGCCCAGTTTCGCGGCGATAGCCATGTTGCGCACCATGGACCGGCCCACGAAGGCGACATTGCGGCCATGCTTGGCGGCGGCGTCGAGCACTTGCTGCACCCGGTGCACGTGCGAGGAGAAGGAGGCAACGATGATCCGCTTCTTGGCCTGGCCGAACAAACGGTCCAAGGTGGGGCCGATCTCCTTTTCCGCCGTGGTGAAGCCGGGAACATCCGCGTTGGTGGAGTCGGCCATGAACAGGTCCACCCCTTCTTCACCCAGGCGGGCGAAGTGGCGCAGGTCCGTGATGCGGCCATCGAGGGGCAACTGGTCCATCTTGAAGTCGCCCGTGTGCAGGACGTTGCCGCCGGCAGTGCGGATGAAGACGGCCAAGGCATCCGGAATGGAGTGGTTGACGGCAACGAATTCGCATTCGAAGGGGCCGAACTGCTCCACCTGCCCTTCGGCGACCGTCAGCGTGTACGGCTTGATCCGGTGTTCCTGGAGCTTGGCCTCGACGAGGGCAAGCGTCAGCTGGGAACCGACCAACGGCAGGTCCGCGCGCAGGCGCAGAAGATACGGCACAGCGCCGATGTGGTCTTCGTGGCCGTGCGTCAGGACGATGGCAACTACGTCGTCCAGCCTGTCCTCGATGTACGAGAAATCGGGCAGGATCAGGTCGACACCCGGCTGTGTCTCTTCAGGGAAGAGCACGCCGCAGTCAACCACCAGCAGCTTGCCGTTGATTTCGAAAACGGCCATGTTGCGGCCGATCTCCCCCAGCCCGCCGAGGGGCACAATCCGGAGTGTTCCCTGCGGAAGTTTGGGCGGGGTGACAAGTCCGGGAAGGGCGGTTTGGGTCATAATGCGCTACTTTCCGGCGGAATCGTTCTAGACAGTGAAGTCCATTCCAGCTTCCGCCAAGTCCTCGCGGATGATTGCGATCTCGGCGGCGTCCGGCTCCACGAGGGGCAAACGGACAACCGAGTTGGGCAGGACTCCCTGCCATTTAAGAATTTGTTTGGCGGCGACGGCGCCTTGGACCCGGGTCATGGTTGCGCGGATCACGGGCTCGAGTTCGAAGTTGATCTTGCGTGCCGTGCCAAGGTCGTTCGAGTTGATGGCGTCGATCAGCTCACGGAAGCGGCGGGTGACAACGTGGGTGGTGACGCCAATCAGGCCCACCGCACCCATGGCCATCCACTGGAGGGTCAGTCCGTCGTCCCCCGAGTAGAAAAGAAGGTCGGTTTCCGCCATGACGCGTGTGGCCGCGGCGAAATCGGCCTTGGCATCCTTGACCGCAACGATGTTGGGGTGGGAGGCAAGGCCGATCATGGTCTCCGGCGCGATCTGGATGGAGGAACGCCCAGGAATGTCATAGAGCATGACAGGAAGCTCGGTGGCGGACGCAATGGCCTCGAAGTGGGCCCGGACGCCGGCCTGGCTCGGCTTGTTGTAGTACGGGGTGACGAGCAGGAGTCCGTCGACGCCGAGCTTCGCGGCTTCCTGGGAGAGGTGCACCGAGTGCGCGGTGTCATTGGTTCCCGTGCCCGCGATGATTGCCGCGCGACCGCCCACGGCTTCCTTCACGGCGCGGAACATGCCGAGGTTTTCCTCGTCGGTGAGCGTGGACGTCTCCCCCGTTGTTCCGGTGACCACCAGGCCATCGCAGCCGTCGTCAACAAGCTTGACTGCCAGTTCCGCTGCCTGCTTGTAGTCAACTTCGCCGTCCTTGGTGAACGGGGTGACCATGGCGGTCAGAAGGGTACCGAGAGCAGGAACGTTCGCACGAGAGTCAGACATATGAAAAACGTTACCCTGTCAGCTGCGGGTTAGGAGAATGGGGCCCGCGTGATTGTCGTCAAATTCAACGAAATGGGAGCACGGCCTCAGGCCGAAGCGTCGCTGTGGCGCCCGGGCGTCGCTGGCCTCTCCGGCGAGCAATACCGGGCAACCGCGGACTCCCGCAAGCGGCCCGCCCACGCTCCCAGCCGCTGTGCTGCCCGCACATAGTCGAACAATTCAACGGGGGTCAGCGATTCAACGTCGGTCTCCGCGAGCCGCCTGGCAAGTTCGGCGCCCGGTTGCTGTTCGCCCAGAACGGTTCCCTCGCGGCGCCACTGCACATCTTCAGGGGGTTCCCCTGCGACAAGCTGCCGGAAGAGGAAATCGACGACGCCCGGGCTCATCGCCTTCATGGGCCCATCCAGGCCTTGGGGATAGCCATTCGGCCGCTTCGAAGGATCGTTCATGCAGCCATGGTATTCGAACATATATTCGAATACAAGGTGTTCTCTCCGAGGGGCCGGACGCTACCGCTCCGCAGCGGTGGGCTCAGCGCGGAAGAGTCGCACGGCGTCGCGCATGGATTCCCGCGCGCGCTTGCGGTCGCCGGCGGCATCGTAGGCGCAGCTGAGCCGGAACCAGGAACGCCAGTCCTCGGGGGCGGCCTCGGCCTCCACCCGGTACTTTTCAAACTCGGCGTCCGCGGCTGCACGCACGATGCGGCCTCCCGGCGTGCGCGGCAGGTTGTCCACCGGCAGCCCGCCTTCGGCTTCGAGCACCTTCGCCATCTTTTCCGTGCGCGCACCGAAAACAAGCTCGCGGATCAATGCCCACGCTCCAATGATCGGAAGCACCAGGTAGGCGGCTCCGATTCCCTTGGCGACCAGGTTCGCGTCACTGAGCAGCAGGATCGAGCGCTCGAAGGTAACCACGAGGTAGAGAACCAGCAACAGGGTGACGGCACCTACCCAGATCTTGGTGCGGTTCTCCTTGAATGCTTTCCAGAGCAAGCCCATGCGCCTACAGCCCCAGATCCAAATAGCCGTCCAGGCCGACGGTCAGCCCGGGGTGGGACGCCACATTGCGCAGTCCCAGCAGCACACCGGGCATGAAGGACGCCCGGTCGAAGGAATCGTGGCGGATGGTCAGTTGCTCTCCCGGGCCGCCGAGGAGCACTTCCTGATGCGCCACGAGTCCACGCAAACGGACGCTGTGGACGCGGACACCGTCCACGTCGCAACCGCGGGCACCGTCAAGGGCAGTGTTCGTGGCATCCGGGCTAGCGGGGACGCCGGCTTCTTCGCGGGCGGCGGCAATGAGCTGGGCCGTGCGGACGGCCGTGCCCGAGGGCGCGTCCACCTTGTTCGGGTGGTGCAGCTCGATGATTTCCACCGATTCGAAATACTTGGAAGCCTTGGCGGCGAAGGCCGAGGCAAGGACGGAGCCGAGGGCGAAGTTGGGGGCGATCAGGACGCCTGCCTCCGGGTTCGCCGCAAGCAACTCGCGCAACGCCGCGAGCCGCTCGGCGTCCCAGCCAGTGGTGCCGACAACAGCATGCATGCCGTGTTCGACGGCGAAGCGGACGTTCGCTTCGGTGCTGTCCGGAACGGTCAGGTCGACGACATATTTCGCACCGGCGTCGAGCAGGGTATCAAGGGAATCGCCGCGGCCGAGCGCCGCGACGAGCTTCATGTCGGCGGCTGCCTCCACCGCCTTGACGGCTTCGATACCCATGCGGCCCTGGGCGCCCAGAACGGCGACAGCAAGTTGTTCGGTCATGCCCTTAACCCTACCGGGCGGCGCGCCGGGTTTTTCGCCCCAACGTGGGGTCGCCGGGAAGCTACTCCCCTGCCCCGACCCACTCGACCGTGCCATCGCTGAAGAACTGTTCCTTCCAGATGGGCACTTGCGCTTTGATCCTGTCCACGAGCTCCGAGCACACTGCGAAAGCCTGCCCTCTGTGTGCAGCGGCAACGGCGCAGACGAGCGCAGGTTCGCCAATCTCCAGCAGGCCGATCCTGTGCGCTGCCCAGATCCGTACAGGCTGGGCTGCCTCCCCCGAGTGCTCGGCCACGAGCTTCGCGACGACGTCGGCCATGACCTGGTGCGCCGTGGGGTGGGCGCTGTAGCTGAGCCTGTCGACGGGTTTGCCGCCGTCGTGGTTCCGGACCACGCCGCTGAAGCTCACTACCGCTCCCGCCGTGTCCGATTCAACCGCCGCTATGGCCTGGTCGACGGAAATCGGCTCCGCGCTGAGGATCGCGCTGATGACTTCGAAGCCGGTTTCAGTGGTCATGGCTTCCCTCCAACTGATCGCATAGGTGGACGATGACAGGATCAAGGACGGCAAGGCCGTCCATTACGCCCTTCGGTGAGCCCGGCAGGTTCACGATGAACGTCTTGCCGGCTGTACCTGCATGGCCCCGGCTCAACATCGCCATGGGGGTCTTGGCGGCACCGGCGCGCCGGATGCCTTCCATGAGCCCCGGTATTTCTCGGTCAAGCAAAGGCAAGGTGACTTCCGGTGTGCGGTCATCGGGGCTCAGACCGGTACCGCCGCTCGTAATGACGACGGCGGGTTCCAGGGTCAGCAGCGCCCGGATGGCGGCACCGACCGGCTCCCCATCCGGCACTACCATGACGGGGAAGGTCTCGTAGCCGTGTTCGACCAGCCAGTCCAGGATCACGGGGCCGCTCTTGTCCTCATAGATTCCTGCCGCGGCACGGTTGGAGGCGATGACCACGCCGGCCTTCCGCGGCCCACGGACGGGTTCGCAGGCGTTCATGCGCGCTCTCCTTCGCCGGTCGCGGCGGACGGGGCGGGAACGGCCCAGTCGCCGCTCTTTCCGCCGCTCTTGGCCAGCACCTGGATGCCGCTGATGACTGCGTGCTTGTCCACTGCCTTGATCATGTCGTAGACGCTCAAGGCGGCCACCGATGCCGCAGTCAACGCTTCCATTTCCACGCCCGTGACACCCCTGGTCTTCACCGTTGCCAGGACAACCACCGTGTCCGGGCCGAGTTCGAAGTCCACGGTGACCTTGGAAATCGGCAGCGGGTGGCACAGCGGGATGAGTTCGGGCGTCTTCTTGGCTGCCATGATGCCCGCAACGCGCGCTACCGCGAGGGCGTCGCCTTTCGGAAGCTCACCGGCGCCGAGCAAGGAAAGCACCTCGGCGGTGCTGTGGACGGTGGCCGTGGCGGTCGCCTCCCGTGTGGTCACGGCCTTCCCGGAGACGTCGACCATTTGGGCTGTACCATCTTGGCGCAAATGCGTAAGGGCGCCGCCGACCATGCCGGCGGGTTCTGGAGTGTCGTTCACAACATCCATACTTCCACTTCCGCCCCGGCGTCGAGTTCCGTGACGGCCGCAGGCACCTGGACCAGCGCGTTCGAGTTGGCCAGCGCATGGATGAGATGGGAGCCGGCACCGCCCTCCAGCCGGACTGTTCCCCCCGGAAGCAGCGTTCCGCGGCGGACCTGGTGTTTTCCGGCGGGCGAAGTCAAAGACTCCGTAAGGCGGGCCTGCAGGCTGGGCCGCAAGGCGGGGATTCCGACCACGGCGGCGAGCGCCGGGCGAAGGAACATTTCGAAGGACACGAGGCAGCTCACGGGATTGCCCGGGAATCCCAGGAAGGGCACGCCGTCGAACATTCCGATCCCCTGGGGGCCGCCAGGTTGCATGGCCACCGACACGAATTCGACGGCGTGGCCCATCATCGCCTGCCGGACCACTTCGTAGGCTCCTTTGCTGACGCCCCCGGTGCTGACGATGAGATCGACGGTCCCGCTCCGGCCGCGGAGGAGCGCCAACAGCTCGGCGGGATCGTCGCCGCTGATTCCCGTCCGTGTGACGTGGAGGCCGGACTGCAGCATGGCGGCTTCGAGCAGGGTTCCGTTGGAATCGTAGATCTTGCCTGCCGGCAGGGACGTGCCGGGCTCCACGACTTCGTCGCCCGTGGTCACCAGGAGCACGCGCACCGGCGTGCGGACCTCGACGGCGGTCATCCCCAAGGCGGCGAGCAGCCCCAATTGCCCGGGCCCGAGGGCAGTTCCTGCGTGCAAGGCGACGGTTCCCGCGGTGATGTCGCTCCCGGCGTCGCGGACGAACGTTCCCGGCTCGGTGGTGGGAAGACGGACTGTTGCTGGCACGCCGGGGACGGGAAAGACATCAGGCAGGGCCTGTTCGATAGGCACGACGGCGTCGGCCCCCTCGGGCATCATGGCGCCCGTCATGATCGGGGCTGCGGTGCCCGGGATGAGTCGGACCGGTGCCGCGCCGGCCGGGACCGGGTCCACGACCGTCAACTCCGCACCGGCGTCGCTCCCTGCGTGGGGGGCAAGGTCGGCTGAGCGGACGGCGAACCCGTCCATCTGGGAGTTGGCGAACGGCGGCAGGCTGAGCGGGGCCAGGACATCGGCGGCAAGTACCCGGCCGAGCGCCCCCATCAGCGGAAGCTCCTCGGTGCCCTTCGTGTCCGCGAGGCCGGACAGCAGCTCCTGGACGGCTTGGCGGTGTGCTGCGACGGATCGTGCCACGAGGGTTCCTCCCGGATTGGTTCGCTCAGACTTTCACAGCCTAATGTCAGTTGGCGGTGACATGGATGGTGTGGAACCCCGTGGCGCCGTCCGGGGCGACGGGAGTTTGGGCTTCGGGCTGCGGCGTACCCGTGGCATCGGTGGCACGGACCTGGACTTCATGGTTCCCGGAGCCCAGCTCAAGGCCCAGCTGCCATTGGTACCACGTATCCGACGAGATCCCCGGCGCGAGCTTGGCTTCCTGCCACTTGCCGCGGTCGACGCGCAGCTCCACCCGGGAGACGCCGCGGTGTTGAGCCCACGCGACACCGCCGAACTGGACCGTTCCCGCCTTTACTGAGCGGCCGTCCCGGGGCACGTCGATGCGCGACTGGGTCTTGATGGGACCGTGGTCGCTCCAACCGCGAGGGACCCAGTAGCCCTGATCGTCGGCGAAACGCGTCACCTTCAGTTCGGTCAGCCATTTGGTGGCCGAAACATAGCCGTAGAGGCCCGGGACGACCATCCGGACGGGGAAGCCATGCTCCAGCGGCAGGGGTTCGCCGTTCATTCCGACGGCGAGGATCGCGTCCCGGTTGTCGGTGAGCGCCTCGAGGGGGGTTCCGGCGGTCCAGCCGTCAGTGCTGCGGGAGAGCACCATGTCCGCACCAGGCTTCGGTCCGGCCATGGCGAGGAGTTCGCGGACCGGCCAGCCCAGCCAGAGGGCGTTGCCGATCAGGTCTCCGCCGACTTCATTGGATACGCACGCGATGGTCACGTGACGCTCGATCATCGGCTTCGTCAGCAGGGTGGCGAAATCCAAGGTGACTTCGCGTTCCACCAGGCCAGTCACCTTGAGGGTCCAGTCCGGCGGATTCACGGCAGGCGGGATCAGCGCGGTGTCGATCCGGTAGAAGTCGGGGTTCGGCGTGACGAGCGGCTGCAGGCCCGCCAAGGTGAGGGCGGCGCCGTCGGGAACCTTTTGCGGGGGCGTCACCGGGGCAGGAAGCGCCACCCCGCGGCGGAAATCGGATGCCACCGTTCCCGCCCTCCGCACGAGGGTCGTGACGATCCCCGCCGCCGCCGCTGCTATCGCGGTTCCACCCAGCAATTGCATAAAGCTTCGGCGCGCCAAGGGCATGTCGCTTGCAACGGGCACGGGTCGCCAGGTTTCCAGCCGCTGGATCAGGAGCCGGAGGAAAAGCATGGTGACGATCGTGGCCACGACGGGGGCAATTGCGGCTGTCGGCGCGGCTTGGGCACGGGTCAGCACTGCAGCCAGCCCCGCAGCTCCAGCGAGCAAGGCGAGCGCCAGCCCCGCTCCTTTTCGCCGATACTCCAGCAGTCCTGCTACCGCGGCGAGGACCAAGGTCACCAGGGCGATGCTGACAATCAGGGCAAGTTTGTCGGCGGTGCCGAAAAGGTTGACGGCCAGTTCCTTGGCCCAACCCGGCACGGCGTCGATGACCACACCGCCCAACGCGGTGACCGGTGAAACGGACGGGCTCAGGAACCCGGCCAGCAACTCGCCGGCCGCCACCCCGAACCCGATGGCCACCACGCCGCACGCCGCCGCCCACCGGACGGCCGTCCTGGTACCGGCTTTCTTCGAAGTGGTCCTGCTCATAATGTGCCTGCCTGTTTGGGGCTCTCGGACGGAACGGTGTCCGCGTGGACTGTCTGCTTCGGAAATACCTCGGCGTGGGCCGGGGCGGCCTGTGCACCCGACGGAAGGCGGAGCGTGAATCGGCAGCCCTCGCCGGTGTTCGCCACCGTGACCGTGCCGCCGTGAGCCTTCACGATGCCTGCCACCATGCTGAGCCCCACGCCTGCTCCGCTGTATCGCGGTGGACCCCCTTCCACAGGCTTCCCCGCTCCCCGGGCACGGTCCTTTTGCCAGCCGGTCTCGAAAACGTGGGCGAGATCCTCCTCGTCGATGCCTCCGCAGCTGTCCACGACGTCGACGACGGCGTCGCTCCCGTCGCGTCCGACGCGAACCATGACCCCGCCGTCGGGCCGGCTGTAGATGATCGCGTTGAGCAGCACGTTCCGGACGGCCCGTCCCAGGCTGGGGCCGTCCGCGACGGCCATGCACTCCCGGTCGCCGCCGCCGTCGAGCCGGATGCCGCGTTGGGCGGCGAGGGGCGCGAGATCGGCGATGGCGTCGCTCACGAGGTCGTAGAGGTCGAGGGATTCTGCGCTCAGGCGGAGCGTTCCCGCCTGGATTTTGGACAGTTCCAGGAGGTCGTTGACCATGACCGCCATCTGGTCCGTCTGGGCGATGATCTTGCGGTAGTACGCGGGGATGTCGGAGGCCATGCCATCTTCCAGCGCTTCGGCCATGGCCCGCATGCTGGCCAAAGGGGTCCGGAGGTCGTGCGAGATCCAGGAGACCAGTTCGCGGCGGGCGGTTTCGACGGCGGCTTCCCGTCGCCGGGATTCCTCAAGTTTGACGCTGCTCGCTTCGAGTTCCTGGGCTAGCTGGGCGAGCTCGGAGTTCATTGCCGGTCCGGCCCGCCGCGATCCCGATTGTGGCAGGAAGGAGCCATCGAGGGCTTCTCCGCTGCCGAGGCGCCGCGTTGCTGCGACGAGCCGGATGGCGTTGCGGGACACCCCGGCCCCGAGGACCAGGGAAATCGCGATCGCCACGGCCGAGGCTACCCCGAGGATGTACCACATGACTTCGAGGTCCAGGGCGGAAATGAACATCGCATTGAAGGCGCTCACCATCCCTGCCACGAGGACGGCAACGGTGGCCACCACCACGAGGCAAATCTGGACCAGGATCGACGCGCCACGCAGGAAACGCAGCAAGGCAAGGGTCAAGGCGCCGATGAGGACCGCCCACAGCAGCATCCAGCCCAGGATGGTGAACATTTCAGCCGGCTGCATGTCCACCTTCCTTCGCGTCAAAGCGGTAGCCGACTCCCCAGACCGTTTTGAGCAGCACCGGGGTGGTGGGGTTGTCTTCGATCTTTTCCCGCAAGCGACGCACGTGGACGGTCACAGTGGACAAATCCCCGAAGTCCCAACCCCACACTGCCTTGATGAGATCCTCGCGGCTGAACACCTGGTTGGGCCGGCGGAGGAGGAACGCCAGCAGATCGAACTCACGCACCGTGAGCATCAGGGGTTTGCCATCCTGGAGCACTGTGCGCGAGGCAGGATCCAATTCGAAGCCGGCGAGTTCGACTGGCGGTTCCGGGCTGAATTCCCGGATGCTCCGGCGCAGGACGGACTTCACACGGAGGACCAACTCGCGGGGCGAGAAGGGCTTGGTGACATAGTCGTCCGCTCCGCTTTCCAATCCCAGGATCCGGTCGTCTTCCGTGCCGAGGGCGGTCACCATGATGATCGGTACGCTCATGGCCAGGCGGAGCCTGCGGCACACTTCCACGCCGTCGAGTCCGGGCAGCATCCGGTCCAGGATGACAAGGTCGGGCCGCCTGGCGGCCGCGAGGCTCAGCGCGGTGAAGCCGTCCCCCGCGAGATCGACTTGGAAGCCTGCCTGGACCAGGTAGTCCCGGACGACGTCGGCGATGGTCTGTTCGTCTTCGACCAGCAGGATACGCCGATTGCCGACGTCGGCACCGTGCGGGGCGGGCTGCGTGTTCACACCTTCAGCATAGATTCGCGGGGTGCCCGCGGTACGTGTTCCGGGCGTCCACGGGCCAACCGTATGCATTCCGTAAGAAGTCACCTCTTGCGTTGCCTTCCACGGGAGCGGATGACGAACGTGACTGGTGGCCGATATCACGCTCGGGCCCTGCCTGGCGTAGCCTGAACCCATGAGTGTTCAGCTAGGCATGCCGTTGCCCCCTACGGGCGATGGGACGGGAAGCAGCGTGTCTGCTCCTCCGCCGCGCCCTGCCGGAACTCCTCCGGGCCTGTTCGACCGTTACGGACGCCGGGCCACCGACATGCGCTTGTCCCTGACCGACAAATGCAATCTCCGCTGCACCTACTGCATGCCGGCCGAAGGCCTCGAATGGTTGTCCAAACAAGCCGTGATGACCGCCGCCGAGATCGTCCGGCTGGTGCGGATCGGCGTCGAACACCTCGGGGTCCGCGAACTGCGCCTCACCGGAGGCGAGCCCCTGGTCCGCGCCGACCTGGTGGACATCATCACCGCCCTCCGCCAGGCGCACCCCGATCTGCCGATCTCCATGACCACCAACGGCGTCGGACTCGACAAGAAAGCAGCAGCGCTCAAGCAAGCCGGACTCACCCGCATCAACGTCTCCCTCGACTCCCTCCACGAAGAAACCTTCACGAAGCTGACCCGGCGGCCTTTCCTGGACAAGGTCCTGGCAGGCGTCGATGCCGCCCGGGCCGCGGGCCTGGGACCGGTCAAGATCAACGCCGTCCTCATGCGCGGAATCAACGACGCCGAGTCCCCCGAGCTCCTGGCCTGGGCAGTGGAGCGCGGCTATGAACTGCGCTTCATCGAACAAATGCCGCTGGACGCCGACCACGGCTGGACCCGGCGCGACATGATCACCGCAGCCGAGATCCGCGAACTGCTCTCCCGCGACTTCGCCCTGGCCCCGGACCCGCGCGAACGCGACGGCGCACCAGCGGAACGATTCGAAGTACGACGGCGGGACCCGGCATCCGTCCAAGCCACCGGTCCGCTCCTGGGCACCGTCGGCATCATCGCCTCCGTCACCGAACCGTTCTGCTCCGATTGCCGGCGCACAAGGATCACCGCCGAAGGCAAGATCATGAGCTGCCTGTTCTCCCGCGAAGAATTCGACCTGTTGGGACTACTCCGGTCCGGAGCCAGCGACGAGGAACTCGCCCAACGCTGGCAGGACGCCATGTGGATCAAACCCAAAGCACACGGCATGGACCACAGCGGCCTCGGCGCACCCGACTTCGTCCAACCAGACCGCAGCATGAGCGCCATCGGAGGCTGAGGCTTTGCTCGTAAGATACTTCGCTGCCGCGCGCGCCGCGGCAGGCGTCGAAGAGGAACACCACGATCTCCCGGACGGAACCAGCTTGGACGGGCTGATCGCGGCCGTGCTCGCCGTCGAACGTCCGGAACCACCGGCCGGCACACCGCCCCTGGCCCGGATCATTTCGCGCAGCAGCTTCCTGCGCAACGAGATAGCGGTCCGCGACCATTCGGCGGCCCTCGGTGCGGACGACGTCGTTGACGTCCTCCCGCCGTTTGCCGGGGGCTGAGCCGGCCACGGCCGGAGGGTAGCTCCCGGGGTCCAAGGAGCCTACGCTGTGCCTATCCGCGCAACAGCAAAGGAACAGCCATGTACACCCTCCTGATCGAACACGCCGTGAACGACTTCGACGCATGGAAGCGGTCGTTCGACTCGGATCCGGCAGATCGCACCGGCTCCGGCGTTGTTTCGTACAGGGTCTCCAAGCCCGTGGACGATTCCCAGCGGGTCCTGATTGAGCTTGATTTCGCCGAGCGGGAGCGCGCTGAATCAATGCTGGACACCTTGCGGACACGGGTGTGGAGTGGACCTGGAAGGCCGGCCTCGCTCGACGGCATGCCGGATGCGCGGATCGTTGAGTCGTTGGAGGCCAAGGTCCTCTGAACGCTGTGCCTGCCGGACGTGTGCCTTAGACGCGCCTGCACACAGAGACCATGAACGGGCTGAATGTCGGGGCATCCCCGAGCCTCAGTTCCGCCGTGTGGGTCAGCACGCCGCCGTCCACCTTGAAGGTGTGGCGCGCGGTCCCGCGAGGACTACGCCGCTCAAGCCTGAGCGTGCCGTCCTCCCAATGCCCGCGGGCCGGAGCTTCCGGTGGCCGGCCCATACTGTCCACGTAGTACCAGAGGGTCTCTCCGTGGTCCGGGTCAACGGTGAAGACACCGTGGCCCTCGAAATGGGTGCCGTCAGGCTCGATGTGCCGGTAGCTCTGCACCAAGGCGTAGCCTCCCGCCGCGCGCGAGAATGTCACCTCGGCGTCGGCGGTCCGGGCGGGTCCCCAGGGCGAGGCCGCAAGCTCGGTGCTCCCCCGCCAATGACCCAGGAATGCCTCCAGCGCAGTGTGTGCATGACTCTTCAATGGCTCGTTCATGGCGACTCCTGCGCGGGACGATGGATACGTCACCATCATGTTCCCGATCGAGCAGGCGCGTCCAGCCTTCCCCACCCGGACGCGGGTTTAGAGGCCGAACGTCTCGGATTCCTCGAAGGGCCCGACGACGGTTACGGTGCGGGGGGCTTCGGCGAGCACCCGGGCGAGTTCCTGGACCTGCTCGGCGGTGACGGCCTTGATGCGGTCCAGCGTTTCGTCGATGTCCTGGAATTCGCCGGAGACGAGCTCGGCGCGGCCGAGGCGGGACATCCGCGAACCGGTGTCTTCAAGGGCCAGGACGATTCCGCCGCACAATTGGCCGACGGCCTTGCGCAGTTCCTCGTCCGTGATTCCGTCGGCAGCGAGCTTGTCCAGCTCGGCGCCCAGGAGTTCCAGGACCTGCTTGACCTTCGACGGCGTGCAGCCGGCGTACATGCCGAAGTAGCCTGCGTCAGCATAGGCGGAGGCGAAGGAATAGGTGGAGTAGACGAGGCCCCGCTTTTCGCGGATCTCCTGGAAGAGGCGCGAAGACATGCCACCGCCAAGGACAGCGTTCAGGACGCTCATCACGAAGCGCCGATCGTCGGTGGCCACGATCGAGGGGCAACCCATGATGATGTTGGCCTGCTCCACGGGACGCTTGATCACATGCAGCCCTGCGGTACCCGTGATGTCCGCCCGCTCGGTGGAACGGCGCTCAACGGGGGCGGCGGTGTCCTTCAGCTCCCAGCCTGCCGTCCGCAAGGCATCGAGCACGAGGCGGCACACGATGTCGTGGTCCAGGCCGCCGGCAGCGGTGATCACGATTTCGTCGGGTCGGTAGTAGCGCTGGTAGTGTGCCCACACCGAATCGCGGGACACAGCCTTGATGGCGGCAGGGGTGCCCCCGATCGGTCGGCCCAGCGGATGCACACCGAGCACTGCGGCCACGAAGTTTTCATGTGCGACGTCGGTGGGGTCATCGCTGTCCATGGCGATTTCCTCAAGGATCACGTCGCGTTCCTGCTCAAGTTCCGCAGGATCCAGCACGGCGCCGGTGATCATGTCCGCGATGACGTCGATAGCCATCGGAAGATCTGTGTCCAGCACCCGCGCAAAGTAGCACGTGCTTTCCTTCGCGGTGGCCGCGTTCGATTCACCGCCGACCTCGTCGAAAGCGGACGCGATCTCCAGGGCTGTGCGCTTCTTGGTGCCTTTGAACAAGAGGTGCTCAAGGAAGTGGGTGGAGCCGTGCTGGCCGTCCGCCTCGTCCCGGGAACCGACACCCACCCAGAATCCGATGGTTGCGGATCGCTGCCCGGGCATGGCCTCTGTGAGCACCCGGACGCCTCCCGGAAGCACTGAACGCCGGACAACGGAGCCGCCTTCGGCGCCATGGATCAATTCGCCGCCGGGCACGGTCTGCGCCAATGGGAGGGGTACGACAGTCATCAAGACCTTTCAGTTCTGCGGGAAATCATGGGTGCCAAATCTGGCTGCAATCGTACCAGCGGGTGCATCGCCCCCGGGACGGGAATCCGTTGTTAAAACCGGGCAGGACCGGTGGACATGTCCACCGGTCCTGCCGCGTGTTTGCCGGTTCAGGCTACTCGGCGGAAACTTCAGCCTCTTCGGCGGGAGCTTCCTCGGAGACGGCGCCTTCTTCCTCGGCCACAACCGGGGAGAGGGAGAGCTTGCCGCGGTCGTCGATCTTGGTGATCTCGACCTGGATCTTCTGGCCCACGGAGACGACGTCGTCGACGTTGTCCACGCGCTTGCCGCTGGCCAGCTTGCGCAGCTCGGAGATGTGCAGCAGGCCGTCCTTGCCCGGGGTCAGGGAAACGAACGCACCGAAGGTGGTGGTCTTGACGACCGTGCCCAGGTAACGCTCACCGATTTCCGGGATCTGCGGGTTGGCAATGGCGTTGATCGCGGCGCGGGCTGCTTCAGCAGACGGACCGTTGGTGGCGCCGATGTAGACGGTGCCGTCGTCCTCGATGGAGATGTCGGCGCCGGTGTCTTCCTGGATCTGGTTGATCATCTTGCCCTTGGGGCCGATGACCTCACCGATCTTGTCAACGGGGATGTTGACGGCGATCACGCGCGGTGCGAACTCGGAGAGCTCGTCCGGGGTGTCGATGGCGGCGTTGATGACGTCCAGGATGTGCAGGCGGGCTTCGCGGGCCTGCTTCAGGGCTGCGGCCAGGACCGATGCGGGGATGCCGTCGAGCTTCGTGTCCAGCTGGATGGCCGTGACGAACTCGGAAGTACCGGCAACCTTGAAGTCCATGTCGCCGAAAGCGTCTTCGGCGCCGAGGATGTCGGTCAGGGCAGCGTAGCGGGTCTGACCGTCAACCTGGTCGGAAACCAGGCCCATGGCGATACCGGCAACGGCGGCCTTCAGCGGCACGCCTGCGTTGAGCAGGGACAGCGTGGAAGCACAGACGGAACCCATCGACGTCGAACCGTTGGAGCCGAGGGCCTCGGACACCTGGCGGATGGCGTACGGGAATTCCTCGCGGGACGGCAGAACCGGAACCAGGGCGCGCTCTGCGAGTGCACCGTGGCCGATTTCGCGGCGCTTCGGGGAGCCGACGCGGCCGGTTTCACCGGTGGAGTACGGCGGGAAGTTGTAGTTGTGCATGTAGCGCTTGCGCGTGACAGGAGACAGCGAGTCGATCTGCTGTTCCATCTTGAGCATGTTCAGCGTGGTGACACCCATGATCTGGGTTTCTCCACGCTCGAAGATGGCGGAACCGTGAACGCGGGGCAGGACCTCTACCTCGGCGGTCAGCTGGCGGATGTCCGTCAGGCCGCGGCCGTCGATGCGGATCTGGTCCTTGAGGATGCGCTGGCGGACAACCTGCTTGGTCAAGGAGCGGAAGGCTGCGGACAGTTCCTTCTCGCGGCCCTCGAACTCGCCGGCGAGGGCGCCAAGGACTTCGTCCTTGAGTTCGTCGGAGGCGTTGTCGCGGTCCTGCTTGTCGGCGATCTGGAAGACAGCAGCAAGCTTCTCGGCAGCGGCGGCTTCAACAGCGGCGTAAACGTCGTCCTGGTAGTCCAGGAAGACCGGGAATTCAACCGTAGGCTTGGCAGCGCGGGCGGCCAGGTCAGCCTGGGCCTCGCACAGGGCCTTGATGAACGGTTTGGCAGCCTCGAGGCCCTCGGAAACGACCTCTTCGGTGGGAGCGGTGGCGCCCTGTTCCTTGATGAGGTTCCAGGAGTTGTCCGTGGCTTCGGCTTCAACCATCATGATGGCGACGTCGTCCCCGGCGATGCGGCCGGCAACAACCATGTTGAAGACGGCGTTCTCGAGCTGGGAGTGCTTCGGGAAGGCAACCCATTCGGTGCCCTGTTCGTCGGCGATGAGGGCAACGCGGACGCCGCCGATCGGGCCGGAGAACGGGAGGCCGGAGAGCTGGGTGGACATGGACGAGGCGTTGATGGCCACGACGTCGTAGAGCTCGTCCGGGTTGATCGCCAGGACGGTCACGACGATCTGGACCTCGTTGCGCAGGCCCTTGACGAACGCGGGACGCAGCGGGCGGTCCATGAGGCGGCAAGCAAGGATGGCTTCGGTGGACGGGCGGCCTTCACGGCGGAAGAACGAGCCCGGGATGCGGCCGGCGGCGTACATGCGCTCTTCGACGTCGACGGTCAGCGGGAAGAAGTCGAAGCCTTCACGCGGGGACTTTCCTGCGGTGGTTGCGGACAGCAGTGCGGTGTCTTCGTCGATGTAGACCATCGCGGCGCCGGCTGCCTGCTTGGCGAGGCGGCCGGTTTCGAAGCGGATTACACGCTTGCCGAAGCGGCCGTTGTCGATGATGGCTTCTGAGAACTGGATTTCGGGACCCTCCATTGAGAGTCACCTCCGTTTCTTGTTTAGCGGAAGTCCTCCCGCATCGACCCAGGCCAGCGTCTGTTCCTGGCCTGTACGACACCCGGTCATCGATCGAGACCCACGGGCTGTGCCTTCATCACAGAAGGCTGCTCCCGGGGATCACTACCGAGGACCGCGAATGCGCGATGCGGTTGAACTCCTGTTAAGTGTTGGATTTAGTTATGGAGAAAAGGCGGCCCGTTCCGCGGAGGATCGGGCCGCCCGAAGTCAAACTAGCGGCGCAGGCCGAGGCGCTCGATGAGCGCACGGTAGCGGGCAATGTCAGTCTTCTTGAGGTAGCCCAGCATGCGCTTGCGACGACCAACCATGGCCAGCAGACCGCGCTGGGTGTGGAAGTCGTGCTTGTGCTCCTTCATGTGCTCAGTCAGATCCTTGATCCGCTGAGTCAGGACTGCAATCTGGACCTCCGGCGAACCAGTGTCGCCCTTGGACGTTGCGTATGCCTCGATGATGGACTGCTTAACAGCGGCTTCAAGTGCCACGTGAACTCCTAGAGTTGTGCCGTGCGTCCCGATTCAGCGCCTCGCTGCCGGGTTGTAATGCGCCGATGACCGCACACAAAACAGGTCCAGCCGCCACGGACTGCAGCCGGATCCATCCCTCAGTTTACCGGCAGCCCGGCAATCTTGTCGAAAGCTGCCGTGTGACCCTCATCAAAGCCTCTTCAACGACGGCCGCCGCTCACTGCCCGATCTCAGTCCGGACGGCGAAAAGCTCAGGGAAGAACGTCAAGTCAAGGGCCTTCTTCAGGAAGGACACACCGCTCGAGCCTCCGGTTCCGGTCTTCATGCCGATGGTCCGCTGCACCGTGCGGAGGTGCCGGAAGCGCCACAATTGGAAGTTGTCTTCCAAGTCCACCAGTTCCTCGCACGCTTCGTACGCCGCCCAGTTGTCTACGGCATGTTCGTAGATGTGCTTGAAAAGAGGCAAGAGCTCGGGGGCGAACTCGTGGGCCTGGGTGACGTCCCGATCCAGGACGGACCGCGGAACCTCGTAGCCATGCCGGTCCAGGTAAGCCAGGAATTCGTCGTAGATGCTCGGGGCATTCAGGAGCTCCTCCAGCATGGTCCGGGACTCCGGATCCGATTCGAACACTGGCAGCATTTTGGCGTTCTTGTTGCCGAGGATGAACTCGACCGCGCGGTATTGGCTCGACTGGAAGCCGGAGGCATTGCCCAGGAAGCCACGGAACTGGGAGTACTCGGTGGGGGTGAGCGTTGCGAGCACCGACCATTGCTCGGTGAGCGTCTTCTGGATGTGCTTGACCCGGGCGATGGCCTTGAGCGCGGAGCCGAGGTCGTCCTGGCGGAGCCAGGCGGCCGCGCTGCGGAGTTCGTGCAGGACCAGCTTTAGCCAGAGCTCGGTGGTTTGGTGCTGGATGATGAACAGGAGTTCGTCATGGTGTTCAGGCTGGCTGACAGGTTGCTGGGCGCTGAGCAGCACGGGCAGCTGCAGGTAGGAGGCGTAGCTCATGCGTGAGCTGAAGTCCTTGACGATGCCTTCGTCGAGTGGCCGGGTGTTCTTCTCAACGCTCACGGTAGGGGGCTACTTGTCCAGCAGGAGATGGTGGGCTTGGACGACGTCCAGCCGCATCTGTTCCACCAGGGCCTCGGGTCCGCGGTAGGCCACCATGCCTCGCAGCCGCGCCGTAAATTCCACCACGACGGTCTGGCCGTAGAGGTTGAAGTCCTCCACCGCCTCCTCGGGGCGGTCGATCACGTGCGCTTCCACCTGGCGGCTCACGCCGTCGAACGTGGGGTTGGAACCCACTGAAATCGCGGCTGGCCAGCGGGTTCCGGATTCGTCCACGAGCCAGCCGGCGTAGATTCCGTCCGCCGGTACGTAGCCCGTGGCGCCGTGGTCGAGGTTTGCGGTCGGAAAGCCCAGGGCGCGTCCGCGCGCAGCGCCATGGACCACTTCGCCGCGCATCCTGTGCGGGCGGCCGAGGACGGCGGACGCGGTCTCGACGTCGCCTTCGGCAAGGGCCTCGCGCACCCAGGTGGAGGAACAGCGGCGGTCCGTGCCGCCGTCGTCGTGTACTGGAAAGCCTTCCGCGCCGAACTCGTTGACCACGTGGACGCCGAATCCGAGTTCCTTGCCCAATTCCTGCATGGTGCCGACGTCGCCGGAATTTCCCACGCCGAAACGAAGATCGTGGCCCACAACGACATGTGCTGCGTGAAGCCCGTCCAGCAGGACCTTGACGACGAATTCCTCGGGCGTCATGGCGGCAAGCGTGAGGTTGTATTTCATGACGAGGACGGCGTCCACGCCCGTGCCGGCCAGGGCATCGAGCTTGTCCTGCAGCCCCATGAGGAGCTCCGGCGCCGAGTCGGGCCGATGGACCAGTGCCGGGTGGGGATCGAAGGTCACGACGACGGACCGCGCACCGTGCTGCTTTGCCGTGCGCAACAGTTGCGTCAGCACTTGCTGGTGTCCGCGATGGACGCCGTCAAAGTTGCCGATGGTCACGACGCTGGGACCGAAATCCTCGGGGACCTCGGTGGGATCGTTCCAGATGTGGACCATCAACCTCGCCTTTTACTGCTGGTATTCACTATGCCCGGTGCCTGCTCCGGCGCCGGAATTCTCTAAGGTTACCCGCTATCCCACGGCGCCCTTGCCCGGTGGCGGAGCTCCGATTTCTACTGCGTGAGTGGTGCCGGACGCCGACGGTAGAGCCACAGTAGTCCCAGGACCGGCAGGATCAACGGCACAAAGCCGTATCCACGTCCGAACAAGGACCACACAGTGTCGTGCGGGAAAGCCACCGGATCGAAAAGGCTGATGGCGCCAACCACCACCACGCCGATCATCTCAACAAGGACGGCCGCGAGGGACACCTTGAACCACGTGCGGCCTGGCTTCGCGAGGGAGACCGTCGCCACGATGTACACCACGGCGGCGAAAGCCGAGAGGATGTGGGCCAAGGGAGCATCCGAGAACTTGGTCAGGATCTGGTAGCCGGCACGGGCCGTGGCCGAGATCGCGAACACCGCGTAGACCGCAATCAGCAGCCTCCCGGGCCCGGTGTTGCGGGTGTCCCGGTTCTTCTTCCCGGTGGTTTCAACAGTCACTTCGTGTGCTTCTTCCAATGTCAGTACCAGATCTGGTTCATGCGGGCCGCCATGACCAATGCGGTGACGCCCACGGCGCCCATGACGAAATTGCTCCAACGGGTCCGCTCCAGGATGGACCAGTACACCGCGACGACGGGGAGGATCAGCGCCGTGATGATGTAGCCCCAGAATTCCCAGGGCTCCCCCGCGATCTTTTCACCCATCGCCACGCGGATGATCGATCCCACCAGATAGACCAGCAGGACGAGTTCGACGGCGGCAACCGACAGTATGGTGACGTCGTTGGGGGCCTTCTTCATGATGCCGGCCGCGACGCAAATGATGGTGGACAACAGGCCCACTATCAGGACAGCGTAAAAGTATCCGTCCATGGTTACTGTGCCTGCTTTTCGTTGTCGGGGGCGAACACCAGGACGGGCTTGGCGAAGCTCCCCGCATCGGCCAACAGCGCCACCAGCTCCCCTGACGGAGAGAACGCGGCAGCCGGGTTCTCGGCGGTGGCCGCGCCGGCCGTGCCGGCAGCGGGTCCCGCGGCGATCCTGCGGCCAAAGGAGATTTCGGTGGTTTCGGCGTCGCTCAGTTCCCGGTTGGGCATGAGCGCCCGGGCGGCGGCGGACATGTCGAGGACTTCCAGTTCCTCGGCAAGCTGTTCGAGGGTGCGGGCTTGCTCCAGGGAGTACGGCCCCACGTGGGTGCGGCGCAGCGCCGTCAGATGGCCGCCGACGCCGAGAGCCTCGCCCAGGTCGCGTGCCAGCGCGCGGATGTAGGTGCCTGAGGAGCATTCGACGGTCACGTCGATGTCCACTATCCTGCCGTCGTCGACCCTCCGGATGGCGTGGATCTCGAAACGGTGGATGGTCACGGGCCGGGCGGCGAGCTTGACCTCTTGCCCCGAACGCACGCGCGCGTAGGACCGTTCGCCGTTGACCTTGATGGCGCTGACGCTGCTGGGGACCTGCTGGATCTCGCCGCTCAGCTGCGCGACGCCGGAACGGATGGCGTCCTCAGTGACTGCGGCGGCGCTGCGGCTTGCGGTGATGTCGCCCTCGGCATCGTCCGTGATGGTTGATTCACCGAGCCGGATGGTGGCGGAGTACGTCTTGGAGGTGCCCACGATGTAGGTCAGCAATCGCGTGGCCTTGTTGATGCCAAGCACAAGCACCCCCGTGGCCATGGGATCCAGGGTCCCCGCATGGCCCACTTTCCGGGTACCGGCCAGTCGCCGCATCCGTCCAACCACATCGTGGCTGGTCCATCCTTGCGGCTTGTCAACGATTACCAGTCCAGAAAGCACGCCTCCCAGTATATCCGCGCCGGGGCATGCATCCTGCGGCCCGCGGCTTCCCTGGACGCTCCGGGACCGCGGCTAAGATGGCTCCCATGCCTGAGCTTGCCGCACACGTCCGCGAAGTGCCCGTGAACCAGATCCGCGAGATCACCGAGGCGGCCTGGAGCACCCCCGGGGCGATCGTCCTCAGCATCGGCGAGCCGGGCTTCGCGCTGCCCCGGCACATCCTGGACGCGGGGATCGCGTGCCTGGACAGGGACGAGACCAACTACACCCCCAATGCCGGAATCCCGGCGCTGCGTGAAGCCTTCGCCGACCGCTTCCGTGCCCACAACCACGTGGATATCGGGGCGGAGCGCGTATATGTCGTGGACGGAGCCCAGCAGGGACTGCACTTCGCCATGAGCCTGCTCCTCTCCCCCGGCGACGAGATCCTGATTCCCAATCCGGGCTACCCGACTTTTGCCATGACAAGCCATTTGTTGCACGCCGTCCCGGTGCAGTATCCGCTCTACCCGGAGCACGAGTTCCAACCCCGCATCGAGGACATCGAGGCCCTGATCACGCCGCGCACCAAGGTATTGGTCCTGAATTCGCCGTCCAATCCCCTGGGCGCAGTGATCTGCGAGGAAACGACGCGCGAGCTCGTGGAATTGGCCGTCAAACACGATCTGTGGATCATTTCGGATGAATGCTACGAAGCCTTCACCTTCGACGTTCCGCACACGAGTCCCGCCCGCTTCGACAGCGCCGTTCCCGGGGAGGCCCGGGTCTTCACGTCCCTGACCTTGTCCAAAACGTACGGGCTGACGGGACTGCGGATCGGCGCACTCATTTGCCCGCCGGGCCTCGAACGGAAGATGAACAACGTCATGGAAGCGATCGTTTCCTGCGTGGCTTCGCCGTCCCAGTACGCTGCCGTCGCGGCGCTGACCGGCCCGCAGGACTATGTGGACACGGCGCGGGAGCACTACCGTTCCAACCGCGATGCCGCCTCGGCGGTGCTTGCCCGGAAGGGCATTCCCTTCCTGGGCGCCCAGGGAGCTTTCTATCTCTGGGCGGACGTCTCGCATGTGAGCGGCGGGGACGTGCGTGCCTGGGTGCGCACCTTCTTGGCAGACTCTGGAGTGGCCGTGGCACCGGGAACCGCGTTCGGTTCCATCGGCGAAGGATGGATCAGGATCGCTTTGTGCGGTGACCAGCAGCAACTGCTCGACGGCGTCGGGCGTCTCCCGGCGCGGACGTGAGCCTCAGTATTTGGTCCGGTTCTTGTGCCCGCGCCAGGCATCGAAGGGAGCCTCGGATGCAGGAACGTCAGTGTGTTGGACGGGCAGCAGGTCGGGCCTGTTGCCGTCGAAATATTCGTAGAACACGGCATCGTCGAAGCCTGCGGCCGCTGCCCCGTGCCGATCGGCGGCAAAGTAGACGCGGCTGACCCGGCCCCATAGGGCCGCCGAGAGGCACAAAGGGCACGGTTCGCAGCTTGAGTAGAGCACCGAGCCGCTGAGGTTGAAGCTCCCCAGTTCCGACGCGGCCCGCCGGATGGCCACTACTTCGGCGTGCGCTGTGGGGTCGTTGTCGCGGGTGACCCGGTTGACGCCGTCGTGGAGCCGTCCGTCCGGGGTGACCACGACGGCGCCGAAAGGGCCGCCGCCGTCGGCCACGTTTTGCACCGCGAGCCGCACGGCGTGTTCAAGGTAGTCTTCGGGACTCTGAGCTGCATCGTGGGCCGCCATGCTCCGATCTTAGCGACGGGCCAGCATTTTGGCCCGGCTTTTCACGGTTAAACACGCAGGACCGGATCCGGCAGTCGCGAGAACTGCGGATCCGGCCCCACCCGGGAAGCGCCGGACTATTTGCCGCCGTCTTCGTCGATATCTTCATCGGCACGGAGGTCGATGTCTTCTTCGTCAAAATCGTCTTCGTCGATGTCCGCATCCTGCGGGGCATCGCTCTTGTACGGGTCTGCGTCGCCGGCGTGCTTGGCGCCGGCGGCCAGGGCGGCCACCTCGGCGTCGCGCTGCTTGGCGGTGCGCAAGAGCTCCTCAAGGTTCGAGGCGTTGACCGGGATGAGGTCGGCAACGAATTCCAAGGTCGGAGTCAGCCGCACGGTGATGTTGCGGCCCACTTCCTGGCGCAAAACACCCTTGGCCTTCTCCAACGCCCGAACAGCATCAGAATGGGCGGCTTCGTCGCCGAAGACGGTGTAATACACGGTGGCGTGCTGAAGATCGTTGGTGACGCGGGCATCCGTAATAGTGATGCCCTCAACCCGAGGATCCTTGATCCGCCGGCCCAGTGCCTCAGCAACAACAACCTTAATCCGCTGCGCCAACTTGGCAGCGCGTGCCGGATCAGCCATTTCTACTCCTAAAATTTGCGTACGACGGCGCGGTGGCGTCTCGCGTACTTAAGTCAAAAAAATGCCACTCGCCAAAAAAGGCCCGAAACGGGCCGCGAGCTTCCCACTGAGGCCCGTGGAGCCGATATGGGGGGCCCGGGAGTGGCATCGGGCCTGCCGAAGCTGGGCGGCCGACGTCGTAAGACGTCAGCCGCCCAGCGTAGGGGCGGGGCCCCCATATCGGCGGAACGGGCCGGAGCCGCCCGAGAGCAGCACCGGCCTGCGACACCTTAGACGCGCGGCTTTTCGCGCATCTCGAAGGTCTCGATGATGTCACCTTCGTTGATGTCGTTGTACGAGCCAAGACCGATACCACACTCGAAGTCCGTGCGGACCTCGGTGGCGTCGTCCTTGAAGCGCTTGAGCGTCTCAACGGTGAGGTTGTCGCCGATGACCTTGCCATCGCGGCTGACGCGGGCCTTCGTGTTACGGCGGATGATGCCCGAGCGCACGATCGAACCGGCGATGTTTCCGAACTTGGAAGAACGGAAGACTTCGCGGACCTCGGCGGTACCGAGCTGGACTTCCTCGTACTCCGGCTTGAGCATGCCCTTGAGGGCCAGCTCGATGTCATCGATTGCCGAGTAGATGACGGAGTAGAAGCGCATGTCCACGCCTTCACGATCGGCCAGTTCAGCCACGCGCTCGGCGGGCTTGACGTTGAAGCCGATGATGATGGCGTTGTCCACCGTGGCGAGGTTGACGTCGTTCTGCGTGATGGCACCCACACCGCGGTGGATGACGCGCAGTTGAACGTCTTCGTCGCCCACATCGATCTTGAGCAGGGCGTCTTCGAGGGCTTCGACCGCACCGGAAACGTCACCCTTGAGGATGAGGTTGAGGGTGTCGATCTTGCCTTCGGCCACAGCCTTGTCGAAGTCCTCGAGGCTGATGCGCTTGCGGCGCTTGGCCAGTGCCGCGTTGCGGTCGGCTGCCTCGCGCTTTTCAGCGATCTGGCGGGCCGTACGCTCGTCGGAGGTCACCAGGAAGGTGTCGCCTGCACGCGGTACGTTGGACAGGCCCAGGACCTGGACCGGACGGGACGGGAGCGCGACGTCGAGGGCGTTGCCGTCTTCGTCGAACATGGCACGCACGCGGCCGTGGGCCGTACCGGCCACGATCGTGTCACCGACGGCCAGGGTACCGGACTGGACCAGGACGGTGGCCACGGAGCCGCGGCCCTTGTCCAGGTTCGCTTCGATGGCAATGCCTCGAGCGTCCTTGTCCGGGTTGGCGCGCAGGTCCAAAGCGGCGTCTGCGGTCAGCAGCACGGCGTCGATCAGTTCGTCAATGTTGATGTTCTGGCGGGCAGAAACCTCAACGAACATGGTGTCGCCACCGTATTCTTCGGGAACCAGGCCGTACTCGGTGAGCTGGCCCTTGACCTTGTCCGGGTTCGCACCTTCCTTGTCGATCTTGTTGACCGCGACGACGATCGGCACGTTGGCCGCTTGTGCGTGGTTGAGTGCTTCCACCGTCTGCGGCATGACGCCGTCGTCGGCTGCGACAACCAAGATGGCGATGTCGGTGACCTTGGCACCACGTGCACGCATGGCGGTGAACGCCTCGTGACCCGGGGTGTCAATGAAGGTGATGTCGCGCGGAGTGCCTTCGTGGACGTGGCTGATCTGGTAGGCACCGATGTGCTGCGTGATGCCGCCGTGTTCGCCGGCAACCACGTTGGTCTTCCGGATAGCGTCGAGCAATCGGGTCTTACCGTGGTCAACGTGACCCATGACGGTGACAACCGGCGGACGCGGTTCGAGGACGTCGTCGCCTTCGGCTTCCAGTTCGGCATCGAGATCGATGTCGAACGAGTCGAGGAGCTCGCGCTCTTCGTCTTCCGGAGAGACAACCTGTACCTTGTAGCCGAGTTCGGCGCCGAGCAGGCCGAAGGTGTCCTCGTCCAGCGACTGCGTAGCCGTTGCCATTTCACCGAGGTGGAACAGCACGGTCACCAGTGCAGCGGGGTTCGCCTCGATCTTGTCGGCGAAGTCCGTGATGGACGAGCCGCGACGGAGCCGGACTACGGTGTTGCCGTCGCCGCGGGGTACGGATACGCCACCCAGCGACGGAGCACTCATCTGCTCCAGTTCCTGACGCTTTGCACGCTTCGACTTGCGCTGCTTGCCGCGTCCTGCGCCACCCTTGCCGAAGGCACCTTGGGTACCGCCGCGTCCGCGGCCGCCCTTGCCGAAGCCACCGCCGGCGGGAGCTCCGCCACCGGTGCCGGCACCAGGAGCGCCACCCGGACGGCCGGGGCCGCCACCACCGGGACGGCCAGCGCCGCCCGGACGGCCTGCGCCACCGGGAGCGGGACGCTCGGTGCGGTTGGGCATCATGCCCGGGCTGGGACGGTTTCCTGCGGGGCCACCTGCCGGACGCGGAGCGCCCGGACGGGGAGCACCGGGGCGCGGAGCACCCGGACGCGGACCACCGGAACCGGCTGCGGGGCGGGGACCGCCTGCGCCGGCCGCGGGACGCGGACCGCCGGGACGCTCGCCGTCAGTGCGGCCACCGGAACGCGGCATGCCCTGCGAAGTTGCGAAGGGGTTGTTGCCCGGACGGGGAGGACGCTCGCCGTCGCCACGGCCGCGGGGCATGCCCTGCGAGGTCGCAAACGGGTTGTTGCCCGGACGGGGGCCGCCTGGCCGCGGTGCCTGGCTGCCCGGACGTGCCGGGGCAGGGGCTTCGGCCTTGGGTGCCGGACGGGCACCCGGTTTGGCGGAAACGGGGCTTGCTGCGGCTGCGGGAGCCGCAGGCGCCGCCGGGGCGGGGGTTTCAGCCTTGGGGGCTGGAACCGGAGCCTTGGGCGCAGCGGGGCCCGGAGCCGGGCGGGATGCTGCCGGTGCAGCAGGGGCAGCGGGTGCCGCGGGGGCTGCAACGCGAGGTGCTGCCGGGGCAGCGGCCTTCGCAGCGCCGGCGCCCGGATAGGCGTCGCGAAGCTTCTTCACGACCGGTGCCTCAATTGTCGAAGAGGCGGAGCGAACGAATTCGCCCAATTCCTGCAGTTTTGTCACTGCATCTTTGGAAGTAATACCGAGCTCTTTGGCGAGCTCATGTACGCGGACCTTGGCCACATTTCTCCTGTCTCGGTCCGCACCGAGCCAGGCACGAACCGTCTAATTCTTACTGCGGGCCCCTGCCGCTAACGCGGCGGATAGGCCCTGTGCAGAGCGCAACAAAGTTGTCATCGTTGCGCACTCATCGCTGGGAACTCATCGGGTTTCCATCAGTTTTCTGACCCGCTTTCAGGTTTGGACGGTTTTCCTGCTTTCACGTGGGTGTCCGCAGG
Organism: Arthrobacter sp. efr-133-TYG-120; assembly: GCF_030209785.1. Classification (NCBI taxonomy): domain Bacteria; kingdom Bacillati; phylum Actinomycetota; class Actinomycetes; order Micrococcales; family Micrococcaceae; genus Arthrobacter; species Arthrobacter sp. efr-133-TYG-120. Next base: position 89,880 of record NZ_JARVRI010000013.1, read on the forward strand.
GGGTATGACTGCCGCCAGGTAGCGTTCGACGGCGGTGACTTCACTTGCGCCCGCGAGGGCCCTAGCGAAAGCACGCCGTTTGCTTGCCAGCGTCAGGCACGTGGTGCTGGGGTGCAGCCACGCACCCCGGCCAGCCATCCGGCGTCGTTCATCCACCAGGACGACGGGTGACCCGCCGCCTTCGGCGACAAGCCGGATCAACTCGCTCCGCTTGCCTTGTTTCCGGCATCCGATGCAGGTGCGCACAGGCTGGTGCCTGGTGTGAAGCAGTTCAGTCACTGGGTGTATCAACCTGCCTCAGTGTCTTTGCCTGTCTTCTGCGGTTCTGCTTGGCTCGGCGCCCACCCTCGACTTGCCGGGATTATTGCCCCACAAGCCGCGAGCACGCCAAAGCGCACGGATACCGGGCATAGGCCCGGTTCCATCCATTCTAAGCCCCCGAGTGCCCGGCCACCGAATCCACAAGCTGCGGGGATCCGGGGCCGGGCACCGTTTGGTCTATTTAGTTGCCCTTGGCCGGAGTGGCGTCAGAGACGATGTCGATCCGCCAGCCGGTCAGCTTGGCTGCGAGGCGGGCGTTCTGGCCTTCCTTGCCGATGGCGAGGGAGAGCTGGTAGTCGGGAACAACCACGCGGGCCGAACGCGTGGCTTCGTCCGTGATAGTGACGGAATTCACGCGCGACGGCGAAAGGGAGTTGGCGATGAAGGTCGCCGGATCGTCGCTGAAGTCGACGATGTCGATCTTTTCGTCATTGAGTTCGGTCATGACCGCGCGGACGCGGGAACCCATTTCACCAATGCAGGCACCCTTGGCGTTGATGCCCGGGGTGTTGGCTTTGACGGCCATCTTGGTCCGGTGTCCGGCCTCGCGTGCCAATGCCACGATCTCGACGGATCGGTCCGCGATCTCCGGGACCTCCAGTTCGAAAAGCTTCCGTACAAGGCCCGGGTGTGAACGCGACAGCGTGATGGAGGGTCCCTTGGCGCCGCGGTGGACGTCCACCACAAACGCACGCAGGCGGTTGCCGTGGGTGTACTTCTCCCCCGGCACCTGCTCGGGCGGCGGCAACAGTGCTTCCACGGAACCGAGGTTCACCTGGATCATGTGCGGGTTGTTGCCCTGCTGGATCAGGCCGGCGACGAGTTCGCCTTCACGGCCCTTGAATTCGCCGAGGACGTTGTCGTCCTCGACGTCGCGCAGGCGCTGCAGGATGATTTGCCGCGCGGTGCTCGCCGCAATGCGGCCGAATCCGGCAGGAGTGTCCTCGAACTCGCCGATGGCTTCGCCGTCGTCGTCGATTTCCGTGGCCCAAATGGTCACGTGCCCGCTCTTGCGGTCCAGCTCCGCACGGGCCTTTTCGAAGGCGCCCGGCGTCTTGTGGTATGCCACCAGGAGCGCCTGCTCAATGGTGGGAATCAGGAGGTCCAGCGGGATTTCACGCTCACGCTCCAGGAGTCTCAGCGCACTCATGTCAATATCCATTAGGCCTCCTCGGAAGGTCCGTTGTACTCGTCTTCCAGCACGGCCTCGTTGAGGTGGCTGAACTCTATCTCGACTTTTCCTTGGCGGATCCTGTCGAAAGGAATCTTCACGGGTTCGCCCTGCTTGGGCTTCATGCCCTTCTTGACCTCTTGCTCGGGAACCAGCGTGACGCCGTCGTCGTCGACGGACTGGATGCGGCCCGTCAGGTTCTCTCCCTGGATCACGTTGACCTTGACCATGCGTCCGCGCGCCCGGTGCCAGTGGCGGGGCTCCGTGAGGGGGCGCCCGACGCCGGGCGAGGAGACCTCAAGGTCGTAGGGGCGGCCGTCGGTGCGGGGATCGTTGTCCAGGATGTCCGAGAGCGCCCTGGAGATTTCCGCGATGACGTCCAGGCTGACGCCGCCGGTTTCCTCCTGGGGCAGGTCGATGACCACGTGGACTACCCGGTGCGAACCGGCAACGTGGATGGCAACATCCTCAAGATAGAGCCGGCTCGCCAGGACGGCAGGCTCCAGAAGGGCCTTCAGCCTGCTCTCCTCGGGGTTGCGGACCTCGTGTTGTGCTGGACTCGTCGGATCCGTTCCAGCCTGGTCTGTTGAAGTCGTGGCTTCCGAATGACTCACTGGCCAGCCGCCTCCCGATAGATGATGTTGTGACTACTAGCTTAACGACATTTGCGGCGGCGTGGTGCACGGGGTCCCTCCGCGGGGACGCAAGTTGCCTGCGGGCGTGACACCATAGTCTGTTGTGAACCACGAGACTGTTGAGAAACCACGGAGCCATGGCTGGATGAGGACCCTCCTGCTGGCCTTCCTCGCAGTCCTCGTCCTCGGAGTCGGCGCCGTGCTTGTCCCGCGGGACGTTGGAAAGCCCCAGGCGGTGCCGTTTTCCGAAACTGCCCGTTCCGAAGCGCTCTCTTCGGCCGAGACGCTCCTGGGCAACGCATCGCTCCTGGAGAGCACCGAGACTGTGATGTTGCTTACAAGCCAGGCGCAGGCGCTGCTGCAACCTTCCGGCCCGTCGGCGTCGAGCACTCCCACGGCCACCCCCAGCCTCCGTGCCACGCAGGACCGCCCAACGCGGGCTGGCTTCGTCTCCGCGCTCTCCGCGAGCGCTTCCCGTCGCTTGGCGGACGCCGCGAATGCCGACGGCGGCATGGCCCGGCTGCTTGCCGCCGTCGGGACCGCCCAGCTGCTTGAGTCATCGCGGCTTGCCACGAACTGGGGCTTGCCGCTACCAGCGACCCCGCCCGGGGCGAGTGCCGCCCCGGCACCGCCGCCGAGCTGCCCTGCCTCAACGGGCACCTCGACGACGGCGCCGACACCCGGAACGGCGCCCACCCAGGCCAATCTGCCCGGAGCCCTTGCCGCCGTCGTCAGCTCCGAACAGGAGGCGATCTATGCGTACCAAGTGGCCCTGACCAAGCTGGACGCGAAGGCGTCGGCGACGGCAAGCACGTGGTTGGCGCGCCACCAGGAGCTGCTCCGCGGAGCGGAGGCCCAGGGCCGGCTGCACTGCATCGCCACGCCCCCGCGGGAAGCCGGCTATCGCCTGCCTGCGACTTTCGCCGCCAAACCCGGGCTGGCGCTCGGGAGCATGGAGTCCAGCTCGCTGACTGCCTACGCCGACCTCGTCGCGTTGTCGGAGGGCGAGACGCGCCAATGGGCGATCGACGGGCTCGTGGACGCCGCCAAACGCAGCCAGGCCTGGGGAACCCCGGTTGGTCCCTTCGCCGGCCTTGCGGTCGACGGCAAGGCGCTGCCCCCACTGCCGAGCGGCACTCCGGGTCCATAGGAAAGCCTTTCTTTGCTGGCGGCAGCAGATTCCAAGTGCTTGGCTTGTACCATGGCTTCCATCGAAACTGCAGCCCTGCACGAGAATGAACCACACGCCAACGACCTCGCCCACCGGCTCAACTGGCTCCGGGCAGGCGTCCTTGGCGCCAATGACGGAATCGTCTCCGTCGCCGCCATCGTGGTGGGTGTCGCCGGCGCCACCACGAACACCGGCGCGATCCTCACTGCCGGAGCCGCCGGACTCGTGGGCGGCGCGGTGTCCATGGCACTCGGCGAGTACGTCTCCGTCAGCAGCCAAAGTGACAGCCAAAAGGCCCTCATCGAGAAGGAACGCCGGGAGCTCGCCGAGGAACCCGAAGAAGAGCTCGCGGAATTGACTGCGATCTATGAGGCCAAGGGACTGCGGCCTGAAACAGCGCGGAAAGTGGCCGTGGAGTTGACGGAGCATGACGCCTTGGCGGCCCACCTTTCCGCCGAATTGAACATCGACGAGGACGACATCGTGAGCCCTTGGCATGCGGCCTTCGCGTCCGCCATTGCCTTCACCCTCGGCGCGGTACTGCCGATGCTCGCGATCCTGCTCCCGCCTCCGGGACTGCGTGTACCGCTGACCTTCATTTCCGTGCTGCTCGCCTTGGCCATCACGGGAGCGATCGGGGCGTGGATCGGCGGCAGCTCGAAGACCCGCGCCGCCGTGCGGGTCGTCATCGGCGGAGCCCTTGCGCTTGCTGCGACGTTCTTCATCGGAAGCCTCCTGGGCTCCTCCGGAGTGGTCTGAACCATCCCCGGACCGGCTTGGGTAGGCTGACAGTGATGTCTACCTTCGTTTCGATCCCTGGCGACCTCCAGGCACGCTACTCCCGCACAGCGGAGGGGCGGGCGTGGCTCTCAGGGTTGCCCGGACTGATCAATGCCAGCTTGGAACGCTGGCGGCTGTCCGTTGACCTGGAACCCGGCGGGCAACCTTGGAATGGCCACGGCGGCATCGTCATTCCGGTCCTCTACAACGGCGCCCGTTCGGTGCTCAAGATAGCGTTCCCGCACGAGGAGGCCCTCGTTGAACGGCACGCGCTGGCCCTGTGGGGCGGCACCGGGGCCGTCAGGATGCTCGACGCCGATGCCGCGTCCTGCGCGATGCTCCTGGAGCGGCTCGACGCCGTCAGTTGGTTACAGGGCGCCCCGATGGACGAAGCCCGCGACGTGTGGGGATCGCTCGTGAAGGAACTCAGCATCGAACCCGACGAGCGGCCCGAGTGGAAAGAGTTTGAGCATATAGCGGCACGTGCCGAGCGCTGGAGCGATGAGTTGCCGGCGGACTGGGAGCACCTTGGCCAGCCCTTCCCCCGATGGCTCCTGGAAGCCGCATTGGAGGTGTGCCAGACCCGGGGCGCTGTCGGACGGCGGGCGGGCAGGGACGTCCTGGTCCATTGCGACCTGCATTTCATGAACATCCTCCCCCACCTCAATGGCGCCCGGGCCGCCGGAAGGCGCGCATACGTGGCGATCGATCCGCAACCAAAGATCGGTGAGGCGGAGTTCGCCGTCGCCCCGATCTTGTGGAACCGTATCCGCGACCTCTCCACGACGGCCCCGGAGGTTGCGCTCCTGGAGCGTTGCGCGGATTTCAGCCGCGCGGCCGGCCTGGACGGCGAAGCGGCCCGCGAATGGAGCCTGGTTCGCGAGGTCGAAAACGCCCTGTGGTATGCCCGAAAGCCACGGCATGAGGGCGACCTTGCACGCTCCTTGTGGGTGGCCAGCACCCTCGCAGGACGTCCCTTGGACGGCCTGCCCGCCGCACACGACCTGCCCGAACCTGGACTGGCCGCCTCGAGCTAGCTTCAGGGCGCCGGAGGCCGTACCGTTCAGGCGCCACGCTTAGGCGGTGGCCGCCAGAGCATCCTTGATGGCCTGCACCGCGATATCCAGGTCTGCCGAGTCCGTGGACCAGTTGGTCACCGAGACTCGCAGGATATCCCTGCCCTGCCAGCGTGAACCGGACATCCAGACCCTCCCGTCGGCCATGATGAAGTCCGTCACGGCACGCGTCCTCTCGTCGGAACCGAAGGCCAGCGACAACTGCGTGAACACCACATCGTTGAGGACCTCGACGCCGGGCACCTCGGCAAGCCGCCTGGCCAGTTCCGCGGCACACTCGGCGCGCCCGGCGACAAGCTCCCGCACGCCATCCCCACCCAGGGAACGCAAGGCCGCCCATACCGGCACTCCCCTGGCCCGTCGGGAAAGCTCGGGTACCTTCTCCATGGGGTCGCCGGGGCCGTGGTCATCCTGCATCAAGTATTCGGCGTGCATGCCGATGGCGGATCGCAGGGCAGCAACGTCACGTACCACCACGATCCCGGCGTCGTACGGCACGTTGAGGGTCTTGTGGGCATCGGTTCCCCACGAATCGGCCAATCCGACGCCCTCCACCAGATGCCGCAGTCCCGGCACAGCGGCTGCCCACAGCCCGAAAGCCCCGTCAACATGGACCCACGCGCCATGATCCTTGGCAGCAGAAATCGCCTCGGGGAAAGGATCGAAGGCTCCGGAATGCAGGTTCCCGGCCTGGAGGCACACGATTGCCGGACCGGAACCGGACTCCAACGCAGTCCGAAGCGCGGCTGGGTCAATCCTTCCTTGATGGTCCGCCGCAACAACCTCCGGGGCCCCGAAGCCCAGGAAGCGCAAGGCCATGTCCAGGCTCTCGTGGCGCTCGGCCCCGACGAGGACACGAAGTTTCGGCGCGCCCTGGAGTCCCCCGGCGTTGACATCCCAGCCGACGGCGGCCAGCTGGCGCCATCGGGCCGCCGCGAGCGCCGTGAAGTTGGCCATGCTTGCGCCGGTCGCGAATCCGACGTCGGAGCCAACAGGTAGGCCGAGCAGCTCAAGGAGCCATTGCCCTGCCGCCTCTTCGATCCCGGCAGTGGCGGGTGTGGCAAAACGCAGTCCGGAGTTCTGGTCCCATGCGGAAACCATCCAGTCCGCAGCCATGCCTGCCGGCACCGTGCCGCCGATGACCCAACCGAAGAAACGCCCCGATTGCATGGCCATGAGCCCGGGCTCTGCATGTTCGGCAAGGAAATCAATGACCGAGGCCGCGTCCAGTCCGCTGGCCGGCAACGGTCCACCGAAGACTGCCGCGACGTCGTCAGCCGTGATGCTTGGCCGTACCGGCCGCCTGGGCAAGGCCCTCAACCACTCACGCGTATGCTCCCATGCACGTTCCAGTGCCTGCTCATAGTCGCCGGAATCGACCCACATGAGTGCATGCTACGCCCGGGGCTTCCCTGCGGCCATCGCTTGCGACGTCCGGGGCGCTACGCGGCGAAGTAGTCGTTCCAGACGTCCACGCCGAGTTTGACGATCAACGCGCCGACCACGATCAGGAACACAATCCGCACAAACCCGCTGCCCTGTTTCACGGCTGTCCGGGCGCCCAGGTAGCCGCCGGCCATGTTGGACAAGCCCAGCACGGCGCCGACGCCCCACAGCAGTGATCCGTGCGGCAGGAAGAACAACAGGGCACCGGCGTTCGTGGCCATATTGACGATCTTCGCCTTGGCGCTGGCCTCAAGGAAGGCATAGCCCATCGCGGAGACGAGGGCGATCACCAGGAAGGAGCCTGTACCAGGACCTATCAGGCCGTCGTAGAACCCGATCACGCTGCCTATGGCGCAGGCCACCACGTAGTGCGTGTGGCCGTCATGACGCAGAGCGGTCAGCTCGCCTGCATTGGGGCGCAGCGCAGTGAAGAGCGCGACGGCGATGAGGGCCACCACGATGATGGGTTTGAAGACGCTCGACGGAAGGTTGGCCGCCAGGACGGCTCCGCCGAAACTGCCCGCGAGGGCAATCACCGCCATGGGTATGGCCGTCTTGAGGTCAGGGCCAACCCGGCGGTAGTAGGTGACAGCGCTGGTTGTCGTCCCGAAAATAGAGCCCATCTTGTTGGTGGCCAGCGCCTGGACCGGGGTGATCCCCGGAACCAGGAGCAACGCGGGGAGCTGGATCAGTCCCCCGCCGCCCACCACGGCATCGATCCAACCGGCCGCGAATCCAGCGACGACGATCATGACGAGCGTGGTGAGCTGGACCGACTCGAAGCCGGAGATCACTTCTGGCGTACGGCGTTGACCACGTAGTCGGCAGCCTTCTCGACTGCCACGTTCTCTGCCTGGCCGGTGCGACGGTCCTTGATCTCCACAACGCCGTCCACCAAGCCACGGCCCACCGCCACGATGGTGGGGACGCCCACGAGCTCGGCGTCGCCGAACTTCACGCCGGGGGAAACCTTGGGGCGGTCGTCGTAGATCACGTCGAGGCCGGCGGCCTCGAGCTCGGCGGAGAGCTTCTCGGCCGCAGCGAAGATTTCCTCGCCGCGTCCGACGGCGACCACGTGGACGTCCGCGGGGGCCACGGAGCGCGGCCAGATCAAGCCCCGGTCGTCGTTGTTGGCCTCGGCCAGGGCGGCCACGGCACGTGTCACGCCGACACCGTAGGAGCCCATGGTGACCACAACCTGCTTGCCGTTCTGGTCAAGGACCTTCAGGTCGAGGGCCTCGGCATATTTGCGGCCGAGCTGGAAGATGTGTCCCATTTCGATGCCGCGGGCAGTCTCCAAGGGGCCGGAGCCGTCCGGGGCTTCGTCTCCCGCGCGGACCTCGGTGCATTCGATGACGCCATCCCAGGCGAAGTCGCGCCCGGCTACGAGACCGAACACGTGCTTTCCGTCTTCGTTCGCCCCGGTAACCCAGCTGGTACCCGAGACAACCCGGGGGTCAACAAGGAAGAGCAACTTGGACGTTCCTTCGAGCCCGAGAACGGCCTCGCCGAGGACAAGTCCGGGGCCGATGTAGCCCTTGACGAGTTCCGGAATCTTCTTGAGGTCGTCCTCGTTCGCCGCTTCGAGCCCGATTTCGCCGGCAATGGGCAGGAATGAACCGATGTTGGCTTCGACGCGCTTGAGGTCCACGGCGCGGTCACCGGGAACGCCGATGACCACGATCTGGCGTTCGCCCGTGGGCAGCGTGACGGCGAGGACCACGTTCTTGAGGGTGTCGGCGGCAGTCCAGGCGCCGCCGTCGGAATCGCTGCGCGGTGCGAGCTGGTTGGCAGCCGTCACGAGGGTGTCGATCGTGGGCGTGTCCGGGGTGTCCAGGACGCGTGCGGGAGGCACGTTGCTGAAGTCGATCTCGGCCGGGGCCACGGTGGTCACGGCTTCGACGTTGGCGGCGTAGCCGCCCGCCGAGCGCACGAAGGTGTCCTCGCCGATCTCGGTGGGGTGCAGGAACTCCTCGCTCTTGGATCCGCCCATGGCGCCTGCCGTGGCGGCGACGGGGATGACCTCAAGGCCAAGGCGCTCGAAGATTTTCAGGTACGCGGCACGGTGGGCCGCGTAGCTCGCGTCCAGGCCGGCGTCGTCGACGTCGAACGAGTAGGAATCCTTCATGATGAATTCGCGGCCGCGGAGGAGGCCTGCCCGGGGGCGTGCTTCGTCGCGGTACTTGTTCTGGATCTGGTACAGGCTCAGCGGCAGGTCCTTGTACGAGGAGTACAGGTCCTTGACCAGGAGGGTGAACATTTCCTCGTGCGTGGGGGCGAGGAGGTAATCGGCACCCTTGCGGTCCTGGAGGCGGAACAGCCCTTCGCCGTATTCGGTCCAGCGGTTGGTCGCCTCGTACGGTTCGCGGGGCAGCAGTGCCGGGAAGTGGACTTCCTGGGCGCCGATAGCGGCCATTTCCTCGCGGATGATCTGCTCGACCTTGCGCAGGACGCTCAATCCCAAAGGCAGCCACGTGTAGATGCCCGGTGCGGCACGGCGGATATAGCCCGCACGGACCAGGAGTCTGTGGCTTGCGACTTCGGCGTCGACGGGATCTTCACGCAAGGTGCGCAGGAACAGCTGGGAGAGGCGAAGGACCACGGGTCAGAATCCGTTTCTATGGCAAGAGCTGGCAAAAACTACTGTGTACCAATCTACCGGCTTGCGGCCGGGGAACCTGCCGGGGCCGTCCCCCCCGGATCCCTTCCCCGGGTTCTTCGGAAAGCAAAGCCGCCCCGAACGAACATGAGCCACGCCATGGTGCGAGGAAGCCCCTGGCCGCTGGGCGGCTGGTCATCCTGCCATGGCGTGGCTCAGCGGCTGGTCGGCCGCGGGCGTTGTCCTGGAGGCTTAGTCGGACTCGTCGAATGCCTTCGAAAGATCAACGCCTACAGCCATTTGGTTTTGTGTTTCCTCTCTGAAACCGTCCGCGCCCCAGCGACACGGCTGGTTCTGAATTTATGTGATGGTGGACACTTTTTTCAAGGGCTTGGACTAATCAATTCTGGCAACGAACAACGCGGGGTCAGTTAGCGCCCATCCGGAGGTCCGACATGGGCCGTAAGTGACCCCGCGTTGCAGGATCTGTCACCGAGGCTCACAGTTGACGCGCCTGTGTAATGGATTTACCTTTTATTCATCACCTGATGAATAAATCGGAGGCCGCGATGTCCCACAGTCCAGCGGGAAGTCCTGCACCAGGCATGTCCCCTGCGGTCACGGTGGAGGGCCTGCACGTCACGCGCTGCCGCAAGAAGATTCTCCGTGGCGTGGACTTCGCCATGGAACCCGGACGGATCACGGGCCTGCTTGGACCCTCGGGGAGCGGCAAGACAACCCTCATGCGCTGCATCGTCGGCGTCCAGCGGCTGACAGCCGGCAGCGTGGACGTATTGGGCCGTCCAGCAGGTACTCCGTCATTGCGGCACGACGTCGGATACGTCACCCAGGCACCGAGCGTCTACACGGACCTCAGCGTCGAGGCGAACGTGAGGTATTTCGGAGCCATGCACGGCGTCTCGGCGGCCGACACCGCGGAGGCGATTGCCGCCGTCGGGCTCGAATCACTGGCACGGCGGAAAACGGCAGACCTTTCCGGCGGTGAATTCAGCCGGGTCTCGCTGGCCTGCGCGCTCGTCTCGCATCCGAAGCTGCTGGTCCTCGACGAACCGACGGTTGGCTTGGATCCGGTACTGCGTGCCGAGCTGTGGGAACGGTTCGCCGCCTTGGCCAAAGCGGGCACCACCCTGCTGGTGTCCAGCCATGTCATGGAGGAGGCCTCGCACTGTTCCTCGTTGCTCCTGCTCCGCGATGGATTGCTGCTGGCGCAGCTCAGTCCGGCGGAACTGAGCGAGCGGGGACACAGCAACGACCTGGAACAGGCCTTCCTGCACATCATCCAGGAAGCGGGCGCCGCTTCGAGCCACCGGAGTGCCAATGAAAGCCAGGTGGCGTGATGAATCCACGGATGATGTTTGCCACCACCAGGCGGGTCCTGGAACAACTGCGGCACGACCACCGGAGCGTCGCGCTCATCATGGTGGTTCCGGCCCTGCTACTCACGGGCGTCTACTATCTGTTCGAGAACGAAACCCCGCCTCCCGGATTCCCCCGGACCTTTGACCGCGTGGGACTCATGATGCTGGCCATTTTCCCGTTTGTGGTGATGTTCCTGGTCACGTCGATCACGATGTTGCGCGAAAGGACGTCGGGGACGTTGGAACGGCTCCTGACGACGCCCATCCACAAAGCCGATCTCCTGTTCGGCTACGCGTTGGCGTTCTCCATCATGGCGGCCCTGCAGTCCCTTGTGGCAACCGCTGTGGCCTACTGGATCTTCAATCTGGATATCAAGGGCGGTCCCGGTTACGTCGTGATGATTGCCGTCATCAACGCAGTACTCGGTGTTGCGCTCGGCCTGTTGTGCTCGGCCTTTGCGAGGACCGAATTCCAGGCGGTGCAATTCATGCCGGTGGTGGTGATACCGCAGATCCTCTTGTGCGGACTCTTCGTGGCCAGGGACCACATGAACAGCCTCCTGGAGGGCATTTCCAATGTGCTGCCGTTGACGTTTTCGGTCGATGCGCTCCAGCAGATCGCCGACAACACCGAGGCGACGCAGGCCATGTGGCAGGATGCCGGGGTCATGGCGGCGATCGTTGTGGGGGTCTTGGTCCTGGCTTCGTTCACCCTCCGACGGCGGACCTCATGAGCGGCGGCGTGCCTCCCCTGCGGCGGGGACGCCGCAGCGGCGGGAGCGACTCCCGCGAGCTGATCCTCGCTACAGCGCGCCGGCTCTTCGCCGAACACGGCTTCGACGGCACGAGCCTGCGGCAAGTGGCCCGCGAAGCAGAGATGGACCCGGCCATGGTCCACCACTTCTTCAAGGGCAAGGACGAACTCTTCGCCCAGAGCATCGAACTCCCGGCTGATCCCGACGAGGTCCTGGCCGGCGTCGAATCGTTGGCCCCGGCGCAACGCTCCGAAGCAATCGTCCGCGCCGTGTTGCGTCTGTGGGAAAGCCCGGCACAACACGGGCTTGTCGCGTTTGTCAGGGGAACGATCGGCTCCAAGGCCAAGACCGCCTTGCTGCGGGAGATGGTGGCGAGGACCATCCTGTCCAGGATCACAGCGGGTCTTCCCGGTTCCCCTGAGGAGACGAAGATGCGCGGCACCCTTGTTGCCACGCAGGTGGTGGGTCTCATGCTGATGCGCTACGTGGTCCGGCTGGAGCCCCTGGCTTCGGCATCCCAGGACGAGGTAGTGCGGCTTGTGGCCCCGAACGTCCAGCACTACCTCACCGGCGCGCTCACCCCTCCCAACTGACTCGCATTAGACGTCGTTATGAGCCCTCAAAACGACATCTATTGCGAGTTAGTTGGGTTGCCTAGAACGGGGTTGATCAGTACAGCACCGTGGCGAAGGTTCCCAGGCGCTTGAACCCGACCCGCTCGTACGTGGCGCGCGCCCTGGTGTTGTACTCGTTGACGTAGAGGCTGGTGATCGGCGCGAACTGCTGGGCCAGGACAACGACTCCCGCCATGTACCCGGCACTGAGTCCTTGGCCGCGGAACTCGGGGTTCATCCAGACGCCCTGCACTTGGGTGGCCTGAGCGGTGACCGCCCCGAGTTCGGCTTTGAACTTCACTTTCCCGCCGGCGTCGATGTGCACCAGGGAATGGCCTTGCCGGATCAGTCCGGCCACCCTGCGGCTGTAGAAGTCCTCGCTCCCGAGGAAGGGAGAATACCCCACTTCCTCTTCGAACATGGCTGCGCACGCGGGCAGGATACGGTCGAAATCCGCGATGTTTCCGAAGCCGAGCTGCGGATTGGCTTCGATGGCGGGTGGCCCCGAGATGGCCAGAAGTGGCTGGTCGGCGCGTACCTCGTGGGCGAAATGGCCCAGTTGCTCCAAGCGGGAATGCAGCGCCAGTACGGTCTCCGCCGGCCCGAAGATCGAGGCGTACCGGCGTCCTGCCCGGTGCGCAACAGCCGCAACGCGGGAAGCCAGCCCGGGGTCCAGCTGCACCGGAACCAGATTGGCGCCGGCCCAGCAGGCACCCACCAGGGCATCGCCGTCGAACACTCCAAAGACGCTCGCCCCACCGGACGTGGGTGCGGCGCTCCCCGACGAATCGAGATGCGCCAGAATGAAGACATTCGCTACAGGGTCTTCCATCGCGAGCACGCGAAGGGCCCGGGTGTCGGCAGCGCCGAGCACCCGGACGGAAATCCCATCGGCGGCTGTCTCGCTACGAGACGCTAACCACGGGGCTACCCTTGACAGCATCTTCGCCATCGGCCTCCCCCATCTCTTCGGCGATACGCATGGCCTCTTCGATCAGTGTCTCAACAATCTGGCTCTCGGGGACAGTCTTAATGACTTCGCCCTTCACGAAGATCTGGCCCTTGCCGTTTCCGGAGGCCACACCGAGATCGGCTTCACGGGCCTCACCCGGGCCGTTCACCACGCAACCCATGACGGCGACGCGCAACGGAATCTCCATTCCCTCAAGCCCGGCCGTGACCTGCTCAGCCAGCGTGTAGACGTCCACCTGGGCGCGTCCGCATGAAGGGCAGGAGACGATTTCGAGCTTGCGGGGGCGCAGGTTGAGGGACTGCAGGATCTGGTTGCCGACCTTGATTTCCTCGACAGGCGGGGCGGAGAGGGACACGCGGATAGTGTCGCCGATGCCCCTGGACAGGAGCGCCCCGAAGGCCGTCGCGGACTTGATGGTGCCTTGGAAGGCGGGCCCGGCCTCGGTCACGCCGAGGTGCAGCGGCCAGTCGCCCTTTTCGGCAAGCATCTCGTAGGCCGCCACCATGATGACGGGATCGTTGTGCTTGACGGAGATCTTGAAATCGTGGAAGCCGTGTTCCTCGAACAACGACGCTTCCCACACAGCGGACTCGACGAGGGCCTCCGGGGTGGCCTTGCCGTACTTCTTCAGGATGCCGGGCTCCAGGGACCCGGCGTTGACGCCGATCCGGATGGACGTACCGTGATCGCGCGCTGCCGCCGCGATTTCCTTCACTTGGTCATCGAACTTGCGGATGTTGCCCGGATTGACGCGCACCGCGGCGCAACCGGCCTCGATCGCGGCGAAGACATACTTCGGCTGGAAGTGGATGTCCGCGATCACGGGAATCTGGGACTTGCGGGCGATGATCGGCAGTGCCTCGGCGTCGTCCGCGGAGGGGCAAGCGACACGCACGATGTCGCAGCCGGACGCCGTCAGCTCGGCGATCTGCTGCAGGGTGGCGTTGATGTCCGTGGTGGGGGTGGTGGTCATCGATTGCACGCTGATGGGTGAATCGGAGCCCACGCCGACCGAACCCACCTTGATCTGGCGGGTCTTGCGGCGGGGCGCGAGAACGGGGGGCGGGGCTGACGGCATTCCCAGGCTGACCGAGGTCACGTGGACTCCTTGGGTTGAAATGGGTGGATCGTAGGGCCGGGAACCCGGCCGGTCATGCTGCTAGGAAGCGTGGGCGGAGAGCATTCCGATGACGGGGTTCCACTCCGACGTCCGGATGCCTGCAATCCCCCGGACGGCGGCGAACGGATCCTCCTTCAACGTGGCGTTCAGCTCGGCCTCGTCGGCGGCCTCGAGCAGGAGCAGCGCACCCGCCCCGTCGGTGTAAGGGCCGCTCGCCAGCAGGGTTCCCTGCTCGGCGAGGCTGGCGAGCCAGGCGCGGTGGGCGGGGCGGTTCGCGTCGCGCACCTCGGCGGACTCGGCGTCGTAAACGTACTCAACAGCGAAAACAGTCATATGGATAGCCTATCCCCCCAGCCCAATCCGGATCAGCCGAAGAGGTTGACGGGCTTGACGATGTCCGCGTAGATCAGCAGAGCGCTCATGGCCATGAGGACGCTCGCCACGACGTAGGTGAGCGGCAGGAGCTTGGCGATGTCGAAAGCGCCGGGATCCGGTTTGCCGAACAGCTTGGCGAATCGACGCCGGGCTCCCTCGTAGAGCGCGCCCGCCACGTGTCCGCCGTCGAGCGGCAGGAGCGGAACCAGGTTGAAGACGGCGAGGGCGAAGTTCAGTCCGGCGAGGAGCCCCACGAGGGCGCTGACGCGCGATTGCAGCGGAACCTGATCCATGGCAGCCACTTCACCGGCCACCCGGCCAACGCCGACGACGCTGATAGGGCCATTGGGATCGCGCGGTTCGGAGCCGAAAGCCGCTTGCGCTACTCCGACTACCCTGGCGGGGAGGTTGAGGATGACTCCGGCGATCTGCTTGATGTTCTCGCCGGCCATCGGAAGAACGGTCGACGCCGGTTGGGGCACCATGGCGGTTTGCGCACCGATGCCGAGGAACCCGACCTCCTCGTACAGTGGCTTGCCGTCCGAGCCCTTGGCCTGCTGCCCGTTGTCGGCGATGACGGGGCGTGCGGACAGCACCGGGGTAACCTGCGTGGTGACGCTCTTGCCGCCACGGTCCACGGTGATTTGCACGGACTTGCCGGCGGATGCCCGGATCCAGCCGCTCATCTCGGCCCAGCTCGTCACAGGCTTGCCGTCAAAGCTGGTGACAACGTCGTTCGGCTGGAGCTTGGCCACCGCGGCCGGGGTCAGTTGGCAGTTCGGCGAGTTCGGATCGACGGTCTCACCGGCCTTGACTTGGCACTTTGACACCTCGGCGATGGTGGTGGTGGCGGTGGACACTCCGAAGCCCATGAGCAGCACCGCTGTCAGCACCAGGCCGATGAGCAGGTTCATGGCCGGCCCACCCAGCATGATGATGACCTTTTTCCAGACCGGCAGCCTGTAGAAGACCCTGTTCTCGTCGCCGGGGCCCACTTCCTCGTGCGCCGCGGACCGGGCTTCGGTGGCGAGTGTCTGGAACATGCCGGTGCTGGACGGCCTGACGCTGCCATCTTCCTTGTTGGGCGGGTACATGCCGATCATGGCGACGTAGCCGCCCAGCGGGATCGCTTTGACGCCGTATTCGGTCTCGCCTCTCCGCGTGGACCACAGGGTAGGACCGAACCCGATCATGTACTTCGTGACGCGCACCTTGAAGAGCTTGGCGGGAAGCAAGTGCCCCACCTCGTGCAGCGCAATGGAGACGGCCACGCCGATCGCGACGAAGACGACTCCGAGAATGAAGAGAATGACGGGATTCATGCCTTAAGTACTGCTTCCTAAAGGGTGCTGTTGGCTAAACGATCGTGGGTGCGCGTGCGTGCCCACCTCTCAGCATCCAACACCGAGTCCACCGTCAGCTCCAAGGATCCTGAATGTTCGCTGAGGACGGACTCCACCGTGTCCACGATGTCGGTGAAGCGGATCCTCCCGGCGTGGAAGGCTTCCACCGCTTCCTCGTTGGCCGCGTTGAAGACCGCTGGAAACGTGCTCCCCTGCTTCGCGGCGTCCTTGGCCAGTTCCACGGCCGGGAAAGCCACCGAGTCGAGGGGCTCGAACGTCCAACGGGTGGCCTTGGTCCAGTCGCAGGCCTTGGCGGCGCCGGGCACGCGGTCCGGCCACCCGAGGCCGAGGGCGATGGGCAGTCGCATGTCCGGCGGCGAGGCCTGGGCAATGATGGAGCCGTCCACGAACTCCACCATCGAGTGCACTACGGATTGCGGGTGCACCACGACGTCGATCCTGTCCAACGGGACGTCGAACAGCAGGTGCGCTTCGATGACCTCCAGGCCTTTGTTGACGAGGCTGGCCGAGTTGGTGGTGACCATGAGGCCCATGTCCCACGTGGGGTGCGCAAGGGCCTCGGCCGGGGTGACGTTGCGGAGTTGCTCCCGGCTGCGGCCCCGGAAAGGTCCGCCGGACGCCGTCAGGATGAGTTTCCCAACCTCTTTGTCGGTTCCTGCGCGGAGGCATTGGGCGATGGCCGAGTGCTCGGAATCCACGGGCACGATCTGGTCAACGGCGGCAGCGGCCTTCACCAGGGCACCGCCCACGATGAGGGATTCCTTGTTCGCCAAGGCCAGGATGGCGCCCGACTTGAGTGCTGCCAGCGTGGGCGCCAGCCCGATGGACCCCGTGATGCCGTTGAGTACGACGTCCGCTTCGATCGCGGCAATCTTGGTGGACGCATCCGGCCCCGTGATGATCGCCGGATCGTAGTTCCGGAGTCCGGCGGCGGAGGCGGCAGCGCCGATGAGTCTGTGGAGTTCGTGGGCGTCGCCGTAGGCGATGCCGACTGCCTGTGCCTTGGTGTGGACTGCCTGCTGCGCGATGAGTTCCAGGTTCCCGCCACCTGCGCTCAGCGCCACGACCTCAAACAGGTGGGGGGCGGCGTCGACGACGTCAATCGCTTGAGTGCCGATTGAACCAGTGGACCCGAGGAGGATGATCTTGCGCGGCTGCATTGCTTAAGTATCCCGCACCCCAGGCGTAGCGTTGGTTTGTGGACTGGGTCTCGTGGTTCGAGGCGCCGGACTATGAATTCGCCCGGCAGGTGCTCCAGCGCGGCACGGCCGCGCTCTATTTCATCGCGTTCCTGTCCAGCCTCAACCAGTTTCCCGCACTCCTTGGCGAACATGGGCTCCTGCCTGTCCCGAGGTATGTGGACGGCCACAGGGTCTTGCGCAGGCCCAGCCTGTTCCGCTGGAAGTACTCGGACACGTTGCTCCGCGCCGTGTGCGCCGCAGGACTTGCCGTGTCCCTGACACTCGTGGGCGGGCTGCCGCAGCTTGGCCCGCCGTGGCTTCCCTTGGCCGCGTTCCTGGCCTTGTGGTTGCTCTACATGTCGATCGTCAACGTCGGCCAGACCTTCTACGGCTTCGGTTGGGAGATGCTGCTGCTGGAAATGGGCTTCACCGTCGGCTTCCTCGGTTCGGACCAGGTCCCCCCGCCCAGGACCATCCTCGTCCTGCTCGTGTGGTTGCTCTTCAGGCTGGAATTCGGCGCCGGCATGATCAAGATCCATGGCGGAAGCGAGTGGCGTGATTTAACCGCCCTGTACTACCACCACGAAACCCAGCCCATGCCCGGACCGTTGAGCCGCCAGGCGCATCTCCTGCCCAAAGCGATGCACCGCATGGAGGTGCTCGGCAACCACTTCGCCCAGCTGGTGGTGCCGTTCTTCCTGTTCGCCCCGCAGCCGCTGGCCACCATCGCCGCAGGAATTGTGGTCTTCACGCAGCTTTGGCTGGTGGGGAGCGGAAACTTCGCGTGGCTCAATTGGTCCGCGATCGTGCTTGCCTTCGCTGCGGTGAGCGACCCGGTTGCCCATGCTGTGCTGCCTTTCATCCCGCAACGGACCAACCCGGCAGCGGCGGTTCCGCAGACCCCGATGTGGTGGCTCGCCGTCGTGCTCGCGGTGACGGTGCTCCTCCTGGTGCTCAGCTATTGGCCCATCCGCAACCTGCTCTCACGGGGGCAGCTCATGAACGCGAGCTTCAACCGATGGCAGTTGGTCAACACGTACGGGGCGTTCGGCACGGTGACGCGGCACCGCGTGGAAATCGTGGTGGAAGGCACCCAGGCAGACGTTCCCGTCGACGAGGCAGATTGGCGCGAATACGGCTTCAAGGGCAAGCCCGGCGACGTCCGCCGGCTCCCCCGGCAATGGGCGCCCTACCACTTGCGCCTCGACTGGCTGATGTGGTTCCTGCCCTTGCGCACTGTGCACGAGGAATGGTTCTACGCGTTCCTGGGCAAGCTGCTCGACGCCGATCCGCCCACCTTGCGCTTGTTGCGCCAGGACCCGTTCGACGGCGACCGGCCGCGTTGGGTGCGGGCCCGCAGCTTCCTGTACCGCTTCGCCACGAGGGCCGAGTTCCGGGAAACGGGTCAGCGCTGGATCCGGATGGAGCTCTACGAGGTCATCGCCCCGTTGTCGCTGCCGAAGCCACGACGGCGCGGTCAATAGACCCGGGGCGACCCATCAGGAAAGCCGGGCCCTGCGCAGCGTGGATTCGGCGTGTTTCAGGATGGGACCGTCCACCATTTTGCCCTTGTGCTGGAACACACCGGTTCCGGCCGCAGCCGCAGCGTCAAGCAGTTCCCGCGCCACTGCGACGGCTTCGGGCGACGGTGCATAGGCTTCGCGGACAACGGCTACCTGGTTCGGGTGGATGCAGGCCTTGGCACCGAATCCGCTGGCCACGGCGTCGGCGGATTCCACGGCCAGCCCCGCAAGATCGGGAATGTCGACGTAGACCGAGTCGATGGCCTCCTTGCCTGCGGCTTTGGCCGCCAGCAGCACGGTGGACCGGGAGTGCGTTGCGACGGCTCGGTAGCCGCCATCGTCCTTGCGGCTGGAGGTGCCGCCCATCGAGGCGATCAAATCCTCGGCGCCCCACATGAGCCCGACGACGTTGGGAGCCTGGGCGATCTCAGCCGCGTTGACGATTCCCTTGGCCGTCTCGCACAGGGCGATGACGTGGTATCCGTCGAGTGCTTTCAACTGTTCGGCGGTCTCGGCCTTGGCCAGCATGATGGTGCGGTAAGGAGTATGCGCCAGGCAGTGCAGATCCTTCTCGAAGTCCGGGGTGCCCACCGGATTGACGCGCACAATCGTGCGGCTGGGGTCGAGTTCGGCGGTCTCGCCGCCTGAGCCGAGCTGGGCGAGGATCGCGCCCCGGGCCCGCTTCTTGTCTGCGGGCGCGACAGCATCCTCGAGGTCCACGATGACGGCGTCGGAACGCTCAGCGGCCTTTTGGAACCGTTCCGGCCGGTCGGCGGGGCAGAAAAGCAAAGCGGGGCCCATGGTGAAGGTCATGTATTGATTGTCCCCTGTTGCGCCTCCAGATGCGCTGTCCGGCTCCACATGAGGCAGGCCCGCGTCGCCAGCGCCACCACAGTGCCGTCCTGGTTGCGGCCGGTATGTTTCATGGTCACCACGCCTTGCCCGGGACGCGACGACGACTCCCGTTTCCCGATGATGACCGTCTCCGTGTAGAGGGTGTCGCCGTGGTAGAGGGGGTGCGGGAAGGAGACGTCCGTGAGGCCCAGTTGGGCAATGATGGTGCCCTGGGTCAGCTGGGTGACGGACTGTCCCACCATGGTGGACAGCGTGAACATCGAGTTCATGAGCCTCTGCCCGAAGGGCTGTTTGGCGCTCCACGCCGCGTCCAGGTGGAGGGCCTGGGTGTTCATGGTCAACGTGGTGAACAGGACGTTGTCCGTTTCGGTGACGGTCCGCCCGGGCCGGTGGGCGTACACAACGCCTTCCTCGAGTTCGTCGAAGTACATCCCCCGCTGCTCGACCACGCGGGGTTCAGCGTCCGCCGTCATACAGTCAGCTCCTGGTCCTCTTCGAAGAGCTCGACGCCGGTCGCTGCCGCCACGTCCTCGGCCGAGACATTCGGTGCCAGCTCGCGCAGCACGAGCCTCGAGGCCCCGCCCTCGGAGACGACGTCGATCACGGCGAGGTCGGTGATGATCCGGTCCACGCAGCCTTTCCCCGTGACGGGCAACGAGCATTCCTTGACGATCTTGGGCTTGCCGTTGCGGTCCACGTGCTCCATCATCACGATCACCCGCTTGGCGCCGAAGACCAGGTCCATGGCGCCGCCCATGCCCTTGACCATTTTGCCGGGGATCATCCAATTGGCCAGGTCCCCGTTGGCCGCGACCTCCATGGCCCCCAGCACGGCGACATCCACATGGCCCCCGCGGATCATGCCGAACGAGGTAGCCGAGTCAAAGAACGCGGCGCCCGCGTTGACTGTGACCGTTTCCTTGCCGGCGTTGATCAGGTCCGGGTCCACCGCGTCCTCGGCCGGGTAGGGGCCGACGCCCAGTATCCCGTTCTCGGAATGGAGGATCACCTCGACGCCCTCGGGGATGTAGTTGGGGATCAGGGTGGGCATGCCGATCCCGAGGTTGACGTATTGCCCGTTGGTGAGTTCGCGGGCTACGCGGGCGGCGAGTTCGTTCCGCGTCCAGCCCTTGCCCTCGTGGTGCTCGGCGCCGGCGCGGCGGTACTCGTGCCTGACCGCTTCGGGACGCGGCGGCACATCCTGGGTGATGTTCGATTCCATGGCTACGCTCCTGCCTGCCGGGTCAACGCGACGGTCCGCTTTTCGATGCGTTTCTCCGTGTCCGGTGCAACCACGACCCGCTGGACGAAGATGCCCGGGGTGTGGATATGTTGCGGATCGAGTTCGCCGGGTTCCACAAGCTCTTCGACCTCGGCGATGGTGATCCGGGCCGCCATGGCACACAGTGGATTGAAGTTCATAGCCGTCGCGTGGAAGACGAGGTTCCCGTGACGGTCCCCCTTCCAGGCGTGGACCAGTCCGAAATCGGGTGTCAGGGATTCCTCCAGGACATAGTCCGCCCCGTTGAAGGTGCGCACTTCCTTAGGTGAGGATGCGATCGCCACGTTGCCGTCGGCGTCGTACTTTTGCGGCAGACCGCCTTCCGAAACCTGCGTCCCGACGCCGGCCGCCGTGAAGAACGCGGGGATTCCGGCCCCGCCGGCGCGCAGTTTCTCGGCGAGGGTACCTTGCGGGGTGAGGACCACCTCGAGTTCACCGGCGAGGTACTGCCGCGCGAACTCCTTGTTCTCACCAACATAGGAACTGATGGTCCGGCGGATCCGTCCGTCCTTCAGCAGGATGCCCAGGCCCCAGTCGTCCACGCCGCAGTTGTTGCTGACTGTTTCAAGGTCCTTGGTGCCTTGATGGTGGAGCGCATCGATCAGCGCCACCGGGATACCGCACAGGCCGAACCCGCCGACGGCGAGAGAGGCACCGTCGTGGATGTCCTTCACCGCTTCCGCGGCGCTGGCAACAACTTTGTCGATCATCGTTTACCTTCCCTGACGGTTAAAGGCCCAGCTCGCGGGCGATGAGCATCAACTGGACCTCGGTGGTGCCTTCCCCGACTTCCAGGATCTTGGAGTCGCGGTAGTGCCGTGCCACCGTGAATTCGTTGATGAAGCCATAGCCACCGAACACCTGGGTGGCGTCCCGTGCGTTGTCCATGGCTGCCTCGCCTGCGACCATCTTAGCGATGGCCGCTTCGGTCTTGAACGGCTTGCCGGCCAGCATCCTCGCGGCCGCATCGTAGTAGGCCAGGCGGGCTGTGTGGGCCCGTGCCTGCATGCGGGCGATCTTGAACTGGATGGCCTGGTACTTGCCGATGTTCTGTCCGAAGGCCACGCGTTCCTTGGCGTATTTCACGGACAAGTCGACGCAGCCCTGGGCCGCTCCGGTGGCAAGCGCGGCGATGGCGATGCGGCCTTCGTCCAGGATGGACAGGAAGTTGGCGTAGCCCCGTCCCCGGACACCGAGCAGGTTCTCTTCGGGAACCCGCACGTTGTTCAGTGTCAGCGGGTGGGTGTCGGAGGCGTTCCAGCCCACCTTGTTGTAGGCCTTTTCGGCGGTGAAACCGGGTGTGTCGGTGGGAACCAGGATGGTGGAGATTTCCTTCTTGATGCTCCCGTCCTTGCGTTCGTGCTGCCCGGTGACGGCGGTGACGGTGACGAGCCGGGTGATGTCGGTCCCGGAGTTGGTGATGAATTCCTTGTTGCCGTTGATGACCCAGCGGCCGTCCTCGAGGTGCGCGTTCGTCTTGGTGCCACCGGCGTCCGAGCCGGCTTCCGGCTCGGTCAGACCGAAGCCTGCGAGCGCTTCGGCCGAGGTCAGCTGGGGCAGCCAGTGTTCCTTCTGCTCCTGGGTGCCGAAGCGGTACACGGGCATGGCGCCGAGCGAGACACCCGCCTCGAGGGTGATGGCCACGGACTGGTCCACCCGGCCCAGCTGTTCCAGCGCGAGCGCCAGGGCGAAGTAGTCCCCGCCCATTCCGCCGAACTCTTCAGGGAAGGGCAGGCCGAAAAGACCCATCTCACCCATCTGCTTGACTACCTCGTACGGGAAGCTGTGTTCCTCGTCGTGCTTGGTGGACACAGGGGCCACTACCTCGTCGGCGAATTCCCGGACGGAGTCGCTCAGGTCCTGGTATTCCTCGGTGAGTTCAAAACTTGCCATGGCTAGACTTCCTCGTCTTTCTGGTTTTCTGCTGAGACTTCTGGGGCGGGCTCCGCCGCCACGTGGATGGTGGCGAGGACTTGGTCAGCCTTGACGAGGTCCCCGGTCTTGCTGCTGAGGTGCACCGTGCCGGACACAGAGGCCACGAGCTGGTGTTCCATCTTCATGGCCTCTACTGCGAGGAGGACGTCGCCCGCTTCCACGTGGTCGCCGTTGTGCACCGAAACGGAGACGACGGTTCCCGGCATGGGAGACCGGACTTCGGGATCCGCGGCGCCTTCTTCGCGCTGGATGCCCGCGAGGATGCGTTGGAGCCGGGCTTCGCGGTCCAGGATCTCCAGCCGGCAGGACCAGCCGTCGCTGCCCAGCCAGAGTTCGCGTGTCCCAAGCTCCGAAGATGGTGAGCCGTGCGCGAAAGGGTGCTCGACGCCGTCGAGCACCAGCACCGCATGTCCCGAGGGTCCCGGCCGCATGACGGCAGAGTGCTCGACGCCGCTGTCCACGCGGGCGGTGAAGCCTGGCCCGTTCACTGTCAATCCCACGGTGGCCAGTCCGCCGTCGGGACGTCCGACTGTGGTCTTCCACGGTGCGGGCGCGCCGACGCGCCAGCCGTCGGCGGCGTTCCAGGGTGCTGCCGTTCCGGCAGGAGCCAAGACCTGACGGTTCAGCATCGCGGCGGCAACCAACTCGACGTCGGACAATTGGCGGAATTCCATCCCGTCAAGTTTGCGCTCGATCAAGCCGGTGTCGAGGCGGCCGGCGCGGACGTCGTCGTCGTTGACCAGGAGCCGCAAGTACTCGACGTTCGTGTGCACGCCCAGCAGCGTGTAGTCCCCCAGCGCGTGGTCAAGGGTGTCCAGCGCCGCTTTGCGGTCCGGACCCCAGGCAATGACCTTGGCGAGCATGGGGTCGTAGTCCCCGCTGACGGACAGGCCCGTCAGCATGGCCGAATCGACGCGGACGTTCGGATCGTTGCTTGCCCGTTCCCGGAGCATCACGATCTCGCCGATGGATGGCATGAACCCTCGTTCGGGCACCTCCGCGTAGACGCGCGCCTCTACCGCGTGGCCCTCAAGCACGACGTCGGACTGCGCCACCGTGAGGACCTCCCCTGCGGCGATGCGTACTTGCCATTCGACAAGGTCGACGCCTGTCACCATTTCCGTGACAGGGTGCTCCACCTGGAGGCGGGTGTTCATCTCCATGAAGAAGAAGTGCTCCGGATCCTGGTCCGAGACGAGGAACTCCACCGTACCGGCACCGCTGTACCTGACGCTACGGGCAGCCTGGCAGGCGGCCTCACCGATCCGCGCCCGGACCTCGGCCCCATTCGCGAGGGACTCCAGCAGGGGGGACGGTGCTTCCTCGATGACCTTCTGGTGGCGGCGCTGCAGGGAACATTCGCGCTCGCCGAGGTGGATCACGTTGCCGTGGTTGTCGGCGAGGACCTGGACTTCGATGTGCCGGGGCGACTGGATAAGACGTTCCAGGAACAGGGTGTCGTCGCCGAAGGCGCTCGCCGCCACCCGTCGGGCCGTGAGCAGCGTTGCCGCCATATCCTCGAGCCGCTCCACGATGTGCATGCCCTTGCCACCGCCACCAGCCGAGGGCTTGATGAGCAGGGGGAAGCCGACGCCGGGCGCCGCCTCGATGAGCGCCTCGTCGCTCAATCCCGGTTCGGCGATACCCGGGACGCAGGGGACGCCGTACGACATGACGTGGTTCTTGGAGCGGATCTTGTCGCCCATGATCTCGATGGCGTCAATGCCGGGGCCGATGAACGCGATGCCTGCCGCGTCCAGGGCCTTGGCAAACTCAACGTTTTCGGCCAGGAATCCATACCCCGGGTGGACCGCCTGGGCACCGCTTTGCAGGCAGGCCTCGATGATGGCGTCGATCCGCAGGTAGCTGTCCGCCGCCGCGGCTGTGCCGATCCGGACGGCCGTGTCTGCTTCGCGCACGTGGCGGGCCCCGGCGTCGGCGTCTGAATAGACCGCAACGGAACGGATGCCCATGGCCTTGAGGGTGCGGATGACGCGGCAGGCGATCTCGCCGCGGTTGGCGACAAGGACGGTTTCGAAGGAGTTGATGGTCATGGGGTCACATCCGGAAGAGGCCGAAGGAGGTTTCCGGCAGGGGTTGGCGGGAGACGGTATCCAAGGCCATGCCCAGGACGCGCCGGGTGTCTGCGGGGTCGATGATGCCGTCGTCCCAGAGCCGGGCGGTGGAGTAGTAGGGGCTGCCTTGGTCCTCGTATTGCTGCCTGATGGGGGCCTTGAAGGCTTCCTCGTCCTCGGCGGACCATTCCTCGCCGCGGGCCTCGTACTGGTCGCGCTTGACGGTGGCGAGCACGCTGGAGGCCTGGTTCCCGCCCATCACCGAGATCCGGGACGCCGGCCACATCCAGAGGAAGCGCGGCGAGTAGGCGCGGCCGCACATCGAGTAGTTTCCGGCACCGAAGGAACCGCCGATCACCACCGTCAGCTTGGGCACGCGGGCGGTGGCGACGGCGGTGACCATCTTGGCGCCGTTCTTGGCGATGCCGCCCTGCTCGACGTCCTTGCCGACCATGAAGCCGGAGAGGTTCTGCAGGAAAACCAAGGGGATGCCGCGCTGGTCGCACAACTCGATGAAGTGCGCGCCCTTGAGGGAGGACTCGCTGAACAACACACCGTTGTTCGCCACGATGCCCACAGGGTGGCCGTGCAGCTTCGCGAACCCCGTCACCAAGGTGGTGCCGTAGTTCTTCTTGAACTCGTGGAACCTCGAGCCGTCCACGAGCCGGGCGATGACTTCCCGGACATCGTACTGGGCGTTGACGTCCGTTGGAACGGCACCATAGATCTCGCCCGGGTCCACCACGGGCTCGACGGCGGTGTCCACGTCCCAGGCAGGGGCCTCAGGCTTGGGCAGGGTGGAGACGATGTCGCGGACGATCTGCAGGGCGTGCTCGTCGTTTTCGGCGAGGTGGTCCGTCACACCGGAAATCCGCGAGTGCACGTCGCCGCCGCCGAGTTCCTCCGCGGTGACGATTTCACCGATGGCGGCCTTCACCAGCGGCGGGCCGCCCAGGAAAATGGTGCCCTGGTTGCGGACAATGACGGTTTCGTCGCTCATGGCGGGAACGTAAGCGCCACCGGCCGTGCAGGACCCCATGACCGAGGCGATCTGCGGGATCTTCGCCGCTGACATCCTCGCCTGGTTGAAGAAGATCCGGCCAAAGTGCTCCTTGTCCGGGAACACCTCGTCCTGCTTGGGCAGGAACGCTCCCCCGGAGTCCACGAGGTAGACGCACGGCAGCCTGTTCTCCAGCGCGATTTCCTGTGCCCGGAGATGCTTCTTCACCGTCATCGGGTAATACGTTCCGCCCTTGACCGTGGCGTCGTTGGACACCACCATCACCTGGCGGCCATGGACCAAGCCGATCCCCGCGATCACTCCGGCACCCGGGGAGTCGTCGTTGTACATCCCGTTGGCCGCCAGCGGGGCGATCTCCAGGAACGGGCTTCCCTCGTCCAGCAAGTAGTTGATGCGCTCGCGCGGCAACAGCTTGCCCCGGGAGATGTGCCGCTCACGCGACTTCTCCGGGCCACCCAGGGCGGCCACCGCTAGGCGCTTCTTCAGCTCGTAAACCAGGGACAGCTGCGCTTCCGCGTTGGCCGCGAACTGATCGCTGCTGGTATCCAGCTGGCTGGCGAGTGTCTCCATCGACTGTGTCCCATCCCGGCCAATGGCCATCTCAGTTAGTACCGCATAACTGGAATTTAGGTTAGTCTCTATTAACTGTGTTGTCCATCACCCCGACACGGGGCCCGCCCGGTACCGGCGCTGAAGTGGACGCGTGCAAAAGGAGGAATTGTGGTCACCTTCCAGCGGAGCTCCCAGCAGGACGGCCCAGCACCGACCCAGCGGAGCCAAGCCAAGGAAACACGGCGCAAGGCCCTCCTGACCGCCGCAGCCGGGTTGTTCGCCGCCGATGGTTTCAACCGCGTGTCCCTTGAGGACCTGGGGGCCGCGGCAGGAGTCAGCGGACCTGCGGTGTACCGGCACTTCCCCGGAAAACAAGCCGTGCTCGCCGAGCTGCTGTTGAGTGTGAGCCGGAATCTGCTCGACGGCGGCCGCACCGTGGTGTCCGAAGCCGCCGACGCTGAAGCTGCGTTGCGCGGACTGGTGGAGTTCCACGTGGACTTCGCCCTCAGCAATCCCGATGTCATCCGGGTCCAGGACCGCGACTTCAGCAACCTCAGCGACGCCGACCAGGCCGAAGTCCGCACACTGCAGCGCAACTATGTGGAACTGTGGGTGGGGGTGCTCGGCGAACTGCATCCGGACACGGATCCTGCCGAGCTCCGGGTCCGCGCGCACGCAGCCTTCGGCCTCATCAACTCGACGCCGCACTCGGTCCGGCACCATGGTCGACGCATGGCGGTCAAAAGCGCGCGGCCCATCCTCGAACGCATGGCACTCGCCGCCCTGACGGTGCGCTAACCTTCCGCTAGCAAGGCCCAACTAACTCCCCACCGCCACCCTTGCCTCGCAAGCTCGGCCAGGGAACCCTGGCGGCGTGGGCCCAGCAGTTGTTGTCGTTTTGAGCCTCCAAAACGACAACAACTGCGAGTCAGTTGGACTGGAGAGCCGCTAGATCATGGTCATGACGGTTGCTGGGTCGGACAGGATCGCGCCCAGGTCGGCCAGGAACTTCGAGCCCTGTTCGCCGTCCACCAGTCGATGGTCGAAGGACAGGCTCAACGACATCACCTGGCGCACCGCGAGTTCGTCGTTGTGCACCCAAGGAGCTTTGCGCACCGATCCCAGCGCCACGATGGCAGCCTCGCCCGGGTTCAGGATGGGGGTTCCGGCGTCGATCCCGAACACGCCGATGTTCGTGATCGAAATGGTCCCGCCCGTCAGATCTGCCGGGGAAGTCTTGCCTGAACGTGCCGTGTCCGTCAGCTCGGACAGCGCCGTGGACAGTTCCAGCAGCGTCATCTTGTCCGCGTCTTTGATGTTGGGAACAGTCAGACCCCGCGGAGTGGCGGCCGCGATACCCAGGTTCACGTAGTTGAACTGCACGATCTCCTGTGCGCCTTCGTCCCAGCGGGAGTTCAGCGTCGGGTTCCTGCGCAAGGCGATCAACACCGCCTTGGCCGCGATGGTCAACGGCGTGAGCTTGTACCCGGCAAATTCGCGACTCGCCTTGAGCCGCGTCAGCAGTTCCATGGTGGGCGTGACGTCAACGGTCAGGAACTCGGTCACATGCGGCGCCGTGAACGCACTTTGCACCATGGCAGCGGCCGTGAACTTCCGGACTCCCTTGATAGGTGTGCGGGTCTCGCGTTCAGCGGAAACCCCGACGGCGGACGCGGCGGCCTCGGGAGCGATGAGCTGCGGCTGGGACCCGGCCGCGAAGTCCTGGACATCCGAACGGATGATCAGGCCTCCCGGTCCGGTTCCCTGGACCAGCTCAAGGTCGATTCCAAGATCCCTCGCCAGTTTGCGGACCGGAGGCGTGGACCGCGGACGCTCTTGCTCCGCTGCTGGCCCGCTTGGCACGGCGAGCGGTGCGGGCTGTTCAACCACTGGAACGGGCTCGACGGCGGGAACGGCTTCCCGGGCGGCCTCGCGTTCGCCGGTGCTTCCGTCAAAGGACCGCTGGCGGCGGGCCGGCCGTCCGGACTTTTCGACGACGGCGCCGTAGCCTACGAGGTTCGGCTCGCGCTTCGCCGCGGTCTCCGCGGGGCCTTCCACCGATGGGCCCCCAGCGGAACCGGCAACAGCGGAAGGCGAGGCTCCGGCGTCGTCGACTTCAAAGGAGACGATCGGCTTGCCGACCTCCACAACCGAACCGGCCTGCTCGTGCAGGGCGGCCACGGTTCCGGCGAAGGGCGAAGGCAACTCGACCACGGCCTTGGCCGTCTCCACCTCGGCAATGACCTGGTTCAGGGTCACGGTGTCCCCCACCGCAACCTTCCAACTGAGAATTTCCGACTCCGTGAGTCCCTCGCCGAGGTCGGGCAGCCTGAATTCCTTGATCATGGTGGCGCTCATCCTTCCAGCCCGCTCAGGGAGTTGCCGCGGCCGAGTGCGCGGTCCACGCCGTCAAGGATCCTGTCCAGATCCGGCAAGTGGTGCATCTCGAGCTTTGAATACGGGTACGGAATGTCGAATCCCGTGATCCGGACCGGCGCCGATTCAAGGTAGTTGAAGCAACGCTCGGTGATGCTGGCGGCGATTTCGGCGCCGAGCCCGCCGGACTGCGCAGCCTCGTGGGTGATGACGAGCCTGCCGGTTTTGCGGACGGACGCCTCCACTGCCGGGAAATCGATCGGAGCCAGCGAGCGCAGGTCGATAACCTCCACCGAGACCCCTTCGTCGGTGGCGGCCATGGCGGCGTCGTTCGCGGTCTTCACGAGCGGTCCGTACGTCACCAAAGTGACGTCGCTGCCCGCGGTAACCACCCTTGCCTTCTCCATGGACAGTGCCGTGGAGAGATCTGCGGTCTCGTCCACTTCGCCCTTGTCGTGGTAGCGGCGCTTGGGCTCGAAGTACAGGACCGGATCGTCCGAGGCGATGGCCTGCTGGATCATGGTGTAGGCATCCTGCGGGTTGGAGACGCTGATGACGCGGAGGCCCGAGGTGTGGGTGAAGTACGCCTCCGGGGACTCCGAGTGGTGCTCGGGTGACCCGATCCCTCCACCGAAGGGAACGCGGATGGTGATGGGCATCTTGACGCGGCCCTGGGTACGGTAATGCATCTTGGCTACCTGGCTGACGATCTGGTCGAATGCCGGGTAGATGAAGCCGTCGAATTGGATTTCGCAGACCGGGCGATAGCCGCGGTAGGCCAGTCCGACGGCGGTGCCGATGATCGCGGATTCGGCCAAGGGGGTGTCAACCACCCGGTGTTTGCCGAAGTCTTTCTGGAGGCCGTCGGTGACCCGGAAAACGCCACCGAGCGCACCGATGTCCTCACCCATGAGGACAACTTTGGGATCGTTTTCGAGGGACTTGCGCAGGCCGGCGTTGATGGCGCGGGCGAAAGTCAACTTGCTCATCAGAGTGCACCTTCCTGGGTTGATCCGCTGAAGCTTTCCAGATAGCGGGAGTAGTGGTCCTTCTGGCGTTCGATCCAGGAGTTGGGCGTGCTGTAGACGTGGTTGAAGAGGTCAAGGGGCGCGGGATCCGGCATGTTGATGACGCCTGACCGCAGGCTCCTTGCCACCTCGTCCGCCTTGGCCTGGGTCCTGGCTTCGACCTCTTCCGTCAGGAGGCCCTTGGTGCGGAGCAGCGCCTTGAGGCGGGCAATCGGGTCCTTGGCCGCCCAGTCCTCAAGCTCGTTGGCGTCGCGGTAACGGGTGGGATCATCCGCCGTCGTGTGCGGGCCCATGCGATAGGTCACCGCTTCGATGAACGTCGGTCCGCCGCCCTTGCGGGCCCGGTCCAGCGCGATACGGGTGACGGCCAAAACAGCCAGGACATCGTTCCCGTCGACGCGCATGCTGGGGATTCCGAAGCCCGAAGCACGGTCGGCGATCTGGATGTGGGACTGAATCCGGACGGGTTCGGAGATGGCCCAGTGGTTGTTCTGGCAGATGAAGACCACGGGTACCTGGAAGCTTGCCGCGAAGACCATTGCCTCGTTGACGTCGCCCTCGCTCGTGGCACCGTCTCCGAAGAGTGCGACCGCTACCGAGTCGGCGCCGTCGTGCTGGATACCCATGGCGTAGCCGGTTGCGTGCAGCGATTGCGAGCCGATGATGATCTGTTGGGTGGCAATGTTGTGCCGGTACGGGTCCCAGCCGGAGGAGGCATTGCCGCGCCAGGCACGGACCAAGTCCGTGGGCTCCACACCGCGGCAGTAGGCAACGCCGTTGTCCCGGTAGCTGGGGAAGACAAAGTCGTCGTCCCGCAGGGCCCGGCCGGAACCGATCTGCGATGCTTCCTGGCCCAGCAGGGGCGGCCACAGGGCCAGCTCTCCCTGACGCTGCAAGGCGGTGGCCTCGGCGTCGATGCGGCGGATGACCACCATGTCTTCGTACAGCGAGCACAGTTGCTCGTCCGTGACATCGCTGACCCAGAGATCGAACTCCGGGTGGCTGATGCGTTCCCCTTCCGGGGAAATCAGTTGGACCAGATCCCCGCCGGTCCGACGCGGGCTTGCTGCACTGATTCCGGGATTCGAAGCCTTGTAGGCGTCCTGGCCGGGTTCGTCCGTCAACACAGTTGATCGCACCTTTCAGCTCGTGCTCGCAGGCCTTAGGAGGGACTTGTGATCCACCCGCGGGCCAGCATCCGGGCGTCGTCGCCTGGATTAATTGTGACCCTACTCACAATGCTCATTGGGTACAACCACCGTTGGAAATTCTGCGCATTTTGCCCTATCTCGGGCAGGCGCACCGTGCTAACGTTGCGCATTATGCAAGCTTTAGATGGCACCGACACACGCCTGCTTTCGGCCATGGCGAAGGATCCACGCGGCACGGTTGTCGCCTTGGCGCAGAAGCTGGGACTATCGCGGAATACGGTCCAGGCACGCATGGCCCTACTGGAAAAGAAGCATGCGTTCCTCTCCTTCGAACGGCGCATCAACCCCGCCGCCCTTGGCTACCCCCTCATGGCGTTCATCTCGGTGCATGTGCAGCAGCAAAAGCTTGGACAGCTTGCCTTGGACCTCGCCGAAATCCCGGAAATCCTCGAGGGGTACGGCCTGACCGGTTCTGCAGACCTGCTGCTGCGGGTGGTGGCGCTCGACGCCGAGGATCTGTTCCGGATCAACGGCAAGATCCTTGCGTGCGACGGGGTGGAACGAACGGACACGGCCATGTCCATGGGGGAATTGATTCCCTTCCGGGTGCAGCCGCTTTTGAACCGGAATACCAAGAAGGCGCTCCGCACCGGCTGAGCGCGTTAAAGGGAGCCAGCCAAGCTCGATGATGCCCTTGCTCCGCGCCGGAATGTGCGATTTGATGCAGGTGGACGCTTTGGGGCCGGGTGGCGGCTTCCGTCCGGTTGGCGACGCAGGCCTGGCCGCCGGGAAGGGGAACCACCGTGAGCACCCCGCAGGTACCGCCGCAGCCGAACCAGGAACCGCAAGCCTTCCCGCCGGCGTGGGGCGGTGGAGCGCCGCAGTACGGCAGCACCCCGCCTTACGGTCCACCCGGCCAATACCCTGGCCCCTATGCGCAGCCAAACCTCTACGGCCCGCCGGGCCAATACCCCGGCCCGTACGGAATGCCCGTCCCGCCGCCAGCGAAGAAGCGAAAGCTCCTCTGGATCCTCCTTGGAGCGGGCGGCGCGGTCCTGGTGCTGATCATTGTGGGGATCGTCGTGCTGGTCAATCTGTTGGGAAATGCAACGAACAGGGCCATGGCCGTCTCTGATGATTTCACCCGCCTGATCGTGAACGGCCAAAGCTCGCAAGCCTACGACCAGTACATGGACCCTGTCCTCACCCAAAGCTTGACGAAAGAGGAGTTCGTTTCCGGCGTCGCGGGCCTCGGTCTGGACAACAGCTGCAAGCCCCACTATGACTCGGTGAACGTCAGTTCGGTCAACGGAACCAATACGGCCAACCTTGCTGGAACCCTGCAGTGCCAAGGCAAAATCCTCAATTTCAGGTACAGCTTCGAAGGCAATGATTTGAAGATGGACGCCATCCGTCTCCAGCCACAAGGTTGACGTCGAAAAAATTCGTCCGATCCCACCCATCCATAGCGCCGGGTGGTCCGAATCTCTGGTTGAGAGCCCCGTCCGGGGTTTCGAACACAGGCCGGATACAAACCGGCCATACCGGAAGGTTTGGACCATGCGCACTTCGCCCAACCGCCTGATCGCCACCATCTTTGGAGCCGTCTACCTGCTCGTGGGTGTCGTTGGATTCTTCGTCACCTCGGGAATTGGATTCTTCGCTACCGAGGGTGCCAATCTGATCATCTTTGCGGTAAACCCCCTGCACAACATCATCCACCTCGCTATCGGCGCCGCCCTGCTCTACGCGGGCATGAACAGCACCGTGCTGTCCAAGACCATCAACACCACAGTCGGTGCGGTCTACTTGCTTGTCGGCATCCTCGGACTGTTCCTCGTGGGCTCCGCGCTGAACATCATTGCCCTTAACGGCGCAGACAACGTCCTGCACTTGGCCAGCGCTGTGGTCCTCCTCGGCATCGGCCTCTCGCAGGACAAGGTTCCGGCCACCACCGCCAGGGCCCACGTCTAGAAAACCCGCAAATCCGGAAGGAGCCGTCCGTGTCAGCTCAAGCAGCGACGTCCGTAGGACCCAC
The DNA here is from genome assembly GCF_030209785.1 of Arthrobacter sp. efr-133-TYG-120. Lineage (NCBI taxonomy): Bacteria > Bacillati > Actinomycetota > Actinomycetes > Micrococcales > Micrococcaceae > Arthrobacter > Arthrobacter sp. efr-133-TYG-120. The sequence goes on from NZ_JARVRI010000013.1 coordinate 122,676, forward strand.
CGCCGGGGCATCCCTCACCCTGTTTTCGTGTTTCGCGGGAATCGGGGCCGGCCTCGTGGAGCTTTCCATCGCATCCAGCTACATTTCGGGCCGGGGACCACTTGTGTGGGCGGGCGGCATCTTCGCGACCTGGGGCCTGGCGCTTCTCGCCAGCTCGATTGGCAGCCTCCAACGGGGGCGGCTCCGGTTCCGTAAACCAACAACCCTGGGCCTCCTCGCGGCCGTGCTGGTCCACGTCGGATTCCTGGTTGCCGGTATGGCCCAAAGAGTGCTCGACGGCGGGCATCTGGCAGCTCTGTTCCTGGTCCTGATGGCTCTGGGATCCTCTGCCTGGCTCGCCCGAAGGTTCCGCGACGACGTCGGCGGAGTAGCGCAGGCTCCCCCGCGGGCCGGCGCGCTTTTGGGCGCAGCCTTTGCCGCCGCCGTCGTGGTCGCAGCAATTACGACACCGGGGCTCGCCGCCTCGGTAGCCGGAGCGCATGCCGTCCCGCACGGAGAGCACTCCCTGCCGGGCGGCCACAACCACTAAGCGGATGCCCGCTCACCTTTGGTTGAAAAATGCGGATCCCTCCTGCAGATCTTTCTGCAGGAGGGATCCGCCATTTGGCCTTGTTGTGAGCGAGCGTCACTCCGAAGGGCCTTGTTTGTGAGCGAGCGTCGGACGGGTACTCCTAGTGGTTCACCGCCTTCTCGGCTCCGACGCCGGTCAGGGAGCGGACTTCCATCTCGGCCTGCTTTGCCGTGTCTTCGCGCCGCTTGTCCATCATGGTTCCGAGCCAGCCGAGCAGGAAGGCGAGTGGGATGGACACGATTCCCGGGTTGCTCAGCGGGAAGACGGCGAAGTTGGCACCCGGGATCATGGACGTCTTGGCGCCGGAAACTACCGGCGACAAGGCAATCAGGATGATGGCCGCCGCAAGTCCGCCGTACATGCTCCAGGTGGCGCCCTGGGTGGTGAATTTCTTCCAGAACAGGGAGTAGAGGATGGTCGGCAAATTCGCGGACGCCGCCACTGCGAAAGCGAGGGCAACGAGGAACGCTACGTTCTGCCCATTGGCGAAAATACCGCCAATGATCGCAAGGACCCCGATGACCACCACAGTCCGCCGGGCCACTTTTACCTCGGTTCCGGCGCCGGTCTTGCCCTTGGAAATGACGTTCGCATAGATATCGTGGGCGAACGACGCCGCCGCCGTGATGGTCAAACCTGCCACCACCGCCAGGATCGTGGCGAACGCGACGGCCGAGATGAAGCCCAGCAGCAACGGCCCGCCCAAGTGGAACGCCAGGAGCGGCGCGGCGGAGTTCACCCCGCCCGGGGCCGATTTGATGGTGTCGGCTCCAACGAGGGCTGCCGCGCCGTAGCCGAGGACCAAGGTGAACAGGTAGAACAACCCGATCAGCCAGATGGACCACACCACCGATTTGCGGGCTTCCTTGGCCGTTGGCACGGTGTAGAAGCGCATCAGCACGTGTGGCAGGGCGGCTGTGCCGAGGACGAGCGCCATCCCAAGGGACAGGAAATCGAGCTTGGACGTGTCGGTCTTGCCGTACTGCAGGCCGGGGTTCAGCACGTTGGGGTTCTTGGCGGTATCCGCTGCGGCACCCAACAGGTTGGACAGGTTGAAGCCGTAGATGGACAGCACCCAGAGCGTCATGACTGCCGCACCGCAGATGAGCAGCACGGCCTTGATGATCTGGACCCAGGTGGTGCCCTTCATTCCGCCGATCAGCACGTACATGATCATGAGGGCGCCGACGACGACGATCACCAGGGCTTGTCCGCCCCAGTCGCCGATGCCCAAGAGCAAGGAAATGAGGCTTCCGGCGCCGGCCATCTGCGCCAGCAGGTAGAAAAAGCAGACGACCAAAGTCGTGAGGGCCGCGGCGATCCGCACCGGGCGCTGGCGCAGCCGGAAGGAAAGCACATCGGCCATGGTGAACTTACCCGTGTTGCGCATGAGTTCGGCGACAAGCAGCAACGCGACAAGCCATGCGACGAGGAATCCGATCGAATATAGGAAGCCGTCGTAGCCGTTGACGGCGATCGCCCCGGTGATCCCGAGGAAGGAGGCCGCGGAGAGGTAGTCGCCGGCGATGGCGGTGCCGTTCTGCGAACCGGTGAACGAGCGCCCGGCGGCATAGTAGTCGGCAGCCGTTTTGTTGTTCCGGCTGGCCCGGAAGACGATCACCATGGTGACCAGGACGAACAGGGCGAAGATGCCCATGTTCAACAGCGTGGTGTCCTTCAGCGCGGCAACGTTGACCATCGGGACCATGGCACTCATTTCGCCGCCCCCCTCACGGTGCTGCCCTTGTCGAACTCATGGCCCTCGATCTCATTCCGGATTTCCGTGGCTATCGGGTCCAGCTTCCGGTTGGAGTAGTGAACGTACCAGCCCGTAATTCCGAAAGTTGAGACGAACTGCAGCAGGCCCAAGACCAGGCCGACGTTGATGTTGCCCCACAGCTTGGTGGACATGAAGCCCACCGCGTAGTCAGCCAGCAGAACGTAGGCGAAGTACCAAAGCAGGAATGCGATGGCCATTGGAAAGACAAAACTGCGGTGGCGCTTGCGAAGCTCCTGAAACTGCCCCGTTTGCTGGACTTCCTGGAAATCAACGGACGCCGCTGCGTCCGGTGTCTGGGCCTCGTTACCCATGGCTTCCTCCTGGTTGTGGACGTCTACATCGACCACACACTCCTGGCCGATGTGACTGGAATCACTATCCGCCGGGCAACGGCCCCACTTCCAGATTTCCCGGCATAGGCGTCGCCCAGCGGACACGTTGCTGCGCCGAACGGCGGGTTCGCTAGTCTTGCTCCATGCCGGATTCCCCGCTCGTCACCGCCGCCGCCATTGCGGTCATCGTGCTCGCCGTGGCGATCGTCGTCGGGGTCGGCCTCAAGGTGATCCGTTCCTTCCGCGAGCTGGGAACAGACGCCGAGAGGGCCACCTACCAAACCCTGCACGCGGCGTCGCGCGCTGGACAGCACCTGCGCACCGGGCTCCACGCGGCGGGAGCTGCCAAGGCAAGCAAGCAATTGCGTTCCCTGCTTGGCTGCGACGCCCTGGCGATCACCGACACCGAGTCAGTCCTGGCGTGGGATGGCGCGGCGGAAGAACTCAAAGCCTCCCTGATGGAGCTCGCCTCCGGGGTTCTCTCCGACGGACGGACCGTGGTTGTCCCGGCGTCGCACGAGCTGAACGCCGTCGTGGCGCCGATCAGGGCCGGAAACCGCGTGGTGGGGGCGGTCGCCGCCTTCGCGCCGCAAACCGGTGCGGGGTTGGTCCGGGCGACAAGCGAGCTGGCCGACTGGGTGGCGGTGCAAGTGGAGTTAGCGGAACTCGACGCTTCCCGCACCTTGCTCATGGAGGCCGAAGTCCGGGCCCTGCGCGCACAAATCAGCCCCCACTTCATCTACAACTCGCTCAACGCCATTGCGTCGTTCATCAACACCGATCCCGCCAGGGCACGCGAGTTGGTGGTCGAGTTCGCGGATTTCACTCGGTACTCCTTCCGCCGCCACGGGGATTTCACCACCTTGGCGGAAGAACTCCGGAGCATCGACCGCTACTTGCTGTTGGAGAAGGCACGCTTCGGAGACCGGGTACAAGTGAGCCTCAGGATCGCGCCCGAAGTCCTGAGCACGGTGATTCCCTTCCTGAGCCTGCAACCGCTCGTGGAAAACGCCGTGCGCCATGGGCTTGAAGCGAAGGAAGGACCCGGGCACATCACCATCTGCGCCAACGACTCCGGCGCTTTCGCGGAGGTCACCATCGAGGACGACGGCGTGGGCATTGATCCGGAACACCTGCGCTCGGTCCTGGCGGGACACGCCGACGGCGACCATGTTGGACTGCGAAACGTCGATGCCCGCCTTCGGCAGGTCTACGGGGACGAACACGGCCTCGTCATCGAAACCGCACCGGGCGAGGGCACCTTGATCACCATCCGCGTGCCAAAGTCCCAGCCGAGCCATGATGCCTGAGGCTAATCTATAACCATGATCAACGTACTCGTCGCCGACGACGAGCTCCCGGCGGTTGAAGAGCTCGCCTTCCTGCTGGGCCGGGACGAGCGTATCGGCGCAATCCACCGCGCAATCTCGGGCGCCGAAGCCCTCAGCGCCCTCGAAACGGAATCCGTGGACGCGGTCTTCCTGGACATCCACATGCCCGCGCTTTCCGGTTTGGACATCGCCCGCGCCATCTCGCGCAGCCCCCGCCCTCCCGCCGTCGTCTTCGTGACCGCCGACGAAGACTGCGCCCTGGAGGCATTCGAACTGGCTGCCGTCGACTACCTGCTCAAGCCGGTGCGTGCCGAACGCCTGGCGAGGTCCGTCAGCCGCATCAGCGAGCTCATCAAGGACGGCAGCAAGGTACCGGAGATGATCACGGTTGACCAAGGCGGAACAACCCGGATGATCCGGAGGGACGACGTCAGCTATGTCCAGGCCCAGGGCGACTACGCCCGGCTGCACACCGCGGAGGCAAGCTACCTGATCCGGGTACCCCTGAGCGACCTCGAACAGCAGTGGGCGGAAGCCGGATTCATCCGCATCCACCGCTCATACCTGATGTCGCTGAACCACGTGGGGCACATGAAACTTGCCGCCGCACGCCCCAGCGTCACGGTGGCCGGAGCCGAACTGCCGATCAGCCGCAGGCATCTTCCGGCCGTGCGGGACAAGCTCGAGGCCACCCGGATCCGGCCCCAAGGATGACGCGGGTGAGGGTTACGGCCCCGCAATCAGTTGCCAGGGTAGCCCCCAAGCGTCCGTACAATTCGCGCGAGGCCGCCGAAGACTCCGACGTCGGGCAGGTCTTCGTCCGGTCACTCATCCGTTCGCAGTTGCGCCTTGCCGTAGTTGTGGCTTCCGGATTCCTGCTGGTGCTGGCCGCCTACGGTGCCATGGTGGCGCTGGTCCCCCAGCTCGCGCAGATGCGGATTCTGGGCGTCCCGGTAAATTGGATCATCCTTGGAGTAGCGCTCTATCCGGTGATCGGCCTGAGCGCATGGCTCTACAACCGCTCCGCGGCACGGAACGAAGCCCGCTACCGCGATCTTGTGGAGGAGAAGTGAATCCCGCCGTCGGGCTCGCGGCTTTTCTGGGCGTGGCGCTTGCGACTGCGGGGATCGGCTTCTACGGCCTGCGCATTTCGCGCACCACGAGCGACTTCTACGTGGCATCCCGCACTGTCCGGCCGTGGTGGAATGCCTCGGCGATCGGCGGCGAGTACTTGTCGGCAGCGAGTTTCCTGGGCGTCGCGGGGCTGATCCTGTTGACGGGGACGGATGCTCTGTGGTTCCCCGTGGGCTACACGGCCGGCTACCTGATGCTCTTGCTGTTCGTGGCTGCCCCCTTGCGCCGATCGGGTGCCTACACGATTCCTGATTTCACGGAGGCCAGGCTCCAGTCGAAAGCCGTCCGCCGCGTCACGAGCCTTGTGGTTGTTGCTGTCGGATGGCTCTACATCGTGCCGCAGCTTCAGGGCGCCGGGCTCACCATCCGGATCAGCACGGGATTGCCTTCCTGGGTGGGCTCCATCGCCGTCGTCGCGGTGGTCTGCGTCACGGTAGTGGCCGGTGGCATGCGTTCCATCACCTTCGTACAGGCTTTCCAATATTGGCTCAAGCTCACGGCGTTGGCCGTTCCTGTGGTGTACCTGCTGCTGAACCAGTCGGGCGGCGGCTCACCGATCCTGGCGGAGGCGTCGAGCAATCCCACGGGCCTTCCCGCGGCCGGGCTCTACCAAACTGTTTCGCTCCTGGTGGCGCTGCTTTTCGGAACGCTGGGACTCCCCCACGTCCTCGTCCGCTTCTACACCAACCCGGACGGCCAATCGGCGCGGCGGACCACCCTCATCGTATTGGGCCTGTTGTCGGTCTTCTATCTGTTCCCGACGGCGTCCGGCCTGCTTGGTCGGGTCTTCGCTCCTGAGCTTGCACGCAGCGGACGGCCCGACGCCTTGGTCCTGCTGCTGCCTGGAAAGCTGCTGGGTGGAGTGCCGGGCGATCTCCTGTCGGCATTGGTGGTTGCCGGCGCGTTTGCCGCATTCCTCTCGACGACGTCGGGATTGGTGGTTTCGCTGGCCGGCGTCATCAGCCAGGACCTTCTTGGCGGGAGCGTGCGCGGATTCCGGGTGGCCGCCCTCCTGGCCGCCCTCGTCCCCTTGGCCTTTGCATTCACGACGGATTCAATGGCCTTGGCCGGCAGCGTAGGGCTGGTGTTCGCCTTCACGGCGTCCACCATTTGTCCTGTCCTGCTGCTCGGCATTTGGTGGCGCGGCCTGAGCGACGCAGGCGCGATTGCCGGCATGCTGACGGGAGCCGTCCTCTGCGGGGGTGCGCTGGTATCGAGTACGGTCATCGGTTCCGCTGCGCCCGGATGGATCGCCCAGCCCGCGGCGTGGACGGTGCCTGCCGCGTTTGCCGTGATGGTGCTCGTCTCACGGGCCACGAAACACCGGGTCCCCGGGACTGTCACCCGGCTGATGACCAGGCTCCACGTCCCGGAACGGCCGGTGGCCACGGAGCGCCAGATCCGCTAGTCGATCGCCGCCATGAGCTCGACAACCCGGTCGAGGAAGGCATCAACCTGCGCCTCTTCGTAGCCGTCGCGCCCGCGGGCCTCGGAGAAAGCGGCTCGGCGGACGTTGTCGACGCTCAGCGGTTTGTCGTTTTCGAGGTAACCGATCAGGGAGACGCACAAGGCATCGACCTCGGCGATGTTGTAGCTGCGCGCACGCTTCTTGTCCGGCCGGCGGAAACGCTCGCCATCAGGCCGGTGCAAGCGGCCCCGCAACACTCCTGAGAGTTTGCCGATCTTCAGCAACCAGGCTTCCTCGCCTTCGGCCGCTATCAGCTCGTCGCGTTCACGCCGGGCGAAGGCATCTTCGAGGCGGTCCAACGCGGCGTCCACAGCGGTAGCGTCGTAGCCGCCCTTGACAGGATCAAACGAAACCGCCCGGACATCGCTGCTGACGATTTTCTCCGACGCCTCGGCCCGGTTTTCGAACGACAACCGGGCGCGCTGGAAAAACTGGTCAACTTGCTTTGCGTTGTAGCCATACTTGCTGTGCGCCACGCGCTCAAATGCTGCGGGGATCTGGCGACGAATGTCCACTGCCACTGCTTTCCTTCTGGGTGGTTATCAGGCGCCGCTCAACAGCGCGAAAAGAATATATGCTGCCGGGGCCGCGAAGACGATCGAGTCGAGGCGGTCCATGACCCCGCCGTGTCCGGGCAGGATACTGCTCATGTCTTTGACGCCAAGTTCCCGTTTGACCATGGATTCCGCGAGGTCGCCGGCAGTAGCGGCGGCCACCATGCCCACAGCAAGCACCACCCCGACCCACCAGGGCCTGCCCAGGACGAAAACGCTGGCGAGGATCCCGATGACCATGGCACCTGCCACTGAGCCCGCGAACCCTTCCCAGGTCTTTTTGGGGCTGATCTTCGGGGCCATCGGGTGCTTCCCGAAGAGTGCCCCTACGAGGTACCCGAAAGTGTCGTTGGACACTACCAGCAGCAGCATCACGGCAATCTGCCAGGCACCCGCGGGAACCTGCCCGCCGGGCCAGGGACCCGCCGTCGTCGCTCCCCCGCCTGCATGGAGGGGCACGATGGCAAAGCTGATCAGGAAAGGCACCCAGGCAAGCGTGAAGATTCCGGAGAAGACGCTGCGTGGAGCTCCCGCGGCGCTTTCGAGGGAACGCCAGAGCAGGACCGCCGTGCTGCTCAGCACCATCGCGAAGAGCAGGCTTTCGGTGCCACCGAAGTAAGCCGCAAGCGGCATCGCCACGGTACCTGTCAACACGGGGAAGATCGGCATCCTGGTGCCCTGGCCTTCGAGCGCACGGAAAATTTCCCACACGCCGAGGACCGCAAACGCAGTGGTCAGGAGAACGAACCCCAACGGCAGGAACAGCAGCCCGCCGAGGACGGCGAAGAGCATGGCGAGTCCGACGCCGATGGCGGCCGGAAGATTCCGGCCCGCCTTGGGCGTCGGGTTGCCTCGTTGGCGTCTGGCGCGTGTGGGAATCCCCTGCGCGGGCGCCGGCTCAGCCTCGCTCATCAGACCTCGAGCAGCTCGGCTTCCTTGCGCTTGAGGAGCTCGTCGATACCGTCGACGTGTGCCTTGGTGATAGCGTCGAGTTCCTTTTCACCGCGGGCACCCTCGTCTTCGCCGGCTTCGCCGTCCTTGACGAGCTTGTCCAGGGCGTCCTTGGCCTTGCGCCGGATGCTTCGGATGGAAACCTTTGCGTCCTCACCCTTGCCTTTGACGATCTTGACGTATTCCTTGCGGCGTTCCTGGGTGAGCTCCGGGATAGTGATCCGGATGACGTTGCCGTCGTTGGACGGATTGGCGCCGACCTCGGAGTCGCTCAGGGCCCTTTCGATATCGCGCATTGAGGTCTTGTCAAAGGGCGTGATCAGGATGGTCCTGGCGTCCGGGATAGCGAAGGAAGCCAGCTGCTGCAGCGGTGTGGGGGTGCCGTAGTATTCCACGATCACCTTGTTGTAGAGTCCGGGGTTCGCGCGACCGGTACGGATCGACGCGAAATCCTCCTTGGCTACCTCGACCGCCTTGTCCATCTTTTCCCCGGCTTCGAGCAAGGTTTCTTCGATCACGGTTTCTCCTCAGAAATAGTCGCGCCCCGGTCCACGGGCCGCAATGCACAATAAATTTCCGCCCCTGCGGGCGGAAGAGTCCTAGAAATATCCTAGCCCTTGCTAGGGGGTGACCAGGGTGCCCAGCTTTTCGCCGAGGATGGCCCGGGTGACGTTCCCTTCGCCTTCCATGCCGAAGACAACCATGGACAAATTGTTGTCCTTGCACATGGTCATGGCGGTCTGGTCCATGACGCGGATGTCGCGGCGCAGGGCCTCGTCGTAGCTGAGCTTTTCGAGCTTCTCTGCCGTGGGATCCTTCTTGGGATCCGCGGTGTACACGCCGTCCACACCGCTCTTTGCCATGAGGACGACGTCGGCATGCACTTCGAGTGCACGCTGGGCGGCCACGGTGTCGGTGGAGAAGTACGGAAGGCCTGCGCCTGCCCCGAAGATGACGACGCGGCCCTTCTCCATGTGGCGGATGGCACGGCGCGGAATGTAGGCCTCGGCCACCTGGCCCATGGTGATGGCGCTCTGGACGCGGGTCTCGACGCCCGCTTGCTCCAGGAAGTCCTGCAGGGCCAGGCAGTTCATCACTGTGCCGAGCATGCCCATGTAGTCGGCGCGGGAGCGATCCATGCCGCTTTGGGACAGTTCGGCGCCGCGGAAGAAGTTACCGCCGCCGACGACGATTGCCACCTCGACCTCGGACACGGCGGCGGCGATTTGCTTGGCGATGGCGCGGACGGTTTCCGGGTCAACACCAAGCTTTCCGCCGCCGATGACCTCGCCGGACAGCTTCAGCAGTACACGACGACGGGTCTTCTCCGGATGGATTGCAGTGTTCTCGGTTTCCATGGTGCCTTCCCGTTTGTGGACTCTGGCTAGATTATCTTGCTGGGGGCCGGGCAGAAAGCTGCCGGCTCTGGATGCACTCGGTGCGGGCCTGCCGTTGCATGCAAAAGGGGCGGCCACCGAAGTGACCACCCCTTTTGTATGTCTAACTAGTTTCCGACGCGGAAACGGGCAACGGCAGTTGCCTTGACGCCGGCCTCTTCGAGGACCTGCGCAACGGTCTTCTTGGAGTCCTTGGCGAATGCCTGGTCCAAGAGAACTTCGCCCTTGTAGAAGCCCGTCACGCGGCCTTCGACGATCTTGGTGAGAGCGGCTTCCGGCTTGCCTTCGGCCTTGGCGGTCTCTTCGGCGATGCGGCGCTCGGACTCGACCAGCTCGGCCGGGACGTCTTCGCGGCTGAGGTAGTTCGGGGCCATGGCTGCAACGTGGACAGCAACATCGTGGGCTGCGGTAGCAGCGGCGTCGCCCTCGCCCTCAACGGCGAACAGGACGCCGACCTGGGCCGGGAGGTCCTTGGAGGTCTTGTGCAGGTAAGCGTCAACCGTGCCGCCTTCAATGCGGGCGATGCGGCGGACAACAACCTTCTCACCGAGAACGGCACCCTCTTCGACGACAACCTCGGAAAGGGGCTTGCCGTCGACGTCGATGGCCAGCAGGGTCTCGAGGTCGGCAGCGCCGGACTCGACGGCGACGGCCAGGACCTTGTCGGCCAGCTGGATGAACTTGTCAGCCTTGGCGACGAAGTCGGTTTCGCAGTTGACCTCGATCATTACGCCCACGCCGTCGGTGACTTTGGCTGCAACCAGGCCTTCGGCGGTGGAGCGGCCTTCACGCTTCGTAGCGCCCTTGAGGCCCTTGATGCGGATGATTTCGATGGCCTTCTCGGCGTCGCCGTTGGCCTCGTCAAGAGCCTTCTTGACGTCCATCATGCCGGCGCCGGTGCGCTCGCGCAGGGCCTTGATGTCAGCAGCAGTGTAGTTCGCCATGTGAACCCCTCTGTCTAGAAATTTATGTGTTTACGGACTGACAGGACGGCAGCCCACCTGGTGGGCCGCCATCCTGTCAGTAGCTCCCCGCACCGAAATCGGCGCGGGAAAGGTCCGGATTTACTTGTCTGCTTCGGCTTCGCCGGCAGCAGCTTCGGTAGCCTCGGCGGCCGGTGCTTCGGCAGCTTCCGCAGCCGGAGCTTCGGCGGCCGGTGCTTCAGCAGCTTCGGCCTTGCTGCCTTCGAGGAGCTCGCGCTCCCACTCAGCCAGCGGCTCTTCGGGGGCCTCTGCAGCACCGGTTGCGCGCTGGTTACGGGCGATGAGGCCCTCAGCAACGGCGTCGGCAACCACGCGGGTCAGCAGGTTTACGGAGCGGATGGCGTCGTCGTTGCCCGGGATCGGGAAGTCGACTTCGTCGGGGTCGCAGTTGGTGTCCAGGATGGCAACAACCGGGATGTTCAACTTCTTGGCTTCGTCAACAGCCAGGTGTTCCTTCTTCGTGTCAACAACCCACAGAACAGAAGGAGCCTTGGTCAGGTTGCGGATACCACCGAGGTTGGTTTCCAGCTTGGTGAGTTCACGCTTGAGGAGCAGGAGCTCCTTCTTGGTGTAACCCGAGCCTGCGACGTCCTCGAAGTTGATCTCTTCGAGTTCCTTCATGCGCTGGATACGCTTGGCAACGGTCTGGAAGTTGGTGAGCATACCGCCCAACCAACGCTGGTTGACGTACGGCTGGCCAACACGGGTAGCCTGCTCAGCAATTGCTTCCTGGGCCTGCTTCTTGGTGCCGACGAACAGGACGGTGCCGCCGTGGGCGACAGTAGCCTTGACGAACTCGAAAGCGCGGTCGATGTAGGACAGCGACTGCTGAAGGTCAATGATGTAGATGCCGTTGCGCTCCGTGAAGATAAATCGCTTCATCTTCGGGTTCCAACGACGGGTCTGGTGTCCAAAGTGGACGCCGCTGTCAAGCAGCTGGCGCATAGTTACGACGGGCATGCCGACGCTCCTTCCGGCAGGTCATTCATGAGAGAGCCACACGGGCCGCTCTTACCCTGCCAATAGTTGACGGTTAATTAGCCGGACCCGAACGGGCCTTGGCTCCTGGCATCCATTGCACTTCTCATCCGGCCAATGACTCGCCGGACCGCAAGAGGCACAATCCTCCGCAGCATTGAATCCGCGAGGATTCGCAATTGGAGGGTTGGATACGCGTAGTCAGCCTGGGACCCCCGCGCAACTGAATGAGAAGCGCTTCTAAACAAGCTTGAGGGCACAGCAAACTGCTCCACCAAGTGTACTACAGCACCTTCGGCCTCTTGACCGCAAAAGCCACGGGTTCGGCCTCTTTCCTTCGGCAGATTTCCCCCACCGTTTTCCACATAGCCGAACTTGCGGCTTTCGGGCCCTGCTGGGCCAACGAAGGCTGGCTCCATGAGACCTGCACATCTTCCAGCCTACGTTCTCTTGCTCGTTGCCCTCGGCGCGGCGCCCGCCGTGGCGTCGCCGTCGCCGGACCCAACCGCCTCGCCCGGCGTCCGTCCGGACTGGGCGTGGCCTCTTTCCCCCAAGCCTGCCGTCCTGCGTGGCTTCGACCCTCCGGACAAGCCGTGGCTGAGCGGGCACCGCGGAGTGGATCTGCAAGCAGTCGACGACGGCGTCTCGGTCGCCGCCCCCGCCGACGGCACCGTGCGCTTCGTGGGCGTCGTGGTGGATCGTCCGGTGATCACCATCGACCACGGGGACGGATTGCGGAGCAGCTTTGAACCAGTGGACAGCGAACTCGCAGAGGGCGCACCCGTGAGCAAGGGCCAAGCCATCGGAGTAGTGAAAACCGGCCACTGCCCGGGATCACCGTGCCTTCACTGGGGAGTGCGGAAGGGGGAGGACTACGTCAACCCGCTCGCCTTCGTCACGGATCTCCGGCCGTCTGTGTTGCTGCCCCTGGATGATGTGCTGTCGCTGGACGATGTGCCGCTAGACGATCGCGGAAATCCCCGTGATCGCCCTCCCCGTCACAAGAGTATTGATTTCGTGGGTTCCCTCGTAGGAGTAGATCGCCTCGGCGTCGGCGAAGATCTTGGCCATCTCGTAGTCCGTGACAATGCCGTTTCCGCCCAGGATGCCGCGGCCCAGGGCAACACTTTCGCGCATGCGGGCCGTGGTGAACGCTTTCGCCAGCGCGGATTGCTCATCCTTGGCTACCCCGGCATCCTCAAGCTGGGCGAGGCGGACCATCATGCCCATGGAGCTGACTGTGTTGCCCAGAATCTGAACGAGTTGTTGCTGCACCAATTGGAACGATGCCAAGGGTCTCCCGAACTGCATCCGTTCAACCGCGTAGCGGCGGGCAACGTCGAACGCGGCAAGCTGCTGGCCCACAGCCTGCCACGCGACCGAAAGCCGTGTGACTTTGAGGACTTTGTTGGTGTCCCTGAAACTGTTGGCATTGGCCAGCTTGAAGAAGTCCGGGACCACCACGTTTTCGAGGGTGATGTCAGCATTCTGGACGGTCCGCAGCGAGATCTTGTTCTCGATCTTGCTGGCCTTGAATCCAGGGAGGCTCGTATCCACCAGGAAGCCCTTGACCTGATTGTCGTCGAGGTCGCGGGCGAAGATCACAACCCAGTCCGAGAAGGTGGCGTTGCCGATCCAGCGCTTGGCCCCGTTGAGGATCCAGTTGTCGCCGTCGCGGCGCGCGGTGGTCCGCGTGCCGCCTGCGACGTCCGAGCCACCCAATGGCTCGGTCAGCCCAAAGGCTCCGATTTTCTTGAGGGAGTATATGTCCGGCAGCCAGGCGTCCTGTTGCTCCTGAGATGCCAACGCCTCGATGGAACCGGTGAACAAGCCGTCGTGGACGCCCATGAACGTGGCAATTGAAGCATCGGCGCGGGTTGCCTCTGCATGGACAAGGCCGGCGAATACGTTGGAATAGCCTTCCCGCCTCACCGGACTGACCAGGTCAATCTCAGCAAGCTTGGGAATCAGGGCCATGGGGAATTCCCCGCGGTTCCAGCAATCGACGGCAATCGGCTTGACCTCACGGGAAAGGAAGGTGCGGATCTCCGCCAGCCGGTCCTGCTCCTTGCCCGTGAGCAATTGCTCAAAGCCATAGAAGTCACCGTCGGCGTACGGGAGATTCTCTAGGTCGATTGCTGCCTTGGACATGGCACTCCTTCACGTAAGTTACTGGTGAGTAACTTACAGCAATGACGGTCCCGCCACAAGCAACGGGTGCACCCCTCTTGACGGTGTGCGTCTTGCATAGCCGTGGCGCGTTAGGCCCCGTAGGAGCAGTATGGAGGGATGAACGCTCCCAGCGCCGAAAGTCCGGCGCAGGGAGGCTCCGTTGGTTCCGGGGCCCGCCTGCACCCGTGGAGCCGTTACGTGGCCCTGGGTGATTCGTTCACCGAAGGGGTAGGAGATCCGGAGCCTCGCAGCCCGGGGGGCTTGCGAGGCTGGGCGGACCGGGTCGCGGAAGAACTGAGTGCCGGCCACGACGACTTCGCTTACGCGAATCTGGCAGTCCGAGGACGGCTGCTCCATCAGATCCTGGATGAGCAGATCGTCCCCGCCCTGGCCCTGCAACCGGATCTGATCACTCTCAATGCCGGGGGCAATGACCTGATCTTCCGCAGAAGCGATCCCGACAAACTCGCCGCCCGGATGGACGCCGGCGTGCAACTCCTCGCCTCTACCGGTGCAACGGTTGTGCTGTTCGCCGGACCGGACTGGGGCGATACGCCCGTGCTGGGACACACCCGCGCCAAGGTAGCCATCTTCAACGAGAACCTGCGCACCATCGCCGCGCGCCACGACGCGGTCATCGCTGATCTTTGGGCCCTGCGTCAACTCACCCACCCTCGAATGTGGGATCCGGACCGGCTGCACTTTTCTCCCCTGGGCCAGCACACCATCGCCATCATGGTGCTCGATACCCTCAACGTCCCCCACACTTTGGAACCGATGACACCGAAAGACCTACCCGGGCGCACGTGGCGTGAAGCACGGACCGATGACATTATCTGGGCACGCGAGCACCTTTTCCCATGGGTCCTGCAACGACTCAAGCAAAGAGTCTCCGACGACGGGCGGCACGCAAAGCGGCCGGATCCAGGCCCCGTGTTCGGCGCCTGGATGCCGCCCGGAACGTTCGTGGAAAACGAGCCACAGAGCTAATTAGCTACATCAGGCCCGATACCTAAGGGAGCGGCAAAAAGAACGAGTGTTGACCACTCGTTTTACAGCGCCCGCGGCCTGGGCGACACTTCCAGCAAGGACCCGGCCTCGGCGACGCTTCCCGCGGCAGACACCATCCCGCCGGCGAATCCCTACGTCACTGCGGCACCGGATGAGGTGGACAGCACCTGGACCCTGCAGAATCTGGAGAACCAGGTGACACACGCCCAAACGACCGGCGGCGGATGGGTCCAACTGACCTTCCACCACATCGCCGTCGGCACGGACCCCACGCTGACGATCACCCCGGCCTTGTTCAACCAGTTCGCCACCTGGCTGGCACAGCAAAAGACCGCCGGTACCGTCGCCGTTAGGACGGTGGACCAGGTCATCGGCGGGACCCAGCAGCCCGCTGTTCAGGGCCCTGCCGTACCTCCGCCACCCCCTCCGGGGACGAACATGATTCAAAACCCTGGCTTGGAGACCCTGGTCAACACGATTCCGCTGTGCTGGGCCGCAGGCGGGTACGGGACCAACACCCCCGCCTTCGCCGTCGTCTCGCCCGGCCACACCGGCGCCTACGCGGAACAACTCACGCTGACCGGGCGTTCGTCAGGGGACGCGAAACTTCTTCCCGCCCTGGACCTGGGCGGTTGCTCGCCGACCGGGACACCCGGACATCGATATCAGCTGAAGGCCTGGTTCAAATCCACCGCGCCAACCCAGTTTGAACTCTATTACCGCGTCGGTAACGGGTATTGGAAGTACTGGACCGCGAGCCCGTTGGTCCTGGCCGCGGCGAACTGGACCCAAATCACCTGGACCACGCCTCCCCTGCCGGCCGGCGCCTCGGGGATCAGTTGGGGCCTGAACATCCAGGCCAATGGCACCATCACCACCGACGACTACGAAATGTACGACGTCGGCCCCTGATTTTCGGCGTCCCGGCTTAGCTTGACGGCGGCGTGAACTGGCTGGCAGTGAACCCTCTACCATCGGCTCACGAGGACATTGACCCCGCATGGCCCTGCGCCCACGCTTGAAGCATGGCCACCAAACTATCCGGAGTGATCCTCGGGACCTTCCCGGAGCTGCGCTACGAACCCACCACCAAGCGAATCCGCGCGACCCTGGGCGGGAACACTGTCGTCGACACCCTGCACGCGTGGCTGGTCTGGGAGCCGAAGCGCATTACCCCGATTTATGCGGTGCCGCAGGCCGAACTGCTGGCAGAGCTCAGAGCCGGCGGCCCTGCGGCCGATGTCCCGGAGCTCGGCGTCAGGCTGTCGGCAGGCTCACCCACGTCGCTGGATCCGCGCACCGGGTTCGGCCGGCACACCACCCCCGGCGAACAGCTCGACGTCGTGACAGGGACGACGACGGCGCCAGGGGCAGCGTTCCGTCCGGACGACCCCGACCTTGCCGGGTATGTCGTGTTGGATTTCGCCTCCTTTCAATGGCGCGAAGACGACGAGGAGATCATCGGCCACCCCCGCGACCCCTTCCACCGCGTGGACATCCGGGCCTCCTCCCTGACCGTGGAGGTCTCCCTCGACGGCGTCACGCTCGCCAAAACGAACGGTGCGCAACTCCTGTACGAGACACTGCTTCCTGTCCGCTACTACATCCCGCCCGGGGACGTGCGGCTCGACCTCATGGAGGAGAGCCCCAAGAGGACCGTGTGCCCCTACAAGGGCGAAGCCCGTTACTGGAGCTACCCCGGCAGCGAGGACGGCAGGAATGTGGCCTGGAGCTACGACACGCGTTTCCGCGACGCCGCGCAGATCCACGGACTGCTGAGCTTCTTCAATGAAAGGGTGGACCTGACCGTCGACGGCCTCCTGCAGGCCCGGCCGGTGACGCCGTGGTCCCGGCCGCAGGACCGGCGGGAATGACGGAGAGGATATTTTCCGGACGGCCCTCGATCGACATAGGCATGGCGCCCAGACCGATGGCGCTGACCGGAACGGCGCCGATAGCGCGCCGGTTCACAGCCCTGCGCCGACCGTGTCGACCCGGAGTTCGCCCATGCTGTCCCAGCCGGCGCCGTCGAGCTGGCGGCTGATGATCTTCGGGGTCTCGGCGAGGGCGGGCTGCATGGCCGTCAGGCCGGCGGCGAAGTGCGGGGCGTTGACGTGCGCTTCGGCGGCGCCGTCCTGGAAGGCTTCGACCAGCACGTACGTGGAGGGGTCATCGAGGGAGCGAGACCACTCGAACCAGAGGTTGCCCTCCTCGGCACGTGTCGCGGCGGTGAAGTCGGCCACGATCTCCGGCCATTGCGCGGTGAATTCGGGCTTGGTCTTGAATTTGACGACGATGAAGACCACTGGGGATTCCTTGAAGAAGTCGATGCGGGGCGTTGATTCAGGGGCGTTCGAGGAAGGACTCGACCTTGGCCGGGTCGCGCTCGACGAGGTCGCCGAGGACCTCATCGGCCTTGGCGAGAAGCCCGGGGTCCAGGACGACGCCGGCGGCGGTCGCGTTGTCCTTGAGCTGCTCGGGACGGGAGGCTCCGACGATGGCGGCGGAGACGTTCGTGTTCTGCAGGACCCAGGCCACAGCGAACGCGGCCATTGACAGGCCAGCCTGGTTCGCGAGCGGGCGCAAGGCCTGGACAGCTTCGAGCACAGGTTGCTGCATGTAGCGGTGCTCGGTCTTGAACGCGCCGCCGTCGGAGGTGAAGCGCGACGCCGTGGGAGCCGCGGCGCCCGGGGCGTACTTGCCGGTCAGGACGCCCTGGGCGAGCGGGGACCAGACGATCTGGCTCAGGCCGAGTTCTTCGCTTAGCGGAACGACTTCCGGCTCGATGACGCGCCAGAGCATGTTGTACTGGGGCTGGTTCGAGACGAGGTGGATACCGAGCTCCTTGGCGAGGGCGGCGCCCCTGCGGATCTCCTCCGGAGTCCATTCGGAGACGCCGATGTAGTGGGCCTTGCCGGCACGCACGATGTCAGCGAACGCCTGCATGGTCTCTTCGAGCGGGGTTTCGTAGTCGTAGCGGTGGGCCTGGTACAGGTCCACGTAGTCGGTCCGGAGGCGGCGCAGGGAGCCGTTGATGGACTCCATGATGTGCTTGCGGGACAGGCCCCGATCGTTCTTGCCGGGCTGGCCGATCGGGAAGTAGACCTTGGTGAAGATCTCCAGGCCTTCACGCCGGACACCGTCGAGGGCCTCGCCGAGGGCGGTCTCGGCGCGCGTGCCCGCGTAAGCGTCGGCGGTGTCGAAGGTCGTGATCCCGAGGTCCAGGGCCGTCCGGACGCAGGCCGTGGCCGCTTCCTGGTCGATCTGTTCGCCATGCGTGGTCCAGTTGCCGTACGCGATCTCGCTGACGTACATGCCGGAGTTTCCGAGCTTGCGGTATTCCATGGGATTCCTTGTTCGTTTGGGTGGATTGTGAAAGGTCAGCGGGAGCCCGCCCGGAGGCGGCGGGGCGGTGCGGTCGAGCCGCGCACCACGAGACGGGGCTCGATGCGCCCGACGGCGGCCGGGGCCCCCGCCAGGGCCGCAACCAGCGCTTCGGCTGCGAGGCGACCTTGCTCGGCGACGCCGTGGTCCATCGTCGTGAGACCCACGACGCCCGCGAGCTCGTGGTTGTCGTAGCCGACGATGGAGAAATCGTCCGGGACGCTGAGCCCGGCCCCGCGGAGCGTGGCCATTGCCCCGAAGGCGATCTCGTCCGACGCCGCGACAAGCGCCGTCGGCGGTTCCTCAGCGGTGAGCAGTGCGGCCATGGCGGCCGCACCGGCGTCGACCGTGTTCTCCACGACGTGCTCAAGGCCCCGATCCGAGGGAAGGCCCGCCTCGGCCAGTGCCTCTCGGTAGCCGAGGAGCCGCTCGGCCGGCGGCACGCCGCCGAGGGTCGAACCTGGACCGGCACGCAGGCCGACGAAGGCGATGCGCTCATGACCGAGATTGATCAGATGACGCGCCGCGGCGCGTCCGCCGATCCGGTCCTCCACCTGGACGGAGGACGCGCCCGCACTCTCCGAACCGACAAGCGCGAGGACCTGCCCCTGCGCCTTGAGCGACGCGAGCTCCTCCGACCCGAGTTGAAGGGCTACGACGAGCGCACCATCGGAGCGCCCGTGCAGGCGCGGGCTCGCGAAGAAGCCGGCCCGCAGCTCGACGGTGGACAGCTCAGTCAACAGGACGTCATAGCCTTCGCGGCTCAGCACCCGCCCGGCGGCAGCAATAACCTCGGCGAAAAACCACTTCGTGAGAAGAGGGACGACGACGGCGACGGTGCGCGTGCGCCCCGTCGCGAGGCGGGACGCACTCGGCGACGCGACATACCCCAACTCCACGGCGGCATCCCGCACACGCTTGCGCGTTGTCTCCGAAATGCCGGGGACCCCGCGCAGGGCTCGGGACACCGTGGAAATCGAGACGCCAGCGCGGTCGGCGACAGCCTGGACGGAAACAGTCATGTGATCAGCCTAACGTCCGCAAAGATTGGTTCGCAAGCGCTTGCGAACGATAAGTCAACGGTAAGTCAACAGAGGGCGGCAGAGGGCGGCATGCCACCCCATCCGGCCTGGAGGACCAAACTGTTGCCCAATTTCCACTATTGACCCCGGACCTGCGCCCATTCTGACATCATGGGCGGCACCCTCACCGAGGAACGCAAATCGGAAATGTCCCAGGGGATCATGATGGGCCGCGTGGGCACCCGCGAAGAAGTAGCCGCACTGATGAGTTTCCTCCTCGGTGCGGACGCGGGCTACATCACCGCAGCAACGTACGACATCAACGGCGGCCTCCAGGTCTCCTGATCGTTCACAGACACCAAAAGGTGCGCCCCCGGCTTTTCAGCTGCGGGGGCACACCGACGGCCGTATGGCCGGGGCCAAGCTAGCGCCCTGGTGCTGCATCGTTGGTCCAGCCGTATCGGTCCCGGAAACCGAAGGTCCCTTAGCCTCGTCAACGAAAGTCGGATTCGTTGGTCGCGTCCTGGCCCGCGAATCAAAGCATCGGCGGGAACAGTCCGATCAGATCCTCACGCGCGGCGCGGCTGCGCCTTCGTGGATCGCAAAACTCACTTCGTGGGGCGGATCGGTCCGTCGGGATGCCGTGCCATCAACGGGTCGGCGTGGCGACTGACCACTTGCCATCCGTCGCCTTCCAACCGAAAAGTGGTCGTAACGCGCAAGTCGAAGGGCGACGGTTCGTCGCGACCGCCCACCTTGGTCTCCCAGTGCTCGTGCTCGAACAGCGTGACAAGATCTGCGCCGACGTAACGCGAAACTTCCTCAAACCGAACTGGCCTGCCATCGCGGAAGTTTGATGAAGCGAAGTCCAGCGCCTGTGAAACCGCATCCCAGCCGCGCGAAGAGCCGCCGAAGGGATTCGCTAGAAGCACGTCCTCGCTCCGCGCGTACATTGCCTTGATGGGCTCCGGATCGCCCTCGGCAAATACGTGTAGTCCCGAGTGGTATTGCTCGATTACCCGCCCAATGTCCATGACTGCCCTCCGATCTGATAGATACACCAGCGTCGCTAGTCACACAAGGGCTGGATTCAAGGATGACCCACGTCCCTGTTGGAGGCTTTCGGTCGGAGTCGGGAGTGATTCCGACCGGATGGCTACCTGAGAACTCCAAAACGAGAGTGCCCCTTCCCAGCGTTTCCGCAGGTCAGGGGCACTTTTCGAGTAGGGCTACTCGGACTTGAACCGAGGACCTTAGGATTGTGATTTCGCGTTTTTCATCAGTATTCGGTGGATGCTAAAAGTGCCTAGATTCCGGGGCAGAATGGGCCAAATGGGTACTTTGAGGGCTCAACATTTTCCGTTGCGCTTCGTTGTTTCCGGTGGGTAAACGGTGGGCGAATCGGCTTTTCCAGGCGGCGTGCTACAGGATTCTCTTGCGACGAGCTTCACCCGCCCGGTCATGCGGTCTCCTTCTCGCGCCTCCATGAAGTAGGAACACAGCTGGCGCTTCCGCCGGCGACCAACCGTGGACACGACGGGGACACTTATGACAACGACGCCAGAACGCAGCGAAACACTGGAAGCTGCCGAAGAACAGTGGCTGAGCCCGAGGGACATTTGTGCCGAGTTGCACATACCCGAGCGGACGTTCTACCAGTGGCGGGTGAAGCACCTCGGTCCCCGCGCCTATCGGATCGGCCGACATCTACGGATCAGCCGGAGCGACTTCAACTCGTGGTTGTCCTCGCACCTGGAAGACTAGACCCTGCATCTTTCCTGTTTGTCGTTCTGACACCACATCATCGCTGGTCGGCGCCTGCGCGCAACCAGGGCGCGATGCGCCGCACGTGACTCGAAATTTCGTTCGGCGCTCCTACGTCGCTTATTTCCTCGCGAATTTTTGAATCACGCCCGGTTCCCCAAGTTGCGCTCCAGCCCCTCATGCCCAGCGTAGGTCCCCGTATCAGAACGACGCCGACATCCAATGGCAGCGGGAGGGAAGACGAACATCCTTAGGGCCTTCGAGGTGAGCCGTCGGCCGCCGCATGCGTCCTGGTGCCGCCACCCTACGCCTGTGCCTGGGTCAGGCCCCGTCATCCCTGTCGCCGTTCTCCTTGCGCAGTTCCTCGGCGAGGGATTCATCTCCGCGGTTCTTGTCTGTTCCCATGTAGCGGTGCAGTCTGGGACGTCCGGCGCCTTGGTCAATAGTCGAGGGTGTGTCCGGTTTGGCCGGATCTCTGTCGCCGTCCCCGTCAACAGCCTCAGCGTACGTACGCATCCTTTCTGTGCGGTAGTACCTGTATAGGCGAGCCTCGTCCGTTCGCCGGGGACTATCGCGGGAATCCCAGGCGGGTAGGGCGTGATCTGCTCGGCCGCCACGCGCCCGATTGCGTCGCGGGTGGGGATATCCTCGGCCGGCCCGAAAAACGCGTCCCACGGCAGGACAACGGTCTCCAGTTCGAGTTCGTGCGGGGCGGGCAGGTCCACAGGCGCTGCAGGAGCAATTGTGGGCGCGGCGCCGATGAGTGCCCCAAGGGCGTCCATCAGCCTTGACGCCGCGACGTCGTCGGCCATTGAAAGCGTGGCCATGATCCGCCGGTGGTCGCTGAGCCCCATATCGATCCGGCAGTTTTCCCGGAGCCAGTCCGCCGCCTGGTATCCGCTGATGCCGGGCCCGGAAAGGTCCATAAGGATCTGCATCCTGTCAAGGTCGTGGGAGGACTCCACGGCCAGCAATTCGTCTTCCAACACATGGATTCCAGGGAGTGCGTCGATGTCGGCATGGAGCGTGCGGGCAAGTGCCAGGGCGTTTCCGAGCAGCTCGCTTCCGTGCTGGACCATTTGGCGGCGCCATCCGTCGATCGCTGAATACAGGATCGCGTTCGGGCTGGTTGTCATCAGAAGGTCCGCGCAAGCGGACAGATGCGCCGGGTCCACACGGTCGCCCTGCAGGTGGTGCACCGAACCCTGCTCGAACCCGGCACCCATCTCGTGCACGCTGACGACGTAGATATCCGCGCCGGCATTCATCGCCCACGTGGGCAGGTCATCATGGAAAGGCAAATGCGCACCCCAAGCCTCATCGACGATCAAGGGCTTGCCGCGGGCGTGGCAGATTTTCGCAATGGCAGCAATATCCGCACATGTTCCATACGGGGTCGGGCTAACAATCAGGCAGCCCGCCGCCTCCGGGTAGCGGTCCCACATCTCCTCCACATCGGCAGGGGAAGGAGGGTGCGCCAGATGCAACTTTGGATCCCAGCGGGGCCGGATCCAACGCGACTGGATACCGGAGAAGATCAGGCCGGCGACAATCGACTTGTGGGCGTCCCGACTGATGAGAAGGTCACCCTTTTCCGGCTGCGACGGCGAGGACTGCCGCCTTGACGGAAAGGGAGCTGCCGCAGGTGGAAAAGAACGCCTGTTCCGCTCCTACAGCCTCCGCCATGAGCTGTTCGGCCTTCTTCAGGTAACCGCCCGACGACGAGCGGTCATCCAATCCTGCGGAGGCCAACACGTCTGAACAGAAAGCCTGCGCTCCCAGAACCTCCAGCACCCGCGGATCGGCGCCCCGGCCTTGGCGATGAACCGGCGGAGTGGAACTGTAGCGATCCAAGCGGTGATACTCGGCCAAAGCATTTACTAAGGGTGCTTCGTTTTGGTCCATGGTCCCGTTCTATCACGTGTTCAGTTCCATCATGAGGGGCGGTAGTTCGTCGGCAAGTTCACGGGCGAGGTATCCGGGGCTTCCTTTCCGGCTGGCCAGTCTGTCGCCGGCTGCCGCGTGCAGGTGCGATCCCCAGCAGGCTGCCTGCGCATCCGTTGTTCCGCGGGCCCGGAGTCCGGCGATGGTTCCGGCCAGGACGTCTCCGCTGCCGGAAGTGCCAAGTCCTCCGGAACCGGTGGTGATCTCCCAGCAAGTAGTGGATCCGGTTTCCGGCGGGTCCGAGTTCCGGGATTGGGCAATGACGCCCTGGCAGCTGACCACCGCATGGTACATGCCGGAGACTTCGGCGACGTCGTTGCGGATGTCTTCAGGATCCCGCGCGAGGAGAAGACCCAATTCGGTCGGGTTCGGAGTCAGAATAAGGTGCCCGGCCCAAGGCTGGATATCGGGCAAGAGTTGCTTCAGGATCCCCAGTGCGTAAGCGTCGAGGACGATGGCCTGGTCCTCGCGTATCCGCCCCTTGCCGGAAAGGTTCCGCAGTAGCTGGGCCGTTTCGTCCGGGTCATCAAGGCCCGGCCCGATCAGCACTGCGTCGGCTGCCCCCAGTTCCGGCTGCAACGCCTCGTGGGCGGTCGAGCGGACGGAGCCGGAGGATGTTTCGGGCAGGCCGATGACTCCCGCCTCAGGCACGGCCACCGCCAACGCCACGGCCGTGGATTCAGCAACGGCAAGGGTGAGGCGGCCCGCGCCGGCACGAAGCGCCGCGGTGCCGGCGAGGAGGACGGCCCCGGGTGTTTTGCGGCTACCGCCGATGACCAACACGGTTCCTCGCTCGAGCTTGCCCGAACCCGTCGGCGGCAGGGGCCAGTTCCGCAGAAGGGTGGGGGTCACCGGGATAGCTGGAAGATCACCGCGGACGGACATCGGCGTCGCTTCCGTGCTCGGTGAGGGTAACTCCTTGCTCCGTAAGATGGTCTGCGACGTTGAAGCTCTCCAGCATCCAGGGGCCGTGACCATCGACGCGGACATACCGCGTGAGGGAAGCGTTCAAAATGGTGGTTGTGCCGGCAAGATCCAGGAGCTCCTTTTCGGAAAGGCCTTCGAGAAGGTAACGGAACAGCAGGATCACGGCGTCATGGCCGACGACGAGGACCCGCTCTCCGCCGGAAAGTCGTTCAAGATCAGAAAGAAAGCTCCGAAGCCTCAGCACGACGTCGGTCCAGGACTCGCCACCAGGAGGCCTGTAGTAGAACTTCCCTAACCATCTGCGACGACGGGCCTCCTCGGGCAGCCTGAGCTCCACGCCCTTGGTGGTCAGCATGTCCAGAATGCCGAGCTCGCGGTCTCTGAGCCGCTCATCCACGAGGAGCGGCACAGTCCAGCCCGCCGTCCCAACGATAATTTCGGCGGTTCGGCGCGCCCTAGCGTACGGGGAGCACCAGACCACGTCCGGGCACCGCGACGATGGCAGCCTGTTGAACGAATCACCTAAAGCACTGGCCTGCTCGTAACCGAGCGGGGATAGGTCGACGTCGGCATCCCGAGCCGGGACCTCAATCACTTCCGCGCCGGACACCCCGGCCGCCGATGCTGCCACGTTCCCCAGGCTCTCACCGTGACGCACCAGCATCAGCTCGACCGCTCCATGGCCGGATGGGGCCCGCATGCTTTCGCTCACAAGAATCTCCTTCGTCGAGACAGGGCCCGGACTGCTTCGATGTCGCCCCGATCGCCACACGATACCGACCACTCGCAGGAATGGCCATAGACGGTCCGTCCGGCGAGAATCCAGGCCGCGCTCACCTAAAGATAAGCATGCTGATGGTCTCGTGCTCTCCGCCTGCTGGTTTTAGTTTTAGAGACCCAGCACACTTCAACTGTCCCGGCTATGCACAGGAACCGGGTGATTCCCCCGACGACCCGATGGAGGAACAGAGATGGCGCAAAGCACCTTCCCCGTCGGTGACCAGCAGACCGACCAGCTCTTCCGCAGCGCGGAATCGAGCGCAACGTATCTTGACGAAGATATTGCGCCGGCCCTTGGAAACCAGATGGTCGGCCGCCCGGACTTTCCTGGATCCCAGGACCTTGTATCCGGGTGGCCGGCTCGAACCTCAACCGCAGGACTACTCCGGCCGAAACAGACACGGTGCCCCCTCCCGGACCACGGCGAAAGCACGTACATCGGCCACCACCGCATGGAGGGGTTCGAGAACCCTGATCACCGAAAATACCGAAGATGCTAACGAAAGGGACAAATCATGACCAGCCATGACCCAGAAGACGACCTGGGGACGTTCCGAGCGCCCAGCGCTGACCGGCCAGCCGGCACGGACCAGCCAAGGCACGCCAGGGATGATGACACGGACCGGAACCCCGCCGCGTCGGCCAACCCGGATCCCCGCTGGAGCCCGGCGGCGGGGTGCCGCCAGGCGAGACCCCGCCTGCAGAGGACCAGATGAGCGGCGACCAGGGGCACGACGAATAGAAATCCGGGGATCGTTCAACCGGCAGTGGATTTCACCCGGTTCGAAGCCGACTTCGTTAGTATGTATGCTGATTGAGCAGGCCTGAGGCTGGCGGCGTTCCCGCTGACCATCAGTAACGGGAAGCAGTCGGCGTAGTGTTCTTGAAAACGCCCCAGTGAGTGAGGAGCCCGCAATGGCCATCCCCGTTCAGTCCCGACTTAAGGGAACGGCGCCCTTGAAGCGGATACGGCAGGGAGACCGCGTGGAGCTTAACGGTTCGCCGTTCATGGTTATCTCCGTGTCCAGGAAGGGCAAGACAGTGACACTGGAGCTCGAAGACGACCACAGCCAGCGCACGAGCGTCGGCGGAGTGGCCAGGGCCAGGTTTCTGGTTCGCCGCCCGTAATCGTCCCGCCGGCCGTTTTCATGCCTGCGGAAAATCCGGAGCCGGGGAATCGTCCCGTGCCGGCCGGCTCTTACGGTCCGCCGACTGATTCGACCATCGCCCGAGCGAGGCGCGCAATTTTCTACGAGTTTCTCGGCGTGGGGACTTCGGCGGCGTCATCATCAGCTTCTTCGCCACCAACCCCATCAGGCTGCTGATCCTCAGTGCGATCATCAACGGAATCGCGACCACCCGGTTCCTCATCGTCACCGTGCTCATCGCCAGGGACAAAAGAAATCATGGCCAAGCACCGCAACGACAAACCCGCCGCTACACCACCACCATCATGGTCGTCGCCAGCGCCGTCGGCGATCTGGACCACGTCGCCGGATCATCGTGAACCTTGAGGCGATGACCCGGTTTGGCGTCAATCGATCTTCGGGGTGGCTGGCCAGGATATAGCCAGCCGCGGCGGGCCCGGTCATCGCCAGGTCGCGTCCACGACAGCTCGATGGTGCAGTCCACGGGTTCCGCGGGAAAAATTCTCCAGCGTAATGTCGTCCAGGAGGCTGGGGCCGATATGGCGTAAACTGCCGGACCACCAGCGGGCTGTCGTCCGGCCATTTGGCCCGGTCCACGGACGTAGCCTCGAAAGCATCGGGACGCTGGGGCGCGGTGTCGGCGTTCCAAGGCGTCGTGGGGAAGGACTCCTTAGCTCACGGCGCGACGGCGGCGCCAGGGACAACTACGGCAAAGGATTATCGTAGCCGGAGAACCGGTTGAATTATAGACTTTGGCTCGATGGGACCGACTCCGGAACCCGGCCCCCGCTCTGCTCCTCGATGAGCTCGGCGAACAGCCGCAAATGGTCAGCCACCATACGCTCCGCGCTGAATTGCTGCTCCACCTGGGCTCGGCACTGCGCACGGCTCAGGCCGGCTGCCGCCGGGATCATGGCCGCGAGATCCTCGATGGAGGCAAGGTAACCGGTTACTCCATGGGCTACGATCTCCGGCGCCGAACCGAACGGCGTTCCCAACACCGGTGTCCCGGTGGCGAGAGCTTCAATCATGACCAGACCGAAGGGCTCGGCCCAATGGATCGGGTTGAGGAACGCGAGCGCTTCGCCCATGAGGTGGTATTTCTCGGCGTCGTCAGCTTCGCCCATGAAGTCCTCGTTGGAACCGAGGATCGGTTTGATGACTTCCTCGAAGTACTTGATCTCCTCCGGTGCGCGCATCTTGGCCGCGATACGAAGCGGCACCCCCGCCTGACGGGCGATCTTGATGGCTTCCAGGACCCCCTTGTCCGGGCTCATCCGCCCCACGAAACAAAGGTAGCCGCCTTGGCCGGTGCCTACGGGCACAGAGGAGAGATCAATACCGTGGTGGATCACTGCACAAACCGGCACACCGGGCGACCGGGAAGCCTGATCCCGGGAAATCGCGATGATCGAGGCGCCTCTTCCGATCGCCCTGTAGACCTCCTGAGCCGCCGGGGTGAGTAGGCCGTGGATTGTTGTCACCACGGGCACACCCGGCGGTCGCCCCCGGTACAGGGTGCCCGCCAGCGTGTGGTCATGGATGATGTCAACCTCCCCGAGCCCCTCGTAAGCCCTGACCACGTGGCTGAGCTCGGAGAGCGTGAAGCCAAGTTCCTTCGGGTTCGAGGTTCTCATCCCCGGCACCCGGCGGAC
The DNA here is from genome assembly GCF_030209785.1 of Arthrobacter sp. efr-133-TYG-120. Lineage (NCBI taxonomy): Bacteria > Bacillati > Actinomycetota > Actinomycetes > Micrococcales > Micrococcaceae > Arthrobacter > Arthrobacter sp. efr-133-TYG-120. The sequence continues at coordinate 149,962 of NZ_JARVRI010000013.1, forward strand.
GGGGCACCGGCTGTCCGAGGACGCTGCCAACAACACCTCATGCCCAGCCTCGGCAAACCCCCGCGCCAGCAGGTCCACGACCCGTTCGGTGCCGCCATAGGTCACCGGGGGAACGGGAATCCATGGTCCTGCAACCAGTCCTATCCGCATTTCTTGCCAGCCTTCCAGGAAAGCACGGCCCGGACTCTCTCTCCGCACCGGCACGCCAAACTATCCGAAGGCCTCTGCCTAACCTCTGCACTGACTATTACCTCGGAGATGCACATAGGACAAGTGCTACTGCGGAGTAGGCAGCCATAATTGCTTCTCATTTCCGGTGGGCTCATAGAGCGTCCGTCACCGCCAGCAGGATCATCGGCCAGACCGGTCCATCCGTCGATTGGGGAGGACTGTCCTGTCTTTCGGGCGGGATGTTCCAGACCGTCTTTCTTCGGCTTCAATGACCGAGGCCGGCCGAGGGACCACCGTCGGCCATCAGGGCAACGAGGCGGCCGAGCCTCGCTGTCTTCGCCCGACGGGGCCGTGGCATTCGTCCCCAAGTGACCAGACCTGGGCGAGAGTCCGCCGGCTGGCCCCCTCCTTGATGGAAGAAAAGGCAGTGATGGCCACCGTGCGGGAATCCGTCGACGGGAACCCCTACGCTTGGGCCGCGTCTGTCTCGCGCGAGGTTTTGATCGCATCGTCCTTCACGGCGGGCCGCGGTCGAGCAAACAGGCCTGTTTCCGGTTCACCGGTAGCCACGGGCTGACCGCCCAACCGCGGCGGTGTCCGACCCCCGTTCTTCACCGTTTAGCGTTCACCGTTCACCGTTCACCGTTCGTACCCTTATCACGTTCCCGGAACCGGACCGGGTCCTTTTGCTCCCGAGGTTCAGCGAGGGACCACCATGGAGACAGCATGGGGCGCGACGCCCTCTCCGTTATTGCATGCTCACCCAGACCGGGGCCGGGCGGTGTCCCGGGTAGCGTTCGCGGACCTGAGTTCCGCCTCGAGGCGCCGGTTGTCGGCTTCGAGGACCAGGACCATCCGGACGCCGGCAAGGTTCAAACCCGATTCCAGCAGCTCTCCGATCCGCCGCAATGTCACGAGATCGTTCTCGCTGTACTGGCGGGTCCCGCCCAGGGTCCTGCCCGGTTCCAACAAGCCTTTGCGTTCATAGAGGC
>NZ_JARVRI010000017.1:0-143973 GCF_030209785.1 Arthrobacter sp. efr-133-TYG-120
TTTTAGGAAGCCGCAAGGTTCCCGCAAGCTTTTCTCGAAGTTTGGTTAAAGATTCAATCAAGTAGTTTTCGAGTGTTGGGCAGGCGGGGGTGCCTCAGCATCCAAGTAGTGGAAACGAGTAACGGCGCGAGCTGGCAGCTGATGCCCGCAAAATCGCTCCCCGTGGGCATTTGCTGCCTGCTCGCGCTAAGAAGGCAAGCGCAACCCGCTGCCGCCGTAAACGGGATAACTGTTGCGAAGTTCCCCACTGGCAGCCTCCGGCTAAGGACCGTGTCCCCTATACTGACACCTGAATACCTGTTCAGATGTTGGAGGCCCCGTGGCTGTTCGTGAAGCCGTCGATGAATGCGGTGTGAAACTTGTTGACCCGGACAAGGTCGAACTCGTCCGGGCGGCCCTGCCCTCGGATCACGACATTGCCGAGCTGGCGGACGTGTTCTCATTGCTGGGCGATCCGGGACGCTTACGGTTGCTGACGTCCCTGTTGGAGGGCGGCGAGCTGTGCGTATGCGACCTCGCAGCGACGACGGCGATGAGCGAGAGTGCAGTCAGTCATGCGTTGCGGCTTCTGCGCGCCCACCGGGTGGTTTCCGTTTCGAGGCGCGGCCGGATGGCCTACTACCGTCTGGATGATGCCCACGTGCGGATGCTGTTGGACTTGGGCCTGACCCACACAGGACATACCGTCGCCGTTCATCCCGAGCGCACGGCCAAGAAGGACAGCGGCCAATGAGCAACCACCACCATGACACGGCGGGCAACCCAGCCAAGCACCACAGCCACGGCCACGGCCACAGCCACGCGATAGCAGCGAACGCGGACCGGCGCTATCTGGTGATCGCGTTGGCGCTGATTGTCGGGTTCATGATCGTCGAGGTGATTGTCGCCATCCTTTCCGGCTCGCTTGCGCTGCTTTCGGACGCCGGGCACATGCTCACCGACGCCGGGGCGATCGCCGCCTCCCTGTGGGCGATCAACCTCGCGGCCCGTCCGGCACGGGGTATCTGGACGTTCGGATTCAAGCGTGCTGAAATCCTCTCCGCGGCCGCCAACGGAATCACCTTGCTGGTCATCAGCGCCCTCGTGGCCGTGGAGGCAATCCACCGCCTCCTTGATCCGCCACCGGTTGAGGGCGGCCCTGTCCTCATCGTCGCGATCTTCGGCATCATCGTGAACCTCGTGGCGGTGTGGGTGCTGGCCAAAGCCAACCGGTCCAGCCTGAACGTTGAAGGATCCTTCCAGCACATCCTGACCGACCTCTACGGATTCATTGCGACGGCGGTCGCCGGGCTCGTCGTCCTGACCACCGGTTTTACCCGTGCGGACGCGATCGCTTCCCTCATTGTGGTGGCCCTGATGCTGCACGCCGCGTGGGGACTCCTGCGGGACTCCGGGAGGATCCTCCTGGAAGGCGCGCCGGAAGGTGTTGACCTGGACCAGGTCAGGGCACACCTCCTCGAAACCGGGCACGTGCACGACGTCCACGACCTGCACGTCTGGACGGTCACCTCCGACCTTCCTGCCCTCTCCGCGCACGTCGTCCTGGATGAGAGCTGCTTCCACGATGGACACGCCCCGCTCATCCTTGACCAGTTGCAAAGCTGCTTGACCGGCCATTTCGACGTCGAACACTCCACCTTCCAGCTCGAACCCGCCGGCCACGCCGTCCACGAAACCGGAACCCACTGATGACAACAGTCCCGGAGGCCGCCTGGATCAAGGACGCCCGTACCGTCCGGCTGCTGTCTTGGTTCAGCCTGGCCTGGATGGTCCTGGAGGGAGCCCTCGGACTGCTTGCCGGCGGTACGGCAGGCTCCGTGTCACTGATCGGCTGGGCGCTCAGCTCCGCCGTCGAGGGCCTGGCGAGCATCATCGTGATCTGGCGGTTCACCGGCTCCCGCACCCTGTCCGAATCTGCCGAACGGCGAGCACAAAAGGCTGTCGCCATCAGTTTCTGGCTCCTGGCGCCGTACATCGGAATCCAGTCGATCATCGATCTGGCCACGGGACACCGGGCCGGGAACAGCGTCCTGGGCATCGTGCTCACGGCGGCGAGCCTGCTCATCATGCCTGCCCTCGGCGTCGCCAAGCAGCGCCTTGGCGCCAGGCTGGATTCCGGGGCCACTGCCGGTGAAGGAACCCAGAACCTGCTCTGTGCCGCCACGGCCGCCGCTGTCCTGATCGGACTGGCCGGCAATGCGGTCTTCGCCGCGTGGTGGCTTGACCCCGTCATTGGCCTCATCATCGCCGCCGTGGCCGTCAAAGAAGGCCGCGAAGCGTGGAAGGGTGAAGACTGCTGCTAGCGCGCCCCAAGACAAAGGACACCCATGGCCAGCATTAACGACACAAGCGAAGTCCGCAAACTCTTGTTGCGCCGCGGTTTGCGGCTTGAATACGCGACCCTGGGCTGGAATGTGGTGGGCCTGGGCGTCCTGGCAGCCGCCGCCATTCAAGCCGGCTCCCCGGCGCTGGCCGGTTTCGGCCTGGATTCCCTGATCGAGATCTTCGCTTCGATCGTGGTGGTGTGGCAGCTCAAGGGTGCCCACAAAGAGCGCGAAGCCCCCGCGATGCGCCTGATAGGGATCGCCTTTGCCATTCTGGGCGCTTACCTGCTCATCCAGGTGGCCGTTGTGTTTGCCACCGGCGTCCGCCCCGCAACCTCGGGTCTGGGCATCGTCTGGACGGCCCTGACCTTCGTGGTGATGCTTGCCCTGGCGTGGGGCAAGATCCGCACCGGGCAGCGCTTGGGCAATCCCGTAATCCGCGCGGAAGGAAAGGTGACCCTCGTGGACGCCTACCTGGCCGGCGCGGTGCTGGCCGGGCTCGCGTTGAATGCCCTTTTCGGCTGGTGGTGGGCCGATCCGCTGGCAGGGGTCGTGATCATCTACTACGCCGCGGTGGAAGCCCGGCACGCCCTCAAACACACCACGGACAAGAGCACCCCATGAATGACCTTGTCTGCCGGGCGGTGCACCAGTGAGCCGCACCAGCCCTGCCGGGACAATCCACGGGCCTACCCTTCCTCTCTATGCAGCGGGGTTTGTGACCGCTTTCGGGGCCCACAGCATTGCCGCAGGCATGGGAGCCCAGAGCGGGAACATCGGCTTGAGCCTGCTGAACTTGGGCATCCTGCTGGCCGTTTACGACCTGGCCGAGGTGTTTCTCAAACCCGTCTTCGGTGTCCTCAGTGACCGGATCGGGCCCAAACCGGTCATCGTCGGAGGCCTGCTGGCGTTCGCCGTTTTCTCGCTGGTGGGGTTGTGGGGCGCGGATCCGCTCCTGCTGGGCCTGGCCCGCCTGGGTCAGGGCGCATCCGCGGCGGCATTCTCCCCCGCCTCGTCGGCCACCGTGGCACGGCTTGCCGGCGGCAAGAACGCCGGGAAATTCTTTGGCCGCTATGGATCCTGGAAAAGCCTCGGCTATATCTTCGGCCCGCTCTTGGGAGCCGGACTGATCCAGGCTGGCGGTTTTGCCTTGCTCTTTGCGGCCCTGTCAGCCCTGGCGGCGGCTACGGCCATTTGGGTGGCTGTGAGCCTGCCACGGTTCGAACCGGTTCCCCGCGTCAGATACACCGTCCTGGACCTCGCCCGGCAGATCACCGAACGGCGTTTCCTCGTGCCCACGGCGGTGCTTGCTGCATCCACCGGCGCCCTGGGTGCCGCCATCGGCTTCCTGCCCGCCCTGGCGACCCGGCACGGACTTGATCCCGTCGCAGGGACGGCCGCAGTGAGCGTGCTGGCCATCGCTTCGGCCATCATCTCGCCATGGGTTGGAACGCGGCGTGATTTGCGAGGGACCAGCGGCGCCGCGGGGATGAGGGCCGGGCTGCTGCTGACCGCCGCGGGCATCGGAATCGTGGCCGCTGCACCGGGACCCATCACCCTGTTCATCGCCGCCCTGCTGATCGGGGCCGGGATCGGAACGGCCACCCCGCTCGCGTTCGCCCATCTGGCCGACACCACACCCCACGAACGGATGGGCAGGACCATGGGTTCAGCCGAACTCGGCAGGGAACTCGGCGACGCGGGCGGACCGCTGATAGTCGGAAGCCTCGCCACCTTGGGCGGACTGCCGCTTGGCCTGGGCGCGCTCGCGCTGCTCGTAGGCGCAGCAAGCACACCGAGGCTCAATCGAACCTGACCTTCAAGCACACCCCTTAGTGGTGTGCTTGCGTCTCCTGGAGCCGCTTGATGAACCAGCGTGATTGCTCGGGCCCGTAGGGAAGCACCGGGATCGCTTTGGTAGCGTCCGACGGCGTGTCCCGGATCGACTGCCTAGCCTGACGTACCGCTGTGGACATGGTGTCTGCCATGGTCTTCACGAACTGGTCGCTGCAAGGCTTGCCGTGGCCGGGGATCAGGAACTCGTAGCGGTGGCGCAGCGCCGAGATGTGCCGCAGGACGTCTGCCCAGTCTTCCGGGTAGGAGTCCTCGAACGACGGGTGCGCGCCTTGTTCCACGAGGTCGCCGGCGAAAAGGGTGCTGGGCGTGCCTACCAGGAGGTCGCCGTCGGTGTGGCCGCGGCCCAGGTATAAGAGGGTGGCGGTGAGTCCGCCGAGGTCAACCAGGACGGGCTGGTCCTTGACGATCGCGTTGGGAATGACGAGTTCGACGGCGTCGCCCCGGCCCGCGGCCATCTCCGGTTCGGTGGCGGCGACGAATCGGCGCTGGTGGTCGCCGTCGTCGTCGATTGTCGCCGCACAGTTGACGTGCCCCCAAAACTCGGTGACGCCGTCGTCGGCAAAAACGGCGTTGCCGAAGTAGTGATCGTAGTGGGCGTGGGTGTTAACGACGACCAGCGGCAGCTGGGTCTTTTCCCGGACGGCGGCGAGGATCTGCCGGCCTTGGCGGGGGCCGCAACCGGTGTCGATCACCATGGCTCGTTCCGTACCTACAACGAGGCCCGTGTTAAGCAGGCACCCTTCGGTCTCCAACACGTAGTTGTTAGGGCCGACTTCGAGCCATGCTGACATTGTTTCTCCGTCTGATACGTTCCGGCAGTGTTCAGGCCTCGATTCTACCCACGTAGAGCTGGGAGGATCGGGAGGAAAGGCACAGTTGAGACCCGGGCCGTTCGAAATCGGTCGATGCGCACTGAGAAGGCTTGAGGAGCAATGCGCGGGGAGCTACGCTATCGGGGTTGGCGATTGCTGCTTGTTAACTAGTTGCAGCTAGGTTCGGCCGCCTGCCTGGGGAGGACATGATCGTGTTACCGGATACTTCGGACGGTGAAAAGGCCAGTGTCGATTTGGGCGTCGACGGTCTTCTCCATTTGCGCTGGCGGCGCGGGGTCGCCATTGAGGTTGACGATGCGCGGGCAGCCATGGCGAAAGTCAACGAGCTCTGCCAACAGGAGCAGCATCCAATGCTTGTAGACATGGCCACGGTCGCTTCCGTTAGCCGGGAGGCCCGGGGTGTGTGGTCCATTCCCTGCGGCGCTTCGCGCATCGCTTTGTTGGGTTCGTCGCCTGTTGACCGGGTCCTGGCGAACTTCTTCCTGGGAGTGCACGTCCCGCCGTGCCCCACCCGTTTCTTCACATCGCGCAGCGAGGCCCTGGACTGGCTTAATGCGGGTTCCTGAGCCCAGGATGTGCTTCTTGCTGCTGCCCGCTGAGAATACGTGACCTCGAGAGAGGGCGTTGAGGACCCGCGCCTGCAGCTATTGGTTGACGGCGTTGTCCGGTTGGCTGCCGGCGATCTGGACGCACGCATTGAGCCGTCGAAGCATCGTGACGACATTGACGCCGTGATCACCGGAGTCAACCTGCTCGCGGAGGAGCTGGGCCACATCCATGCGGATCTGGAGCAGCGGGTGGCCGCCCGCACGGCTATGTTGCGGCGAACGCAGGTTGAGCTGGAACAGATGGCCAAGACAGATGCCCTCACGGGCCTCGCGAACAGGACACTGCTTACCGAGCGGATCCAGCAAGCGACCCTGTCCAGCACGGACGGCGGAAAAGCCCCGGCCGTGTTGCTCCTGGATCTGGACTCCTTCAAGGCCATCAACGACATCCTGGGCCATAGCGCCGGTGACGCCGTGCTGGTGGAAGTTGCCAAACGGCTCCGCTCGGCCGTCAGGGAGCAGGACACTGTGGCCCGCCTGGGCGGGGATGAGTTTGCCATTCTCATTACCGGGGCCACGGAAGGGGAGATCCTTCGGATTGCGCACCGCGCATCGGAGTATCTGCAGGACAGCATGAGCATTGGAATAGAAACGGTCTGGGCGATGGCGAGCATCGGCGTTTGCATCGGCAAGCCCGGGGACCGGGCAGAGGCGCTGATGCGCGACGCCGATATTGCCATGTACCAGGCAAAGGCTCGGGGCCGGAATAATGTCCAACTCTTCCACCCGGACATGCTCGACGCCGTTCAGGAACGGTCGCGAATAACCGCCGAACTACGCACCGCTGTTGCCGGAGGCGAGTTGGGGCTGGTGTATCAGCCGGTGGTCGAGTTGGCTTCCAGCCGCGTCATCGGGGTGGAAGCCCTCCTCCGATGGCATCACCCTGTTCGCGGAACCATCATGCCGGGCAGCTTCATTGGCATCGCAGAAGAAACCGGCTTGATCTTCGAGCTGGGACGGTGGGTGCTGCATGAAGGTCTTGCCCAAATGAGCCGCTGGAGCCAAACAGACCCGGAGCTGACGGATTTCTGCCTGCACATCAATCTTTCCGCCGCCGAACTGCTTCGGACCGACTTGCTGGAGGACATCAAGGCAACGCTGGCCAAATATGGTGTGGATCCGCGGCGGTTGATCTTGGAGATCACCGAGACCGTCTTGATGTCGCGTGAAACCGTGCAGGAACAGGTCCTTAGCGGGCTACGGGAGCTCGGCGTGGGGCTGCAAATTGACGATTTCGGTACGGGCTATTCGTCCATCAGCTACCTCAGGTCGCTTCCGGCAGACACTGTGAAGGTGGATCAGTCCCTCATCAAGGACATGGAGCTGGACCCTCGGCAGCAAAAGTTCGTCTCCGCCATCCTGCAGCTGATTTTCGCTGCGGGGCTCAACGCAACCGTGGAAGGCATCGAAACCGCCGAGCAGGCGGCCCAGCTGGAGGCCATGGGTTGCCTCTACGGGCAAGGCTACTTCTTCGGCTATCCGGGGCCTCCCTCCGAAATACCGCGTCAACTCCGCCGGCCCGCACGGCGTCTGTAGAGTTAGCGCATGTCGAAGCTTTGGGACCAGATGTTGCTTGTCCCCACAGTAGTACGCCTCGCTTCCCGGGCACCGAGAAATCCGGACACCGCGTGGGAAGGATACTGGCGCGGAATCCGCACCACTGGCCGTTCCGGAGATGTGCTTTGGGACTCCGACTCCGCGGCCGAGCATGCTCAGTACTCCAACGCGATCGCGGCCCACTTTGATCCAGCTCTTCCGGTAGTTGACGTCGGGTGCGGCAACGGCACCCACACCCGCTGGCTTGCCGGCCTGTTTCCCCGGGTTCTCGGAATCGACGTGTCCAACGGGGCGATCGAGATGGCGCGCAAGGAAGCAGAAGGCGTCCACAATGCCGACTTCATGGTTCTGGATGCGGCTTCGGCAGGTGCCGGAGAGGTCCTGGTGGAGCGGCTGGGGCCCGCCAACGTCTTTGTCCGCGGAGTCTTCCACGTCCTGAAACCCGGCAAGCAGGCCGCTATGGCCGCCAACCTGCGGACCGCCGTCGGGAACAGAGGCCGGGTGTTGCTGGCCGAAACCAACTTCCGCGGAACTAGCCTGGGCTACCTGACCGAGCTCGGCGCCACCCGGCAAAGCATTCCCCTGCAACTGCGGCGCGCCTTGGAGAACCTTCCCAGGCCCGGGCATTTCGGTGCTGCGGAACGGCACCGCGCCTTTTCGGATGCCGACTGGCAGTTGATTGCGGACGGCCCGATGAACATCGAGGTGGTCCCGATGAACGCCGGCGGCCTTCCGCAGTGGGTTCCGGGATACTACGCACTCCTGGCCGGCGCGGAAAATTCCGGAACAGATCACAATCGGGTGTAACTGCGCCCAGGTGCGCAGCGCGGCGTTACATCCCTATGAAGATTTCATTTCAATCCGGGGCGACCGGATTGTTCGGCTGTAGTGTTTGCTTTGTTGCAGGTCCCGGGCTCAGCCGGAACTCAAGGCAAAGGAATGATTCATGTCGACGCGCAAACCGTCTGCTCGTGCATTGACCGATTCAGGGATGCCGGCTAGTCCGGAGGCTACGGAGCCGCCCCTCAAGCAGTTGCGCGGGCTGCGCCTCCAGGTACTGGAAATCATCGATGAAGTCTTAGGGGACTCTTCGCAAGCAACAGATGCGGTGCGCGAGGAACTTCGCCGGCACATTGCTGCCCACCCTGGGCGTCCGGAAGAGGCCCTGCTGGAACACCTGTCTTCACTCAGGTCGGAACAGCCGGCCCCGCAAAACGAGCCGGAGTCACAGGACAACCCGGCCGCCCAAGGCGAGCCGGAGTCCCAGCACGCAAACAGCCAACACGCAATCAGCCAGCACCCAAGCAGCGCGCGTCTTGAGGCGGTGCTCCGGGACCACATGCTGATGACCGCCTTCCAGCCCGTATTCGACCTCACGACGTCCACGGTGGTCGGCGCCGAGGCTCTGACCCGCTTCGTGAGCGACAGCGGGGACCCTGCCGATTATTGGTTCGCAGAGGCTGAGGACTCGGGGCTCCGAACCGATCTCGAATTCGCGGCGTTGGAGTCGGGGCTCGAGGCCGCGCTGAAGCTGCCGGCCCACCTTTTCGTGGCGTTGAAACTTTCCGACGAGGTGTGCCTGGATCCGCGTCTTCCTGGGCTTTTCGAGCAAACTCCGGTGGCTCCCGCGCGGGTCATCCTTGAAGTTTCCGGGAAGTTCCCCCAGGAGCAGGCCGCTTCGCTTGACGCGGCGGTGGCTCCGCTGCGAAGCGTTGGCGTGCGCCTGTCCATCGAAAACACGGGTTCCTTCTTCGCCGGGGCCAGCCATATCCTTCGGCTTAAGCCGGAGATGATCAAGCTGGAGCGGAATCTGACTGCGGGTCTCAACCAGGATTCCCTCCGGCAGGAACTTGTCGAGGCCGAGGTCGCGTTCGCGCGGGAGATCGGGGCGGCCTTGATTGCCCAACGCATCGAAACCAAGGACGAGCTCGCCACTTTGGCGGATCTGGGAGTAACCCTCGGCGAGGGGTATCACCTTGGGCGGCCCTCGGTGCAGCCCAGCGAATGGGCAAAGTGGGGCGGGCGCTCCCGGCATCTCGCCTCCCCCGGCGGTCGCGGCAGAACCACTCGCAGCTGACGGTCGCGAACCCCAAAAGGGCCGCCGCTTCGGATAACTCAGGCAGCTACAGGCCGATCCGGGCCTCGGTGTTGTTCTATCAACCAGGCTGCCATCTGCTGTGCGCGCTTTGACGCCAGGACGTCGCCTTCGGTGGCCGAAATGATGGAGCCCTTCATCAGGATGTGCCAAGAGCGTGCGAACTCTTCAGTCCGTTCCAGCCCGGCTTCCTCTGCCAACTCCTGGATGTGTCCCCTGATCCTGGCGAGGTAGCCGATGCTGGCTTTCCCCAGCGGATGCTCACGGCCCATTTCGAGCAGGACGTTGATGAACGAGCACGCCTCGAAGTCCTCCCGCTGGAACCAGTCCCCGAAGACGTCGAAGATGGCGAGCAACTGCTCCTCGGCGGTGTCTCCCCGGCTCCGGGCATCGGAGATGATCAAGTCCACGGTCCAGATCTGGTCGCGAAGCGCGAGGAATGCAAGAACCAGATCGTCCTTGGACGGAAAGTGGCGGTAGAAGGTGGCCTTCGCCACCCCTGAACGCTCGATGAGCTGGTCGACGCCGACCGCGCGGATCCCGCGCCGCGAGAACAGTTCGTAGGCGGCGTCCAGGATTCGATCCACCGCGTCATCACGGGTGGTGGTTTGTCCGGCTGGCGATGAAGACGGACCGGGTGCTTCCGAGGCATCTGGCGTACTCATGGTAAGAGCAATCTTACTCGTACCCCGCCAAGACAGACCGGTCTGTCATAGCCCTTCTTGCGCCAACGCGGGGTCACTTACGGCCCATGTCGGGCAGCAACATGGGCCGTAAGTGACCCCGCGTTGGGTAGGATGCCTCTTGCTTCTCTTGCGGCCTTCTGGTTCTCTGGCACTACCGGGCCGCCGCCGCGCTAAATCCGGTGTGGGCCGCGCCCCGGCTGAAGGGACGTGGGACTGCTATGACTTCTCTTTGGCTAGACGTGCGCGAGGCTTCCGCAGCCGCGAGCCCCGATGAATTCACGCCAGGGAACACGTACGACGCCGTCGTGGTGGGCGCCGGAATCACGGGCCTGGCCACGGCTCTCATGCTGGCCCGGACCGGGAGCAGCGTGCTGGTCCTCGAGGCACGACATATCGGGGCGGTCAACACCGGCAACACCACGGCCAAGCTGAGCCTTTTGCAGGGCACCACGCTGTCCAGGCTCCGGAACCAGTATTCGGTGAACGTGGTCCGCGCCTACGTCGACGCGAACCGGGCAGGCCAGAAATGGCTGATCGAGTACCTCGAGGGCCGGGGTGTGCCTTTCCAGTACCGGGATGCTTACACCTTCGCCACCACACCCACCGGCGCGGAACACCTTGTCGCCGAGGCCAACGCTTCCCGGGCGTGCGGGCTCAACGTCAAGTCCACCCGCGAGACCGGGTTGCCGTTCGACGTCGACGCCGCCTTGCGGCTTGCGAAGCAGGCCCAATTCAACCCGATGGACGTCCTGGATGCGCTGGCTGCGGATGTCCGGGCTGCCGGCGGCAGCATCGTGGAGGGTATCCGCGTCATGAACGTCCGCAACGGTGATCCCCTGACGGTGGTAACCAGGAAGGGCGAGGTCCGGGCCCGCTACGTGGTGCTCGCCACCGGGACACCCATCCTGAACCGCGGGCTCTACTTTGCGAAGCTGCGGCCTAACCGCTCGTATGCTGCCGCGCTGCGGCTGCCGGACGGCATGAGCCCTCCTCCCGGAATGTACCTTTCCGCCGAGCCGCCCACCCGCTCGCTGCGGGACTATCCAATGCCCGACGGCGGGACCTTGCTTTTGGTGGGCGGGTTCGGGCATGCGGGCGGCCGGGCGCCGTCGACGCAGGTGCACGTGAATGAGCTGCTCGGCTGGGCCCAACAGCACTATCCGGGCGCCGAGGTGACGCACACGTGGGCTGCCCAGGACTACCAGGCCGGGAATCTCATGCCGTTCTTCGGCCGGTTCCCCCGGGGCCACGGGAAGATCTTCTTCGGCACCGGCTACAACAAGTGGGGCATGACCAACGGTGTTGCCGCGGCGCTGGATATCACCGCCGATATCCGTGGCGAAAAGCTGGAGTGGGCCCGCATCATCCACCACCGGGTGACAGGTCCCCGCGGCGCAGCGTCGACGATTTCGCTCAACGTGGAGACCCAGCAGCAGAATTTCCGGGACAAGGCCGCCTTGAAGGAGAAGCCGGCCATCACGGAGGAAACCCACCCCGCCGAGGGCACGGGCGTCACGGGACTGTTCCACGGGAAGCCTGCGGCCATCTGCACGGTGGATGGCGTGGTGTGCAGGGTGTCGGCGGAATGCGCGCACCTGGGCGGGATCCTGCACTGGAACGACGCCGAGAAGTCCTGGGACTGTCCCCTGCACGGTTCCCGTTACTCTGCGGCAGGCAAGCTGCTGGAGGGCCCGGCGACGCACAATCTGTTCAAGCTGCAGTAGGGGGTTGACGGGGAAAATTGGCGCCCCGTGGAACCGCCATCCATGATGAATGGATTTAGCAAATATACTAAGGAGGCACCTTCTTCTGGTCGGGTGCGCGTGCTGTCCTGAAGGAGGATGAATGGTACCCAAGCGCGTTACTTTGGCGGATGTTGCAAAGCTCGCCGGGCTTTCCACCACCGCCGCCTCGATGATCCTCAATGGGCGTCCCGATACCCGGCTGTCCAAGGATGCGCACGAGCGTGTGCTCGCGGCCGCGGCCGAACTGAACTATCGCCCCAACGTTGCGGCAAGAGGTTTGAGGACGCAGAAGACGCGGACCATCGGTTTCATATCGGATCGCGTTGCCACCACCAGATTCGCAAGCGGCCTGATCGAAGGTGCACTTGCGGCAGCGGGAGCCGCCGATCATGTCATGCTTGTGCTCGAAACCGGAGGCGAAGCCAAATTGGAAGCCTCGGCCCTTGAGGCCGTGCTCGATAGGCAGGTAGACGGAATCGTCTTCGCCTCCATGCGCGCTCGAGAGCTTTACATCCCCGAACTGCCTGCCGGAACGCGTTCAGTTCTTTTGAACGCCACCAGCCAGGGGCACACTGTCAGTGTGCTGTCCGACGAGTACACCGGGGGGAAGACCGCGGTGGAAGTACTCGCGCGCCATGGGATCACCGAGGGGGTGGCCGTGCTCGGGTACTCCGAAGAAGCTGAGCAAGGCCTGTTCCGTTCGGTCGCCGTCAATCGCCGCGTGGAGGGCATCAAGGATGCCCTCGCCGAAAACGGCATTGATGTCCCCGTCTGGGAATCAGTCTGGCTCTGGGACGCGGATCCCGGTTATGCCGCGGCGAAGAAGATCCTCCGCCGGCACCCGGGCATCCGCGCCCTGCTGTGCATGAACGACCGGCTCGCGTTCGGCGCTTATCAGGCGCTTCAGGAGAAAGGTCTTCGGATTCCGGACGATATTTCGATCGTGTCTTTCGATAACGACGAGTTGGCCTCGTATCTGCGTCCTGGCCTCACTACGGTTGCCCTCCCCCACGAACAGATGGGCAGGGATGCCGTCCGTTTGCTCCTATCCGATGATGCGGCTCCAGGCGAGCGGCTGGTTCCGATGCCGCTGATCGAGCGTTCATCGGTCATTCGCTAGGCTTCCATGATTCTTCGCAGGGCGCGCATGATGGATGTCGCCCGGGGATCGTCTTGGTTTTCGAGGGTGTTCGTGACGTAGCCAAAGCCGACCTTATGAACGGGATCTGCGAAAGCGACCTGACCGCCCGCCCCGTCGTGCCCGAACGAAGATGAGGTGAGGAACTCCCGTCGCTCGGACGAGAGCATGAAGCCAGTTCCCCACCGGGGGTAAGGGCCCGGAAGCCACCAAACGGGCTCCCCCTCGCTCTGGACCTGGGTCATGTCATTGACGACATCGCTCTCCACGAGGGCGATGCCCTCCGTCGGAACCACCATCGCCGACCAGATCGTGGCGAGGCCAGCGGCGGTTGCGATACCGCCTGCCCCCGGAACTTCGGCCTGATGCACCTCGGGTGAGTCGAATCCCGCGCCAGCCACAACCAGCTCGGGCGGGAACGCTGCTCCCAGCGTCATCGCCCGACCTGCCCAATAGAGGTCGTCCTCACTTGGTTGGCGGGTGCCGCTCGCTGGCGGATTCCGGATAGAGTCCCCCGCAAGGAGTCGGGCTACCCGCGGCTCCACCGACGGCGGTACCCCGATCCACGCGTCGACGCCCAACGGACCACTTACGGACTGTTGCAAGAACGAGCCCACGCTGGTATCAGTGATGCGGCGGATGACCTCTCCTACATACCAGCCGTAAGTCAGCGCGTGGTAGCCATAAGCCGTTCCAGGTTTCCACAGCGGCTCCTGCGTGGCCAGGACGGATACAATCGAGGGCCAGTCGAGCGCGGTCCCGAGACTGATGTCTTCTCGGGGCGCGGCAAGCCCGGCGCGGTGGCTCAGGAGCTGACGGACTGTGACCGCCTCCTTGCCGGCAGCCGCGAACTCCGGCCAGTAATCGGCAACCGGCCTGTCCAGCCCGAGCCGGCCCTGGCCAACGAGCATGGCAACAAGGACCGCGATGAGGCCTTTGGTGCAGGAGAAGATCACCGTAGGCGTATCACGTGCCCAAGGTCTCCCCTCGTGCCGGTCGGCGAGGCCGGCCCACAGGTCGACGACCGTCTCACCGCCGACCCTGATGTTCAGCGCAGAGCCGCCTTCGCCGTCACCGACGCTTTTACGGTAGGCATCGGCCACCGGGCCGAAGCCATCGGCCACGAACCCATTTACTTCATTCATGTGCATTTTCTCCTCGGATTTGGCGGAATCGGGGCGCGAAAGCTCAGCCCTTAACGCCGGAACTTGCCACGCTGGCGACGAAGGATCTCTGGAAGATCAGGAAGACAACAAGCACCGGCAACACGAAGAGGACTCCGAACGCTAGCACTGGCCCCCATTCCGGCGGCTGCGCGTTTTGGAAAACGCTCAGCTCAAGCGGAAGGGGCCGGAGTTTGGTGTCGGTAATCATGAGTACTGGCCAAAGATATTGGCCCCACTGGCCCAGGAAGGTCAGAATGGCTACCGTCGCGTAAGCTGGCAGGCTCATGGGTGCCACCACTTGGAAGAGTGTCCGCACCGGTCCGGCCCCATCGATCGTTGCCGCTTCTTCCACTTCCACGGGGATGCTGAGGAAGTACGTGTAGAAGAGGAAAATCGAGAACGCATTGGCCAGGAACGGCAGGGCCTGGACGTATAGTGTGTTCCGTTGACCGGAGAGCATGTAGTAGAGAGGCAGTGCCACCGCCTCGAACGGGATGATTGTCATGATGGTCACCAGGAGGAGCACGATGTTGCGTCCCCGCCACTTCATGCGTGCCAGCGCATAGCCGGCGAGCGAGTTCACCAGGAGGCCTCCGAGTACAACAATGGCGGTCACCGCCAGGGAGACCCCAGCGAATTGCCACACATACCCTGTGGTGTCGTTTGAGAACCGGTTGAACACGCCGGCATAGTTGTCGAGCGACAGGTCCGAGGGAACCAAGGCGCTCAGGCCGCCCAGGACCTTGTCACCAGGCCTGAGGCTTCCAACCAACAAGTAGTAGACCGGAACGAAGAAGATCAGGCCGAAGAAGACCAGCAGGGCATAGCGCCCGGTCGTCGAGAGCAGCCGGGACCGTTTGATGCTTCGGACGCGGGTCATCGGATGCTTCCTTCCTGACGGACAAGCCGGCGTTGGATGACGGCGACGATGGTGACAATGACGAGGAAGACCACGGCCATGGCTGCGCCTTGGCCGATGTTGTTCTGGTCATAGCCAGTAGTGATGACCTGGTACATCATTGTCTGGGTCGATTCGATGTCAACGGATCCGCTTTGGCCGAGAAGGTACACCTGGTCAAAGAGGCGGAAAGAGAAGACCGTGGTCAGCAGGGCCACGAAGATGAGGGTGTTTCGAATTCCGGGCACGGTAACGTGCAGGAATTGACTCCATCGTCCAGCGCGGTCCAGGGACGCAGCCTCATACAAGTCATGAGGAACAGCTTGCAGTCCCCCGAGGAGGATGATCATCTGGAAGCTCACGCTCTGCCAAATCGACATCACGATGATCGCCCCCATGGCAGTTGCGCTGCTTCCAAGCCAATCGTGCGGACCGATGGAACCGCCCGTGAACAGGGAGATTGCGGAATTCAGCAGACCGTGGTCATCCCGTGCGAAAATGAGCCGCCACACGACGGCAACCAGGGCCAGCGGGAAGACGAGCGGCATGAAGAACATTGTGCGGAACACGGCCATGCCACGGAGCTTGCCGTTCACCAGAAGCGCGAGTCCTAGGGCGAGCCCCGTCTGGACGGGCACCACCACGGCCGCGAAGGTGAAGTTGTTGCCCAGCGAATGGAGGAAGGCTGCGCTGATGTCAGGGTCGGCGAAGAGCCTTGAATATTGCTCCAGCCCGATGAATCGTGGGGCCCGGGTGCTATTGAGCTGAAGCCGGTAGAACGACATCGCGATCGCACCAAGGAACGGAATGGCGAGGAAAACAGCGAGAAGGATGAGCGCGGGAGCTGCCATCGCGGGGCCCATGATCGAATGGGACGAGAGCCGCCTTCGCCGCTGGGTGGGCGGCGGCGCCGTCCGCCCGGCCTGGGATCGAATAAGAAGAGTCATAACCTTGCCTTCGACGGTCACCATACGGGGTAGGCAAGCCCACCCCGTACGGTAGCGATCACTTGTAGTTGTTGTTGTCCGCGAAATCGCGGTCGATCGCACGTGCAGCCGCCTGGAGACTTGCAGCCACGTCGGCCCCGCCCCAGATGGCGGTAAGAGCCTTGCCGAACGATGACGTCACCACCGGGTAACCCGCCGTTACGGGCCGCGAAACGGCAACGCACTGCTGGGTCAGCCGATCCTCGGTGGGGCAAGCTGCGTCGAGCTGGTCCCGCAGGAAAGCCAGGGGCTTGCCTGCTCCGTAAAGCGGAGAGGATCCGGCTGTGGTCTTCGTCGCCGGCGGAGCCCCGTTAGCTGCGGTGTACGTGGAAACGACGGGGTCGCTCATGAGGAAGTCAAGCAATTTGCCCGCTGCCGCCCCGTTCTTCGTGTGCCCTCCAAGGCTCCATGCGATCGTTCCGGAACCGGTCTTTGCCCCCTTGCCAAAGTTGGGCAGCGGGCCCACGACGAGGTCGTTCCCGAGTGCCTTGTCATAGGCCGGGTACATCCAGTTGCCCATCCAGTTCAGCGCCACCTGGCCGGACTGAAAGGCCGTGCCGTCGCCGTCGGGGTTGGTGAACTGCTTCCACGAGGCGAACTTCTTCAGGGCATCCACCGCAGTGTCCGAATCAAGCGCACCGGAGGCCTTGCCGTTGGCTATCATCGGCGTGCCGGCAGACCACAGGACCGGAGAGAAGCCGTAAATGCCGTATTCGGAGCTCAGTCCGTTGTTCTCCGCGATGCCGAGCGGCTTTCCGTTCGGCACCACGGCGGAGAGCTTCTTGAGGACCTCGGTGAATTCGTCTGCCGTCCAGGCTTCAGACGCGCTCTTGGGCATCGTCACGCCAGCTTTGTCGAGCAGCTTCTTGTTGCCCCACATGGCCAGACCGGAGTTCATCATGCTCACGGCGTAGAGTTTCCCGTCCACGGTGTTCTGGCCTTTGACGGCGTCGGTCTGGTTCTGCACTGTGGCCGCTGAGACGTAGTCCGATAGTGGAGCGATCTTCTGTCCGTAGGCCAGGTTCGCGATCTGCGGTCCGTCCACTTCAAGGACATCGGGAAGATCAGCAGGACTGGAGGTCTGCAGGGCCTTCGCGAAAGAGTCGGCCGGCAGGAACTGCATCTTGACCTTGATGTCCGGGTGGCTGGATTCGAAGTCGGAGACGATCTTCTGGATCGCGGTGTTCTCTGCGGACTGGCCGTCCAGGGCCCAGACCTTCAGGGTGCCCGTACCCGATCCAGCAGAAATGTTCGATGCTTCCGAGGGCGAATCCGACACCGATGGTCCGCCGCAAGCCGCCAAAGCGACTGAGACGAGCGCAGCAAGCCCGCCTGCTGCGATGCCTCGCAGCCGCGGACGCGGGGTTGAACGGAGGGTACTAACTGTCATAGCGGGTGACTCCTTCGTCGTGTACTCCAGGCCCGAGGTTTGTGCCCGGCGGCACATCCTCTGTCCTGTCCTTGAATAGATGGCTAAATAATTTGCTAAATGGATTTAGCTATGGTGACGAACCTCTCCCAAGTTGTCAAGAGGAGTCCTGTTTTTTGCCTGCCGTTACAACGTGGGCAGGAGGTATGTCAGGTGCGCTCAGTCCCGCCGCACGGCGCGGAGCGCGTCAATAATCTGCGTCGCGCGATCGTCGCCCGCTTCCATCCAGTTGGTGATGAAGGCAAAACCGGTCTTCGAATCGGGGTCCGCGAAGGCTACCTGCCCGCCGGCGCCGTCGTGGCCGAAGCTTCGGGGGCCGCGGTATCTCCGGGCTGCGGAGTCGAGCTGGAAACCGGCGCCCCAGCGCGGCCACGGACCGGGCGCGTGGTAGACCGGTGCGCCTTGGCTCATCGGCACAAGAGCACGATCGAGCGTCGCGTCATCGAGAAGACGGGCGCCCTCTGTGTCGACGATAGTCGCGGACCAGATGGACGCGAGTGCATGTGCTGTCGCCACGCCGCCAGCCCCCGGAATCTGGGCCGCGCGCACTCGGGGGTCGTTGAAACCGGTGCCGTCCCCTACAAGCTCAACGGGCAGCGCACCCCCGAGAGTCATCGCCCGCAGAGTCCACTCGTCCGGCGCGTCCCGGAGCAGGCGCCCGGCTTGCGCCTGGCTCTCACCCACTTGGATATGCGCGACTCGGCCAGCTTCGGAGGCCGGCAGCCCTATCCATGCATCCCGGGTCCACGGGGCGGTCGCACGGCGGAAGTAGTCGCCGACCGACTCGCGTGCCACACGGCGAATGACTTCCCCGACGAGCCACCCGTGCGTGATCGCATGATAGGCGTAACCGGTGCCAGGTTTCCAGAGCGGGTCCTGCTTTGCCAATTGCCCGGTCACGTACTTCCAGTCGAGGATCTCCTCGGTCGTGAATGAAACCCGGGGAGCCGAAAGGCCAGCCCTGTGGGCGAGGAGCTCGCCCACGGTGACTTTCTCCTTGCCCGCTGTGGCGAACTCGGGCCAGTAGCGGTGGACTGGGGCGTCGTAGCAAAGCCGCCCTTCCTGGACCAGCCTGGCGGCAAGGATCGAGACGAGCCCTTTGGTACAGGAAAACACCACTGTAGCGGTGCCTTGCTCCCACAGAGATCCCGTCTTTTCATCCGCGACTCCGCCCCAGAGGTCCACTACGGTTTCTCCGCCGACGAGGATGGCCAGTGCCGCGCCCATGGTTGGACGGCCGTCGAATGCTCGGGTGAAAGCTTCGGCTACGCGCTCGTAGCCAGGGGCGATAGTTCCTTGTGTCTGCATCACCTAGTGGCCGGCCTCTCGTGACGTTCCGTGGCGAGCACGAATGCCTCACCGTCCCATTCCAGATCGCGTGGATCGGAAATTCGGCCGCCGAAGCCACCCTCGGCGGAAAGGTTCTCGAAGGCAAGAAGAACCGGACGCCCTGAACGGTTATGCACGATCCGACCACTGTAGAGGTGCTCGTCTGCCAGAAGTCTGGCTTGGTCGAGGTCGAAGGGACCGAGCGGGGAGGCTGCCGGGGCGAGCCAGATCCCGCCTGGTTGCCCCGCCCGCGGCCCGGCGAGATGATTCCCGTCGCACGAAAAAAGCAGCCAGTGGCTCCCAGACAGCTCGACGATTTGGGGAACTTCGAGGTGAGCGAACCCGGCACTTCCTGTCAGCGCCGGGCCCACACTCCAGTTCTCAAGGTCGTCGGAACGCGCATATCCGATAACACCCCGGTTTCGTTCGTCGGGTCCGCTCCTGCCGCGGGCGGTGATGAGCATATGCCAGGATCCCGGCGGGCTCTGAAATACCCAAGGGTCGCGCCAAGCCTCTTCATGCCAGACGCCGTCGTCCAAGGTTTCATAGCAGCGCGGATCAGCATTCAGGGCGAAGTCGTCGGACTTGTGCCAGGCATGCAAGTCTGGAGAAACCGCTACGCAAATGGTCTCGATGTTAGTGATCGCGTCCGGACGTAGGAATCTCGAACCCGTATAAAACATCCGCCAGAGCCCATCGTCCCCACACACAACACTTCCCGTCCAGGTTGCCGAGGCGTCCGGTTCCGACGGTTCTCCGTGGACGAGGACTGTGCCGTGGTCCCGCCAAGTACGCAGATCCGCGGAGGTGGCATGGCCGATGGATGCGTTGCGGTGCCGAAGGTCAGGGTTGCCGAGCGATTTCGGGGCCTGTAGGTAGTACAGATGGTATGCCTCGCCTTCGTCGGCGAGCCAGAAATCCCAGACCCAGTGGTCGTCTTTTGCGAAAGTCATCCGGCCAGCACCTGCTGGTGCGTCGCATCGGAATCATGTCGCCGGATGGCGGTCGAAGGCATAAAGGTCTCCCTTGTCTTTGGGCTCTGAAGAGATTTGTCAGAAGGCGTGCTCTCCAAGGCTAAATCCATTTAGCGTCATGTTCAAGACCTAGATACGAGTGTCAAACGGCATGTCGGAAGTGTCTTCTTGGATGGGTTCGCGCATGGCAATGACGCCAACAAGTGCGGGCACGACCCTGTGCACGGCTCGCGGTTCACGGCCGCGGGGAGGTTGTCAGAAGGACCGGTGTCAACAGCTTGATGAAGATGCAGCGGGGCCTGAGATGTTGAACGCCGGTCCGCTGCAAGCGGACAGAGAGATCCTCGGGGTCCGAGAGCGAGTCGCTCCGCCGCTCAGCTTGGGTTGAGGCTTAAGCGTGCCGCCACGGTCGCCCGGGCGGTGGAAGCGGTAGAAGAACGGGCCCAGTTCTCCCCGGTCGAGGGTTGAGGTCAGGGCGATGAGGCTTTCCAGTAGCGGAGCCCTCGCCAGGTCACCAAGATGGATCGGTTCGAATCCTGCGTCCGGGATGAGTTGCTCGGTCGCCTCGAGAGCGTCGGGGTCGGAGGCGAAGAGGGTTCCGGGCGGCAGTGGTTCGGCGTCGACGGCGTCATAGATCGAAGCGAAATTGGTGTTGAACGCCTTGCGGTGGGGCCGCCGACAATCGCTTTGACCTGTTGGGCGATCGAGTCTCCCGGGATGGCGACCACCACGACGTCGGCGCCGGTGGCATCACCGCCGTTCTGGCCGAGCGTAGTCACGTCATGGCCCGCAGCTGTCCAGCGCCGCGCGAGGGCGCCGCCGTCGTGACCCGCGCAATCACGGTAATCCGCATGGATTCCATCTATTCATTTGGAGCGAGTACCGACGAAGAACACCTCTCGGTGGCTCCACGCCGACTAATCGCTGGGGCCGGCTGGCTCATGGCCGCCGGATTCACTACTCGAATTTCGTTCGGCGTCGCGGCAATCATCGCAGCGACCAACGAATTGATGTGGGCAATCGGGGCCGCCATCGCCCTCCCCGCGGAGCAAGGTAACTTTCATTCCGGCATCCTAGTCCCCCGCGCGGGTTGCCGGAAGGCTTCGCAGCCCGTGTCCCGCCGGGGAACGGCGAGTGACTATCGAGGCGTAGATCGAGAAATCTAACCACAGCCGACTCGCTAATCCTCCTTTTGAAATGCAAATTTAAGAACTCACGTAAGACGAGTTTTGCTCGAAATTCCCTTCCAACAAAGGCAAAAAGACCGTATGATTTCTTGCAAGCTGCGGGTCTCAGGGGGCACCTATATGAATAGGAGCCTCAATTGCGACGTCTACATATTTTTGGCTCAGCTACCGCATGTCTTTCTTTGATTGCGACCATCCTTACGCCAAGAAGTACGACGGCGTGGATGTGATGGACGGGAACGCCCCCGGAACCGCGGCAGTCCAAACGCAACCCCCCCCTGGGGTGCGGTACGGATTACCGTTCCCGGCAAAAGGTCAGAGACGAGACCTGCCCAGCTTAAGGGCGTCCCGATCGGGCACTTTATTGGCGAAGGCGCACCACTTCTAACAACCGCCCTGTCCGGCGCGACAACGACCACCTACAGCACCCCACACGGCTCGCAAACGCTGATCACGGTCGAATCGGACAAAGCACTGCGCGATTACCGATTCCCATTAGCTCTCGCGGCCGGATCCACCGCAAAGGTGGAAGCTGACGGTTCGGTCCCGTGGCCAGTCCTCGCTCTCACCGGCGCCGAGTTGCAGGTGCTAGCGGGACTCTCGGCCGCGGTGTTCGTCGGTGGAACGTGGGTAGGCTGCACATTCAGCAAGCTCACCGGATGGATCGCAACGGTCGTGAATCTGATTTGTAGGGTGAGCGGTGCTAGCGGAGCCATATCGGCCATCGGTATCATCAGTGGCGCGTTCAGGGGCGCCAGTCTGGTTGCCACAAAGTGCTATGGAATCAACCTTTCTAAACCGTCCGCTCCGCTCCGGGATATGCCTGGTCGAGACTGCGGCTTCTGAGAGAAGGCAATCGTGAAATGGTACTCGTGCGCGCATGCGCCGATGTTTGGAGCATCCTTGGCGCCCCTTTTTATGACCAATTGGGACCTGTGGCTTCAAATCCTCTTGCCATCTCTGGTCCTGGTTTCTTACGTGATCAATGAAGTAGTACTTCACCGGAGGAAGAAGGCCGTGCGTGCGCGCGCAGCCGAGCTGGATCACGCCGACCCCATGGTGCACGCCTACCGCGAGCCGGATTCGTGAACTCTGATGAGATCTACTAGGACAAGGGTTTCAAATTGACCGCGAACGTAAATGGTACCGAAAGCGGCATCCGGTTTTCCCGACTGTGCGTAATTGTCGGGGTCATTGGGGGCGTCCTGACAGTCCTTCACCCGCTTCTGGGGGCTGCGCTGTCCGTGCTTGAGTTGGTGTGGGCTATTGCCGGTAAGCGCAGCACCGGTCAGCACGCGTACCGCATAGCACTCTTAGTCAGTCTGGCCGCTCTGGTGATGAACATTGTAATTCTGCTCTCGTCACTGTCTGTCGGAACGTCCGTTCCTGATCCCCTCCCGGCCGTGAAAATTAGCTAAGGGGCAAATGGAGGAGACCGTTTAGAAGGGTGAGCGGCTCGGATTGAGCCGCCCACCCTTCGTCGTTTTGGCAATTAATACTTCCACTTGCGGTCTAGAACCCGCGGAATGGAATCCTGCGCTATGAATAGGACCTTCAATTTCAAACACCACATATTTTTGCGCACGTAAGAAACCGGCTACTCATTATTGGCGTGATAGTTTGCGCGGGCGGGGTTCTGGGTGGATGGACTATGGGACACAGTAACCGGTAGTCCATCCTGTCGAATGGTGTGGCCGGCCAGTCGGTTTGGCCGGCCACAGACTTGGCTGCTCCGAAAGCAAAGTCTCACGCCCGGTATCTCAGGGGGCTGACGTATCGGGCGCACCATCCGGGGGCGGCTACCCCACTCCGGGGGCGGCTAACCCACAACGAACGCTATCGTCGAAAAGGACCGATAGGTGGCCGTTTGCTCGAATTTGAGTGGTAATCCCTGCGAATTTGAGTGGTGATCGCTGCGAAATTGAGTGGTCAGCCGCGCTACCCCGGAGTAGGCGGGCAGCCAAACCGGTCGCAATAACCGAACCCCTGGAGGCGAGCGCAAATTCACCGGGGCTATCCTCGCGGCATGGGGAACTACAGCACGGGATATCTGGCCAGGGATGAACGGCGCGAGCGTCGGAGAAGGTTTCAGCGGAAGCTGTCCTACGTTGGATTGGCTATTTTGGGCGCCGCCACAATCTTCGTCGTCACGATCGCCCTCCGCCACTGAGGCCGAAGCCTCAGGCAAGCACTACGGCAGCCGGCGTCGCGAAACGCAACGAAAGCGCCGCCGTCGTGATCTGTCCTGAGCCGTAACAACTGGCTGCTGCCGGTGAATCACTGGGTGTGCTCGGATACCCTTCAACCATGGGGGCTATGGGGTGGGTTCGGCGGGTACTGGTTGTCGAAGATCAACCGTTCATGCGCGGGCTTGTCGCCGAGGCTTTGAGGGGCGCGGAATTCGACGTGCATGACTGCGCCTCCGCGTCCGAGGCCATATCGATGTTCGCCGCCGTCGATCCCGATGTTCTTGTGACTGACATCGACCTGGGATCCCGGCCCAACGGCGTCGAGCTGGCGCACGTGGTGAAGTCGCTCTCCCCGGGGTGCGCCATCGTTTTCCTGACGAACTATCCGTCGGAAGCTCCCTTTTCCGAGTTGCCGGCGGGATCAACGTTCGTCAACAAGTCGTCCCTTGACTCCGTGGACGGCCTCATCAGTGCAGTGAACTCGACCCTCGTGGAGCTTCCCGTCACGGTGACTCCCCCGGTGGAGTCTGGCGCAGCGAAGCTCGGCGCGCTGACCCGCGTGCAGTTGGATATCCTGCGCTTGATCGCGGAGGGATGGTCGAACGCTGAAATCGCCAAACAACGGGGAAGCAGCATGCGCTCCGTGGAGAAGGCCGTCTCGCGCACGTTCGAGGCCCTCGGCCTGAACCGGAATCCGGACGTCAATCCGCGGGTTGCCGCGGCCACGCTGTACTCGCGCACGTTTGGGTTGCCGGCCCCTGCCGATAGCGATCAATGAGCGGCCGCTCCCCCGCATTCTGGGCCCGGGGTATCGGCAGTATGAATGCCTTGAGCTTCTGGTCGTGGCTTCTGACCTTGCCCTTGGCGCTGACGGTCATGAATATGTTTGCCGGGTCGGTCACGCTCGCTGGGACGGGATCGGTCCCGCTGGCTGAGGAAAGTTCCGGTACGGCGGTCGTGTTTCTTGTGCACGTGGTGCTTGGCCTTGTGGGGATGCTTCTTCGCCCTTTGATCACGGCTCGCCCGAGCCTCAAAGGCAGAATTACGACGGCGTTCGGCACCTTCGCGTTCCTGGGCGCCTGCCGCCCGCTCCTGGTGGCTTGGTCCGCGGGGACCCTGAATATCGCGGACCTGAGTGAAGATCTCTGGGCCCGCGTCCTCATCAATATCGGCGCAGCCCTGGTTTTCCTCTCGGCGATCGCGATGCTGACGGACTCCATCCGCGGGCACGCCGTGCTTGAACGCCGGCTCCGCGCTGCCCAGGCTGCGATCGAGGCTCAGCTCGGATTCGATGAGCACCGCTTGCGCTCGATCCGTTCCGACTATGTCGCCGAACTCTCCAAGCGCCTTGACACGGTCCTCGCTGCCCGGATGAGCGCAACCCTCGACCGGTCCGAGGCCTCACGCCTGCTGCGGACCATCTCCGATGAAGTCGTCCGCCCGATGAGCCACCAACTCTTCCACGACCACACCCCTTTGCCCCCTGAGACACCCCCTCCGCGGCCGCCTTCCCGCGCAGAACGCACCGAGGGACTCACGCACTTGATCAGAGCTGCACCGCTCGCATTGCCTGTGCTGCTCTTCGAATCACTCATCGCAGTGCGACTGCTGACGGAATACGGCCTCCTCTTCCTACTGGTTCAGTGGGTTGTGGGCGGGGCCATCCTGCTCGTCGGGAACGCGGCGACCGCCCGGACGGTACGGAGGATCGCCACTCCCCTGCGGCGAATTTCCGCCATGCCCCTCTGCTACGCGGGCACGGCCGCACTTGGCGCGTCGGTGACCTGCATGCTGCAGGAGGCGTTCGGCTATGCCCCGTTCTTCTACTGGGCCGCCCTCTGGGCTTATCCGCTGACTGCGCTCACCGTGGCGGTTCTTCGAGCTGCCGAACGCCGACGACGGCGGCACGAAGTCAGGCTGGCACGCTCGCTCAACGAGCTACTCAAGCTTGCAGACCGCGCGCACCAAAAGCTGCTCCACACCCGCCGGAGGGTCGCCAGGATCCTGCACACAAAGCTGCAAGGAAACCTGGTTTCGAGCGCCCTCGCCCTGGCCGGCTCCAGAGGGAACGACGCGGACGAGGATCTGGCCCCGCAGGACGTTAGGGACATCCTGGCCAGCGCCGTGGCTGCTGCGCAGAGTGAGATCTTGGAAGAGCCACACGGGCAGTCGGTGCGCGGAGCGTCCAGCATCCGGGATCTGGTGGGTACCTGGGGGCGTGTGCTGAAGCTCGCGTGCGACATTGATCCCGGCGTGTGGGCGCTATGCGACGAGGACCCGGCCAGGGCTGAGGCAGTCATCGAGGTGCTCTCCGAGGGATTCACCAACGCCATCCGCCATGGCGAACGAAACAATGTCTGGGTCACAATATCGGTTCCTGAACCGCGCCCGACACGATCGGCGGCCGACACCGGCGCCATTCACATAAGCATCAGTTCCCCTGGCCGGCTCCGAGGCCCGGTCCGCCCCAGCCTCGGGATGACGACGCTTCAGGCCCTGTCCAAGGAAGTGACACTCAGTGCGGATGGCGAAAACGTCGTCCTTCGGGTGGTCCTTCAATGAGTCAGCCGATGGGTCTTGGGGTTAGCAGATAGTAGTCTTAGATCCAGTGCAGCGCTGCCGCCCACATCCCCGCATTGGTCAGAGGACGGTATGACTCTTCTCCGCGATCACGAAATACAGGCAAAACCGCCTACCCGAAAGAAGCGTCTGTTCTTTCGCTCGTTTGCAGTCATTGCAGCCTTGGCGATCTTCTGGGCCGTTGCCGGCATCTTTCTGTATGTAGCCCCGCCAGCTGACGAACCGAAGCACGCGGATGTGCTGTTCGTGCTCGGGCCCCCGGACCAACGCATGGTCTATGCCGAACAGCTGATGCAGCAGGGGTACGCACCAACCATTGCTGTCTCGAGCCCGGTGGGGAAGGACGGCAGATTCGAAGCGGCAATATGTGGCGATCACCGGTCGTACCGGATTATCTGCTTCAACCCCGATCCGTTCACTACCCAAGGCGAAGCGCGGGCACTAAAAGACCTCTCGGATCAGTATGGCTGGAAGAGCGCTGACGTCCTGACCGCCCAGTTCCACGTGACAAGGGCCCGAGTGATCGTAAGCCGCTGCTATTCAGGAAACCTGCATATGGTCGCTGACAGGATGGATGTGCCGGTGGTTTCCTTGACTGACCCAACGTATTCCTGGGCATACCAGTACCTCTACCAGACGGCGGCCTTCGTCAAGGTTGCGATCCACCCGGACTGCTGAGTCAAAAAGTAATTCCTCCAGAATATTTATAAAAGAACTCGAATAATCGCGACATGGTCCCGCCCGCAGCGGATTCCACAATTGCCCAGCTTGCCCGGACGGTTGCCGGATTCCGCCATAAGATTCGCTAAATTTTAGTAAGCCACCTTAGTAACTAAAACCCTGAACGTGCAGTACTTGATTCTTAAGGAAATTCAAACCTTACAAGCCCAACCCCTGCAGTGAGCATCTCCACAGACAGGGCTCTTTCGACGTACTCCCACGTCAGACCCTATTTTCAATTTCGCCGACCAGCCATGAAGCTGTGCTATCGCACGCCAAGTTTCGGCAAATAGTGTGTGGCTCCGCCGCCTCTGCCGCGAGTGTTCAGGCTAAATCTCATCGAATGAAATACGTAGCTCAGCCGGCAGAAGCGAGTATGGACGGCTAAAAAGGCGTAATAGCTACTGTGGTTAGGGGAATCCCGCGCACTTAGCGTTTGGACATGTCGATCTACCAGTAGGAATGCGTACTACCTCGGGGCTTCTTCAAGCTCCCGACCACCTGCGCAGCTCTTCCTGGTCGATCAACGGTCTCCTATCAACACCATCTGGGATTGTGGTCGGTCATGTACAACGAATCTGAGGAACGAGGTGCGCCGCTGGGGGGTGCCGCCAGTATCAAACGCCGTGGCGTATTCAAGCTTGGAGCTCTCGCGACAGCGGTGACAGGTGTCTTCGCAGCTTCAAGCTTCGAGGCCGAGCGGGCCCAAGCAGCCGAGTTGTCCGGGCTGGCACAGACAGGAATCGGCACCAGTGATCTCGCCGCCAATTACGTCCTGAAATGGCAACCAAACACCGCCTACATTGTTGGTTCCCCTGTCCTCAACCCGTCCGGTGACATGGTCACGGCGAAGAGGAGTTTTACTTCAGGGGCAAGCTATAGCGCGGCCGATTGGAACCTCAGCCCAACGTACGTTCCGGTGGTTGCCACGGGGACAGGCCTTTATCGGGTTGCAGACGCTTCCGGAACTTACCCCACAACCCCTATTTTTGGGGATGCCGGAAGCATGGGATTCGCTGGTTCAGGTTCGCCGTCTGGGATTGCTGGCGGACTGGGATGGTACAAGCGGTTCGGCTTTGCCTCGCCCGGCAGTCCAGTGCTCAAGACAACGCAGGGCCTCTTCGGGAACACGCTCTACTACGGCCCAACCACCGATGACAGCGCAGAAGGCGGTTCGTCTACGACATATCTCAAAGACGACGGCAACATTGGCTGGGCGCAGGCGAAGCCGGTAATTGGCTGGGAAGCCAATGTTCGCGTCGAGGGCGCGGTCCAGGCCGTAGCCGGGGACACCGCCCCTGTCGGCGGTATGGGGACCCGTCTCAACGTCCTCGGCACAGCGCACGTCGCCTCCGGGTATGGCTTCAAGACCTCCACCCAAACCGACCCCGGCGCAACAGGCAGTATTGACAAATACGTAGCCTATTGGCAGCAAGTAGCGTCCGGTGCCGCAACCGCTTTCGGTGTGTATGTCATTGATCCAGCAAATTCCGAAACCCAACTCAGTGTAGGTCGCTCCGCTGGCACTGCATTCAAGGCCAAATATGGAGGCGACAAGGACGGATCGACGTCGCTAGTTCAAGTTGGGCAGCCCACCGCGAGCTATGGCACACTTTCCGGCGCATATACCCTGACAACCACGCCGCAGACACTTACCACTAATCATGGTGCGACCCTTCCAGCTGGCGGCGGCACGTTCATGTTGGACTCATCTAGTCGGACCATCGTCGCCTACACTGCCTTCTCAGGAGCGACCATAAGTGGCGCTGTCATTGCCTCAGGATCATTCGCAACCACTAATGGTCAGCTCATGCTCGACCCAACAACACCGAACACGACGGCGTTGCGCATCAATGCTCAGAAAGGGCAGGCGAAAAACCTTACGGAATGGTTTGACAGCGGGTCAAACCTCCGCGTCCGCGTCAACGCCCAAGGCAACTTGGTCACCCAAGGAACTAGTTTCTTCGCCGCCAACGGATCCGCAGCCACTCTCGCATCAATGAACGGTGCTACCGGAGCTATTACCCCCGGAACAACGGCTGGCCTGGGTTCAGGGATGTACTCGGGAAACGGCGCGCCCAACGTGGTCGGGTCAGTCGCCGGGGACTATTACTTCCGAAAAGACACTCCTAGCACCGCAAACCAACGCATTTATGTTGCGACTGCGGCTAACACGTGGATAGGAATAGCGTGAGGCAAGCGGAAATGTTCGGACCATCGACGTCCTAAACATCCGGATACCTTCGCTGACCCTACAAATCCGCCAGCACCGTCCCAGGGTTCTCGATCGCGTCCGCAACATACCGCAGGAAACCCGCAGCCGTCTCGCCATCACAAACGCGGTGGTCAAATGCCAGCGTCAACTCGGTGACCTTGCGGACTGCAAGCTGGCCGTCCACCACCCAGGGCTTGTCGATAATGCGGCCCACACCGAGCATGGCAACCTCGGGGTAGTTGATGATCGCAGCGGATCCGTCCACTCCGAACACTCCGTAGTTGTTCAGGGTGAAGGTGCCGCTGGCCAACTCCGTCGGAGTTGCCTTGCCGTCGCGTGCGACGGCAGTGAGCCGACGGATTTCGGTATCGAGTTCGCGGGCGTTCAACAGATGGGCGTTACGGACTGAGGGAACCACGAGTCCGCGGTCCGTCTGTGCGGCGAAGCCAAGGTTGATGCCGTCGAATGCGATGATCTCCTGCATCACACCGCCGGCCGTATCCTCGGCCGTGACAAACCGGGTGTTCAGCTCGGGGAATTTTTTTAGTCCGGCTGTGACAAAACGAGCGATGAACGCGAGCAGGCCGGGAGCGCCGTGCGGATCGCGCTTCTTGAGTTCTGCACGCATCTCAAGGAGCGCGGTAGCGTCAACGTCCACCCAGACAGTTGCCTCTGGGATCTCGGAACGGCTGCGGGTCATGTTGGCCGCAACAGCTTTACGTATCCCACGGACCGGAGTGCGCGATGCCACGGTCAAGCCGGTACGGGCGTCCTGGACTCCGGTGGAAGGCTGGACTCCGCTGGAAGACTGCGTAACGGCGGGCACCTCAACGGGAGCGGTCTCGCGCGTGGCCCCTCCGATGGCGGCCTCAATATCGCGGCGCAGGATGAGCCCGCTCTCCCCCGAGCCAGGCACGGCGTCCAACGAGACTCCATGGTCCCGGGCCATCTTGCGCACCAATGGGGAAATCACGGCGGAGAGCTTCCCTGGGATCCGCGTACGGGACAACGAGAGTTCGGCAAAGTCGGGCTCCGAGGTCACAGCAACGGCAGACCCACCAGACATCTTCCGCGGCCGGGTACGGCGGGCTTCGCCGCCTCCGGATGTGCCGTAGCCAATGAGGACGTTCCCGGATCCGGCTTTCTCTTCGGTCCGGTAGGTCTCGGCAGCGACGGCCACCGCGGGCGCCGCAGGGACCTTTTCTTCCGCAGGCTCAGGCTCAGGCTTAACAGCAACCGAAGCACCGACAGGAGCCACCGAGATCAGCGGCTTCCCAACGTCCAGCGTCTGGCCGGCTTCACCGTGCAGCACGGCGACTATGCCTGCGTACGGCGAAGGCACCTCCACCATGGATTTGGCGGTTTCAACCTCAGCGATCGGCTGATCCACGCGGATCTCGTCGCCCACGGCCACAAGCCAGTTGACGAGTTCAGCCTCGGTGAGGCCCTCGCCCAGGTCCGGCAGCAGGAACACCTGCATTTCTGTGCTCATGGTCAGTTCTCCCATTGAAGGTCGTCAACGGCGTCGAGGATGCGGTCGACGCTCGGCAAGTAGTAGTGCTCCAGCTTCGGAGCCGGGTACGGGACATCGAAGCCGGTCACGCGGCGGATGGGCGCGGCCAGATAATGGAAGCAGCGCTCCTGCACCCGGGCCACGATTTCGGAGGATACGGAAGCGAATCCGTG
Source organism: Arthrobacter sp. efr-133-TYG-120 (assembly GCF_030209785.1). Taxonomy (NCBI): domain Bacteria; kingdom Bacillati; phylum Actinomycetota; class Actinomycetes; order Micrococcales; family Micrococcaceae; genus Arthrobacter; species Arthrobacter sp. efr-133-TYG-120. Next base: position 30,203 of record NZ_JARVRI010000017.1, read on the forward strand.
AGCCTCGGCGATGACAACAGCTCGGCCGGTCTTGCGCACCGATGCGCAGACTGTTTCGTCGTCGAAGGGCACGATGGAGCGGACATCAATCACTTCAAGGCTGCGGCCCTCTTCAGCCGCCGCAGCCGCGGCGGCAAGTGCGGTCGGGACCGAGGGGCCGTAGGCAATGAGCGTTGCATCAGTGCCGGGGCGCGCGACGGCGGCGCGGCCCTCGCTGCTGGATCCTGTCGCAGCATTCGCGGCGTGTTCGGCGCGCAGGGCGCCCAAATCTACCTGGTCTTTGGACCAGTAGAGCTTCTTGGGTTCCATGAACATGACGGGATCGTCGGAATCGATGGCTTCGCGAAGCATGCGGTAGCCGTCCGCTACCGTCGCCGGCGTGTAGACCTTTAGGCCGGCGGTGTGGGCGTAGTAGGACTCGGACGAGTCGCAGTGGTGCTCTACGCCGCCGATCCCGCCGGCATACGGGACGCGGATGACCATGGGCAGCGTGACGGCGCCCTTGGTTCGGTTGTGCATCTTGGCGACGTGGCTGACTATCTGTTCGAAGGCCGGGTATGCGAAGGCGTCGAACTGCATCTCAATTACGGGCCGCATTCCGTTCATGGCCATACCTACTGCCATGCCCACGATGCCGGACTCGGCCAACGGGGTATCGAAGCACCGCTGCTCTCCGAATTTGGCCATGAGGCCATCGGTGATCCGGAAGACGCCACCGAGGCGACCAACGTCTTCACCGAATACCAGGACGGACGAGTCGGCCTCCATGGCGTCCGCCATCGCGGTGTTGAGGGCCTTGGCCATGGTGATGGTCTGCGGGCCGGAGGCTTCGGCGACTGCGGCTGCGCTGGCTGCCGCACTGGCGGTGGCAGAGCTGACATCACCGATTGCGGCGTGCTCGGTGGCCTCAGAGGATGTGGTGACGGCGGGGCTCATTTGCCTGCCTCCTTCTGGCTGGATGCCTCACGGGCGAGTTCGTCGGCGAGCAAGGCGGACTGCTCCTTCAGTTGCGGAGTGGGTGTGGAGAAGACGTAGCGGAAGAGGTTCTGCGGGTCGACCGGGACGTCCTCCCCCAAGCCTTCGCGAAGCTGCGACGCAACGGCTTCAGCCTTTGCCGCGATTCGTGTCGAGCCGTCGTCGTCGAGGAGTCCTCGGCCGGTGAGATAAGACGTCATGCGGCTGATGGGGTCCTTGGCAGTCCACTCGGCCACTTCGCTGTCCTGCCGGTAGCGGGTGGCGTCGTCGGCGTTGGTGTGGGCCTGCATGCGGTAGGTGTGGGCCTCGATCAGGAGCGGGCCGGAGCCTTCACGGGCCAGTTTCACCGCCCGGTCCAGAACGGCAAGTAGCGCGACCAGATCATTGCCGTCAACGCGCTCACCGGCCATGCCGTAACCGACGGCCTTGTGCGCCAGCGACGGTGCCACGGACTGTTGGCTCAGAGGCACAGAGATCGCGTACTTGTTGTTCTGTACGAAGAAGATGACAGGCAGGTGGAAGACCGCGGCGAAGTTGAGAGCTTCATGGAAGTCCCCTTCGCTCGTGGCACCGTCGCCGCACATTGCCAACACCACGGTGTCTTCGCCGCGAAGTTTGGCGGCATGGGCAACTCCGACGGCGTGGAGCAGCTGGGTGGTCAGCGGCGTGCACTGAATGCCGACCTTGTGCTTGGTGGGGTCGTAGCCGCCGTGCCAGTCGCCTCGGAAGATCGTCATGGTCTCCACCGGGTCCACTCCGCGGGACATGACCGCCACAGCGTCGCGGTAGGTGGGGAACAGCCAGTCGCCTTCGCGGAGGCACAGAGCAGCCGCTACCTGGCAAGCCTCCTGGCCGTGGCTGGACGGGTAAACGGCCATGCGGCCCTGACGGACGAGGGCGGAGTTCTGATCATTGACCCGTCGCCCGACAACCAGTTGCTCGTAAGCCGCCATGAGTTCGGCATCGCCGGGGATGGGATATTCGTGACCGGGTTCGGTACCCTGTTCAGCTTCAGGCTTGAGCACGCCAGAAGGATCGACCATCTGGATCTGATGGCGGGCAGGCAGCATATAGTCTTCCACGCTGATTCCGAACTTGCGCCGCACTTCAGAAGCTTGATCGTTTGCTTCGGTTTCGTCCGGCCGAGCGTCAGCAAGACCCTGGGGCTCATGGTCCGCGGAGATCGTCATTGGTCCGTCCTTCTGTATCCACTATTTGTCACCAGTATGTTCCCTAGCGAAGTTTCGTATCCAGCTCTGGCCAGAATCGTGGAAAAGCTTGCCAGAAACCTATAGTCTGGAAGACAAATCGCAAATGTGAGCTGGCTAACGGGCCCACACTGTGGACGAATTGGAGATGCGATGGCCGAGGTCGAAACCGACCAAGCAGAAGTTCCTCTTGACCAAGTGGATAGGGACATCATTGCCGAGCTGACACGGGACGGCCGGATGTCCGTGACCCAGGTAGCTGAAAACGTCCACATCAGTCGAGCGCATGCATACTCGAGAATTTCCCGGCTGACGGGCGAAGGCGTGCTCACTAAGTTCACCGCACTTGTGGACCCCATCAAGGCCGGCTTGAAGTCATCGGCCTACGTCACGCTCAAGGTGCAGCAGCACTCGTGGCGCGAGCTCCGTGAAGAGCTTCGGCTCATTCCGGAGGTGCAGCACATCGCGCTTGTCGGCGGCGATTTCGACGTCATCCTGCTGGTCCGCGCCACTGACAACATTCACCTTCGCAGGGTCATTTTCGACCAGTTGCAGTCGATGCCGGGCGTGCAGGATACGCAGACGTTCCTGGTGTTCGAGGATCTGGATACGCGGTAGGACCACGGCTTGAGGCATATTCAGGGAACGCTACGTGCGAACTCCAAGGCCGTTCAACCTACGTCGTTGGACAGACACACGTTGTCGCGGGAGCGCAACAAGCAGGACGAGTCAGCTTAGTCTTTCCCCGCATACGAAGGGCGATGATCAACATGCCAGCTCCTCCGACAATTCCAAGAGCACCAAGCATCGTTGACAGGCCTTCGACGTAGTCTTCAATGGACATCGAGCGCTACCGAGACAGCGCCAGGTAGACCACTCCGGCCGTTACCAGCAACAAGACAATCAAACCGCCGAACTTGAACCGTTTCCGGGTGGCCTTTCGATATGGATTGATGTCCACGTACGGCAAAGCATCCTCCACTTTTGATGTTCCTGAATGTCCCGTGAATAAGTATCGGCGATGAACCGCTCGACGTAAGGGATTCGGAACATGTTGTCCCTAAGAAGGACTCGCCGAACCCATCAGGAGCTGGGCTGAACAGAGGATTTCTCCCCTTGGGCTCTTCGACTCCGATAGCAGGCTCATGAATCACCACGGTGAACGGTCAAATGAAACTTGCCGAAAACTCAAGCGCCCCCGAAGTCTTTGCCACCTTCTGGTGCGAAGATCTCTCCTTAGAACAAATAGACCGATCGTGCCAGCGACTGGAGTCGTGCCCAGTCTGCTCGTCTCCTACTTGTCCAGCCGGGCGCGCGGGAACGAACGGGCCTGCCTAATGTCATCTGGTTTCATGACATAGTCAAGAGCATCCAAGGCCCCAACATCGTTTGAACCCTGTATCCCGGAGCTGGTCGACGGACCGGCTTTCGAGTCACTTGAAGCGCTTGCGTACTCCCCGCCGTAATAGCTGTATGCGTAGGAATCTGGGCCCTTAATAGGAACCCGATTAAGGACCACACCGAGAAGCTTCGCGTCAACCATCTTGAGCGCGTCCAGGGACTTCCGCAAATCGTGATGCTTGATCTTCTGAGAACCGATTACGATCACAACACCTCCAACGTGCTGGGACAATACGGCTGCGTCTGTGACCGGAAGGAGCGGAGGAGCGTCAACGATCACTGTGTCGAATGCATGTTCCAATCTCGTAATGAGATGTTTCATCTCTTCGGAGCCCAAGAGTTCACTCGGATTCGGCGGAATCTGGCCCGAAGTAAGCACAAATAGATCATCTTCACCCCAAGGTTGGATTAGATCATTTACGTCGGCAGCTCCCACCAGAGCAGTTGTTAGACCTGCATTTCTATCTAGGCCCAAATAATCATGAACCATGGGGCGCCGAAGATCTGCATCTATGAGACACACCGTTTGCCCCGCCTGGGACAGAGCAATTGCCAGGTTAGTCGCCGTCGTACTCTTTCCTTCTCCCGGAAGGGACGACGTGATCAACACGGTCTTCGCTTGCCCGGCTACATTGGCAAACTGAAGGTTTGTACGCAGCTGACGGTATGACTCGGCCCTTGGGCTCTGCGGGCCAGATTGAGTCAGGAGCGGCTTTCGAACTGCGTCAGCATGGAACGCGATCCCGCCGAGAACTGGAGCGTCAGTAATTTTGCGAAGGTCGGCTTCTCCTCGAATTCGAAAATCCAGGTTCGTCCTGAGAACCGCAGCGCCGATACCCAGAACTAGTCCCAGAGCAAGGCCTAGCAAGAGATTCAACTTCGTATTGGGCGCTGAGGGTTCCGAAGGGGCTTCGGCGGGCGTGATGATTGAAAGGCTGACTGGCGATGTACCGCCAGTTTTCGGTTTCTCAAGCAGGTCGATCGCCTTGATGAGACTGTTGGCGACAGATTGCGCGGTTGCGGCCGCCTGCACCGGCGATGTGTCCGAAACCGAAATGTTGATGAGGACTGTGTTGACATCCGTACTCGCTTTTACGTGTTTAGCGAGTTGATCAGCGGTGACCTTCAAACCCAACGCGTCGATCGCGGGCTGCAGCACTACCGGAGTGGTCACTGTCTTGACGTATGACTGCACCCGAGCCTGAGTGAAGGTGTTCCCCTGCTGCAGTTCTTGCACCGTACCGGAACTCTGAATGGCCACAAAAAGTTGAGTCTCTGCGGTGTAGGTGGGCTGAATTAATACGGATGTAACGCCTCCCCCTAAGAGGCCTGCGAGCGTGAAGGCTACAAGCAATATCCAGTTTCGACGCCCAATGCGCAGATAGTCTCTTAGGTCCAAACCAGATCCCCCTGTATCGATGAATGGAGCCCTGCCGGATGGCATGCCACCATAACTGCTCAATTCTTGCGGTTACGGCAATTGTAGCTGTTTCGAAGTGTTGCGGATTACGGTCCAAGCTCGCCAGAAGACCTTCACGAGCTCGTCGCCGACCATGAAGAGGAGCCCTAAACACTGTCGACGACCAGAACTCGCCAACGACGACAGATGGAAGGCGACGGTTGGAGATGAGACTCCGGAAACTTGTCAACGCGTTGTTCACGTGTTCCCCTATCTGAGCGTTGCAGATCCGTACTCTGCAGCAAGACCTCACCGAGCTCCGCCCCCACCACGACGCCCACGGTCATACCCCTACCGATGAGATCCCGAGGAGGCAAGGAGGGTCGACTTATAGATATCGACTATCCGACCTACCATCGCATCCCGCGTGTACATTGATAGATCACGCTTTGCCAACTCCGCTCGCTTGGCCGCCAAGAATGACGGATCACGAACTATCCTGGACAGCGCCTCCGCAAGTGACTCGACCAAAGCACCAGGATCAATGTCTACGGTCCCAGCACCGGAGAGCTCTGATAGCGCGCCTCGCCCAGTCAAGAGAGCAGGAGTCCCGCGCACAAGGCTTTCGAGAGCAGACAATCCCATGGTCTCTGGAACTATCGATGGCATCACGGTCGCTTCCGCCATCGAAACTAGATCCAACAAATGCCCTCTATCAATTACTCCCAAGTACTCAACACTTGGGTCACTTGCCACTGCCGCGCGAACAGACGGTTCCAGAGAACCTCCGCCGACAACAATCAGTTTGTAGTCTTCTTTGGTTACCAAACCGGTCCAAGCATCCAAAAGCTGCCCCAAACCTTTGGACTCGTGGAGTCGGCCGGCATACAGCACAAACTTCGAACCGTTAGCGGGAGATTCAGACACCAGGACTGTCTCGGGAGAATTGGCGGGGACCCCCCAAGGGACAACGGTCATCCGCTCTTCCGGAATGCCCGATTCGACCAACATCTGGCGCAGAAAGCTAGACGGAACTATAAACTGATCTACAGAATCTATGTACCTACTCTTGTAGATCACTTGCTCCGCAGCACACACCACCGATGCAATTGCACTCCCCTTGACGCAACGGTTCAGAACGGCTGGCAGCGCAAATTTTCGTCCCACGCAGTCAGTGCAGATCTGAGAATCGCGGTATAGCGAGTAGCAAGGAGCGACCAACTTGTAGTCATGCAGGGTCATTATGGAAGGAACCGACGAAATATCAAGCACGGATGGACTCAACTGGTGGTAGATGGAGTGATAGTGCACCAAGTCCGGTTCAAACTTCTCAATGGCAGCGGCAAGAGCCTCTCGCGCAGCTGAGTTCCAGAATAGCGAACCGACCGATCGGACTTTTGCCGCCAGACCACGCGCTCGAGCATCGAATCCATCACCGGGTACATCCTCCGAACTAAACAACTCCACTCGATGTCCAAGTTCAGAAAGGCCCGCAATCAAATCTAGAATATGCGACTCAACGCCGCCGTGAAACTCCCGATACTTCGAGACCATTAGTATTCTCACCAAAGTCCCCTTTCACTCGATCAAAACCGAACAGACAAATCACGGCAGCGAAAAGAAGATTTGGTTTCGCTCCGACGTAACTATAAACAGACATCAGAATATACGCCGAAAAATAATAAGCCCACACCAAATTGGCCAAATTCAATCTAAACAACCCGCGAGATCGAAATATTTCAAGAAGTATCCCAATCGCAACGGCGCCTACTATGACCCCCGCGAGACCCCAATCCAGGTACAACCCTCCAAAAAGAGTGGGCGGCAACCCGCCAACCTGATCAGGTTGTCGATCGAGCAAAACTGTTACAAGTCGATCCGACGGCATAACCTGAAATCCGAGAAAATTCTGTAGATCGGCCCAAAAGAACTGTCCGGAAAGGAAACTTTCGTGAATGGATTCTCGGGCCGCCGACATTACCCGAGGTCCGGTCTGAAGTGAAATATCCAAAGCGCCGAACCAGGAGTCTTGCTCCCGGGTACCCAAATACGCAAGGCTAGCTTGACTGCCATTTGATCCAAGTGTTCGCGCATAACCAAAAGCTCCAATAACCCCAAAACCAGCAGCCGCAAACAACAAAATTGTCCTGAATCGCGGTCTAAAGAAATCGACGCTGAGCAGTCCGATGGCAATAAGCGGGACAATGAATAGTGATCTCCCTCCACTCAGAAAAAGAAAAACGAGCGACAGACCACCAAGTACGAACCACTTGCGGCTTCCGCGGCCTGCACAAAGTCGGGCAAAAGCTATAATCACAACTATCTGCAGAATTGGAAGTATAATTGGCCAGAATCGACCTAGGACTCCGTAGTTGCCCGTGAATCTACTACCGTCCACGTCATTCGACAATACTGGAATTCCCCCAGTTGCATAGTTCACCACGGCGGCAGTCATTGCCAAACCCGAAATGACAATTATCCTATGGTCTCCTCTGAACAGTACCTGTCCGAATTTCGGCTTGGATTCGAGGGTATAATCACTCTTAAATCGAAGGTTGGCGGCGATCAACGAACCGGCAAAAAGACTTATGAGCCCGATAGCGACTAGCTCATAGTCTTGACTCGTTGGGTTAATACCAAATACTGGGCCTGATCGATCAACCAGCCCAACGCCGTAGACAGCTGCTATGAGGAGAATGACCAACGCAGACGATCCTTCTAAGCCCCGACCAGCCGTTGAACGAAGGCGAAACAGACAGAAACCGCAAATTGCAATTAGAACCGCAAAGCTAACAGATGTTTCATTCGGGCCGCCAGATACGAACGGAAATAGCAAGGCAATAGCGATCGCAGTCAGGGATCCGATAAATCTCACATTAAGTCGATGAAACATATAACTCTTCAATCAGACTCGCAGTATTTTCGATCCCGAGGCCTGCTCGATGCTCGGAGAAATTGCTGTGCCCAATTAGCTCTGCTGAATCTAGGGCCTTCGTCAGCGCATGAACATCCCCGGGTTCAATCAGCACGGAAGGCGCAAGCCTGGCAATATCTGTAATGCCCGGAATGGCTGTTCCAACAACCACGCATCCTGCAGCTATTGCTTCCGCCAGGCTGTTCGGCATTCCTTCGCTGTAGCTTGGTAGTGTGAAGACATCGCTCGCCCAGTAGATTGAAGGCATTTCTTGCGGATCAACGTGCCCGAACAATCTTATTTTGAATCCCACGGCCTGCATGGCGCTTATTTCACTTATGGCCCGCGAAGTCAATTCGCGATAAAAACCCTCATATGGTCCAACAAGCCATAACTCGCTATTGCTGGTTTTCGATCTAAGCTTCCAGGCCGACAAGAGATCTAAAATGCCCTTGTGCTCAACCAGATAACCGATAAATGTAGTAACTTTCGTCTCGGGACCCACGCCATATTTTTTTCGGGCGCTTTCCCGTCGTTCCTCGGTCCGGTCCAAAGCATGAAGGTCAACGCCATTTCGAACCAACCTGAGACGTTTCGCGGGAACGAACGCCTTCGCCTTTTCGTAGGCTTCCGTGCTGAGCACAACTACGTAATCCGACGCCCTGAGCGACAGCCCGTACAGCCAGCCCAAGGGGACTGCCCGTAGGAACTTCCGTCCCAACACGGTCTCTGGATCATCCTCGCCGTCTCGGGTCACCTTCACAACCGTGGTGGCCGACACAAGCCGACCAGCAAGCACAGCCGGAATACTCCACCAATATGCTCCGTGAACGTGGACTGCCGTGGGGCGCCTCTTCAAAATTATCGACGCCGCGCCCAACCCCAGCGCGATGGTGGTCAGTGCTCTTTGAAGCTTGCCCGTCCCCGCGATACCCCGAAGCAGCCGAACCACTCCGAGCCCCTGGCCGAGAGAGCTTCCGACGCCCTTCTGATCTAGGGTGACTACAGCCACTTCCCAACCGCGACTAACAAGAGTCTGGCTCAGAAGCTTCGCCTGCTGTCCTGCTCCCCCATAAATTGGCGGATACTGGGAGCACACCATAACAACCGACTTATTCACGAAGTCCTTCCCTGCAATTCTTATCGAGGATCAGTCTTGCAAAAGTTCCACTGTCCCAGGTTGCGAAGACCTCCTCTCGGGCTTCCAGCCAAGCACCGTCCGGGGATCGGGTTAGCGATCTTTCAATAGCCTCGGCCCAGGCCGAGGCGCTGCCGCCCCTTACGAGTTCGCAAAGCTGCTCGGTCCTTTCCCCTAGGAGAGTCCTTATAATCTGAGAATCTTCAACAACGGGAATAACCCCGTGCCGCAGATATTCGAGTACCTTATAGCCGGCCTTCCGCTTGTTCCAAACCGTGGCCTCCAGAGGCATCAATCCTGACCAGCACCGCCTCAATGCGTGTTCTTCAACCGAAGCTGTCCATTGTTGTCTTCGAATGGATCCAGTCAAGTCCACGTCGATCGGACTGCCGACGATTAAGAATTCTAGATCCGGGAGCAGTGCAGCAACTGCTGGAAGAATCGATTCCACGTTAGAAATTGTTGACGGACTTCCGAGCCAAAGAACCGCGCGCTCTTTAGACGCTAGATCCTCCTCGGTTTCGGGCAGAAGCGGGCTCGGTCCGGGAAAAATGACACACCTTGAATCCGAGCTCAATCCCAGGTCATTCCGTATCATCGCGTTCGAAGTCAGCACAAGATCGAAATATCGAAGACCTCGTCGTACACGCGAACTGGCCTTAGTCACTTGTCGATTGGACGAACCTGGATATCCAAGATAAATCGCGTCATCCAGATCAAAAACCATTCTGGCGCACAGCGAACGAGAAATCTGAAGAAACCACGGCGGAGGCATTACTTTCTGAAAGAACAAAACTTCAGGCCTACGAATCAGCGTTGAAAGAAATAAATAGATCGGCCAGAACCTTGACGAACTTATGATTCTTATGACCCGGTATCCAGAATGCTCGATATGGTCCAAGGGAATGTGGGCGCGAATTCGACTACTCGCAACATCTCGTGTTCCAAGCACTAGGGCAACAACGGTCTTAATTTTCACAGTTTCCCGCCTGTGGCTGCTCGACATTGCTTCCAAATTGGCCTATAGAATCGAATAAACAGTACAGACACTATGAAGAAGAACCCCAATAGTACGTTTGTCAAACCCACGTCGCTTCCTACGGTTAGGCGGGAAATTACGGAAATGCCAAAAGAAACAATAACCGAGAAGCTCGAAAAATACAGTAGGGTCCGATACGCGCCAAGCTTACGCCGTAAATGGGGCCAAATGGGAGACCGCGCAACGAGCCAGATAATCCAAAAAAGAGTGACAACCGCTCCGGCGCTGCTCGCTATTGGGACGGCAGTCAGTTCGAAGGCTTGCTGAAGCAGACGAGAGACTATGAATGTGACAACTAGTCCGATCACCGCGGCGGTCGCGACGCGCACGTAGCTACGCTCAATATACAAATATGATGTGAGTGCCCCGGTAATTGCGCATGCGATCACCCAGGGTAGTTGGCACAACAATACATCGCCGACATCTGCGGCATCCGAACTAGTGAATTCACCTCGTACGAAGAGGACACGAATTACGAGATCTTTCAACGGTAAAGCGACCAATAGAACTATCGCGGAGAACACGATCGTGGTGACGACTGTTTTGGCCATGAGATCGGCAGCGCTTTCCAAATCCTCTGATTTCACTTTGCGGGCGAGCGTCGCGTTGGCCGTAAGGGCGAGACCAAACGCCGCGAAAAGCAACAGTCCCTGGGCGAGTTTCTGTCCAAACCCCAATGTCGCGGTTGATCCCGTTGGGCCAACCACGGACAAGAATCTTTCCAATAGCGGCTGAAATTTTGACAATAGTGTGAAACCAACAAGAAACACGTAGAGGCGAATGGAAATATGGGATCCTACCCCGAATGGACCCCCTCGATTCATGGAAAATACACCGACGAAGATCATCTGGCACATGTAGCCAATAGTTAGACAGGCGCCTATCGAAGAAGGCTGTTGGGTCGTTCCGGTCAGCATAAATGAACCTAGGAGCGCCGCCCCATTGATTGCCGGACCAATTCCGGCGACCACGAAGCGTTTCCTTATGTAGGCCACGGCCAGTGGTATTGCCGTCATAGCTGCAAACAAATGGCTGGGAGCAGACCATCGGAGAATATCTGCAAGGCCAGGCTCACAGTAGTTTGCGATAAGAAGCTGGGCCAGCGTCAATACTGTGCCCAGCATGACGAATTTCGGCCAGTCGCCGAGGCCAATCTCGCGCGTTATCGGATTCTCAAGTCGTGGAACCAGTAATATTGGTACAAGCGTAAAGAAAAGCACCGTTCCGAACGTGACAATACTCCACGCCAGTTGAAAGCTGTCAGACGCGCCGGAAAGACCCATTGTCGCCGCAACTGCACTCTGGAAGACAAATCCCAAGATCACATTTAGGAGGGTCAAAACCGTCGTCGTCATGCCTGCCCTTGAGGCCGACACCGTTCGTTCCAAACTTGTCTTAACACCCACGCCAGTCACGAGTGGCTACTGAGGTCTCGAATAGTTCGAGTAGGTTGACCGCCCACCACGAATGAATCAGCGACGTCTTTGTGGATCACTGACCCTGCCGCAACAACAGCACCGTTCCCGATGCTAATGCCTGGCAGGATAGTCACGCCAGCGCCGATCCATGCGCCGTCACCGATCCTCACTGATCTAGCGACAGGTGATCCCGCACGCTTACCCCTGTCGCCGATTTCGTGAGTGCTCGTCAAAATCGTTGTCCCCGGACCGATCGCCACGTTCGTGCCAATGAAGACTTCGGCAGAAGTGTTCGCCTCGATCAAAACCCCTGCACCGATGAAGCACCCTTTTCCAATCCTCACAGTGTTGCCGGTCATACGGGTACCCCCGCATATCTCAACTCCTGGGGCGACCCGTGCGCCCCCCAACTTGAAACACAAGGCCCGAAGCCGTCTCGTGGAGTACGGAGGAAGAAGGACAGCAGCCAAGCAGTGACCAAAGGCAAGTCGCAACGCTCGAAGCTCAGAGGAAATGCTAAAACTAACCATCAATGCGTTGACCCCCAGGTACCGTAAGTAGGCTCAAGCTCGAACTTCACCTGACGAGCCACTCCTTCTTCGATTTGTACGCGGGGTTTCCATCCCAGGATCTCAGAGGATCGGCTTCCATCGGCTCCAGTACGGAGAACATCGCCGAGTTGAGCTGGATGTCGAGACAAATTCACCGGACCGCCGACCGTCGATTCGACCAGCGATATCAGTTCGTTCATAGAAATATCCCCAGAACCCCCGATATTCAATCGAACAGTTCCGTCAGGGTAGATCGAAGATGTCGCACGAACGCAAGCGTCTACGATATCGGCTACGAAAGTAAAGTCCCGCCTCTGATGTCCGTCACCATAAAGTCGAAACTCCCCGCCATCAATTGCAGACCTAATCAATCGCTGAATAGCCATGTCTGGCCGCTGACCCGGGCCGTAAACCGTGAAGAAACGAAGGGCAAACACCTCGAGACCGAAGTTCGCGGCGTGCGCATCAAGAAGACTCTCCCCTGCGAGTTTGGTAACCCCGTAGGGACTCCTTGGGATCGTTGGGGTAGTTTCGTGCGTTGGGTAGGCGTGCGCGTCACCATAGACCGATGAGCTGCTGGCGAAGACAAATCTCTTAACGCCAGCCTCCCCGGCCGCAGTTGCCAACTTATGCGTGGACAGCAAGTTTTCATTGATATAGTTGTCAAACTTCGCCCAAGATGCACGAACGCCGGGCTGGGCAGCTAAATGAATAATAGCGTCAACTCCAGTCAACTCAGCCTTCGTGAGTATCGCTAAGTCCATCTCAATGAACTGGAACGATTCTTTCCCCATGTTCCAAGCGTTGTTTCGTTCTTTTAATTCGCGAGGGTAGTAATCGGTGAAGGAATCAATCCCCGTTACCTGATGACCGTCAGCTAGCAGTCGATTTACTAAATGGCTTCCGATGAAACCGGCACATCCCGTAACCATAACGCGCATGTCGTATCGCTCCGTCTTTATTCTATCTAGGGTCGGTTCTTGTTCTTTTTGCGCTCAACCAAACAAAGTAACCGATCTTGATACTTCTCTAATACTGAACTCCATGAATACAGACTCCTCGCACGCTCGATATTCGAGGTAGAGGTTGCTTCCTGAAGTGATTCGGACTCCATGAGTCGCACGATCGAGTCGTAAATATCCATCGGGGAATTAGATGTAAAAATCGAATCGTTGCCTAGAACTTCGCGATTGAACGCAGTGTCAAGGGCGACGATCGGGGCGCCCGTAGCCATTGCCTGAACCAGGGCAGGATTGGTGCCGCCGACGCTGTGGCCGTGGAAATATGCTCCCGCATGTTGCCACAATGCAAACAATCGCGCATCATCGCTAATTCTTCCGAGCCAATTGAAGTTCGGATGCTTGCGATCCAACAACTCCGCCTTCTCATCAAGTGCGCCACCATACCCCGACGCACCGACCACTACAACCGGATACTCCTTGGCAAGCCGGTCCGCGGCTTCGAAGAATTCATGAATCGTATTCTCTGGAACAAATCTTGCGACGACGAGCACGTACGATCGAGATCGCAGTTCTTCACCAAGCTCGAGGGGCGATATCTCATCCCCGCCATACGGAATAAATGTACTTTCCCTACCGAATTGAACTTTCCACCGATGTTGGATTTCTTTGGCATCCGCCACCAGTTCGTCCGCAAACTTTGCGGTGAGCCTGGCTCCCAAACGAAAGACGGTTCGGGCAAGACGTCCCCATTTCGCCCGCTCCCACTCCATGCCATCAACATTAACGAGAGTTGGAATTCCCCTGAGCTTCAGAAGAGGCAACCAGAATCCGTTAGCGACATTCATAACGAGCGCTACATCTGGCTTTGTGCGAACCGCATGCAAAACGGATGTGAGGCCGAACGAGAGGGTGCTGAATGATCGATTCTCTATCCCAAACGTAATCTTTTGACTGATTCTGGGATCTGCCTCCGCAGCAACTTCCCTTGACGCCTTACGGCGGCCGTAGACGGTAACCGTCCAGTCGCAATCGGCGAGGAAAGGTGCTAGCTTCCGAACCGCAGTTTCGAAGCCGCCGTAGTAACTTGGATAGCCTCGAGTACCTATTATTGCTATCGATTTGGTCATGCTCACCCCAATTTTATTGCTTTGCTCATCGATAATTCAGGTTGATTTCGACGTGCTCACCGGAACGTTTCCCCGCCTCGCTTTAGTCAAACCGTAAGTGTCCACCGCTACGCCGTTGCGGCTGAGTAGAGCCGCCGACCCTGACAAGTGCTCCCAGATGGAGAGGCGTGGTCTCACGGATGATGCTATCCCGCCGAAGGACATGACTGGAACCGAGCGGGAAGTGTGTGTCAGCCTGGGGAGGCTTGGCTTACCGTTGACATTCTCGACCCGCACTGCCCGGATCAGTGCGACGGCACTGATAGAATTTGCAGCCATTCGCCTTCTTCCGTAGATCGAGGCAATCAAGCGACTCCGGCGGGGCGGGGGATCAGGTTTGGGTCTGGGCGCTGTTTGAGATTAATTTTGTCCCTGGTTCGCAACATTAGAGGTGGCATCCCGGGCGGCTGTATCCTAGGCCCGGGGACTCCCAAAAACTGAAAACGACTACATACATGGGGATGCTGGTGGGGACAGTTTCTGATTGGCGAGTAAGGACGTCTCGTACCTTGAGGGTAGTTGATGCCTTTGTGATTGTTTGGGCCGTGGCTGGCGCATACAGCATTCGGTTCGGCCTGGATTCAGGATTCAGCATCAAGGGTCAGGATTCCAGCTACTTCTGGCTGTCAATATTCCTCGCCATTACATGGTGGCTCATGCTGGGGGCGTGGAGCACAAGGCAAAGCCGAATCCTCGGCTCGGGGCCGGATGAGTACAAGCGCGTGGCGGCAGCATCCCTCTGGCTTTTCGGTTTCGTTGCGATTTTCTCTTACGTCTTCCGTGTAGAAACCGCCCGGGGGTATGTCGGAATCGCTTTACCTGCCGGACTTGTTGGACTCCTCCTTGCGCGATGGTTACTTCGCCAGCATCTGAGCGTCCATCGCCAGAAGGGCCGACGAATGTCTCGGCTCATGTTGCTAGGAAGTCCGAGCGCGATCGTTCACCTTGCCGCGACCCTAGTGCGGGAGAAACATGCCGGCTATATGCCCGTTGCCGCTTACACGCCCGGCGACTCATCGCAATCGCACGAATTGACAGGTGTCGGGCTGCCCGTGCTTGGCCATGAGTCGGAGACGAAGGCAATACTTGACGCGATCGGGCGATGCGAAGCTGACGCCGTGGCCGTGACGGCGGGGGTCCTTCTGCATCCAAGGACCCTCCGCCAGCTCGGTTGGGAATTAGCGGAACGGAATGTCGGGCTGATTATGGCCCCTGCCCTTACTGATATAGCAGGACCGCGTATTCACACACAGCAAGTCGCTGGGCTCCCGCTTATTCACGTCACAACGCCTACGCTCGAAGCCGGGCAGCGTGTCGCCAAACGACTGTTCGACATTGTGGTTTCCGCGGGGCTGGTTGTAGTGTTTTCGCCTCTGCTGGCGGTCCTAGCCCTCCTGGTGAAGCTCGATAGCCCCGGCCCGATCCTGTTTAAGCAGGAACGCGTGGGGTTTGAGGGCACTCCATTCAAAATGCTCAAGTTTCGTTCCATGGTTGTCGATGCCGAAGCGCGGCTCGCTGAGCTGGCACACCGGAATGACGGCAACGGGATCCTCTTCAAAGTCAAGAACGATCCACGCATTACGCGTACTGGACGCTTCTTGCGAAGATACAGCCTGGATGAGCTCCCTCAGCTATTCAATGTTGTTTCCGGGTCCATGAGTTTGGTGGGCCCGCGGCCGCCCTTACCGCTCGAGGTGGAGGCCTACGAACAGGATGCGCGTCGACGGCTTCTGGTCAAGCCTGGAGTGACCGGGCTGTGGCAGGTAAGCGGAAGGTCCGATCTCTCCTGGCAGGACTCCGTACGGTTGGATCTTTACTACGTGGAAAACTGGTCTCTGGCCGGGGACTTGATAATTTTACTTCGCACTGCCCGTGCCGTCTTGGGCGGCGACGGCGCCTACTAATTAGGCCGTGTTGGACCGTGACGCAGAAACGACCCTCTGGGGGAAGGCAACATAATGCGCATTTCAGTTATTGGCTGTGGCTATCTCGGGGCTGTGCACGCAGCTTGCATGGCCAAACTTGGCCACGAGGTGGTCGGAATCGACGTGGACGAACGAAAGATCAGTGCCCTATCGGCAGCCCGTGCCCCGTTCTTCGAACCCGGTTTGGACGAACTCCTTAGCGACGTGCAGGGGACGGGAAGGCTGTCATTCACCACTGACATGTCGAAGACTGCTGGGAGCATCGTCCATTTCATTTGTGTGGGGACACCCCAGAAGAAGGGCGAAAATGGCGCCGATCTGCGCCACGTCGATGCCGCAATGGAGGCGCTCCTTCCGCACATAAGACCCGGCGACCTTGTGGTCGGCAAGTCCACTGTCCCGGTGGGGACCGCTTCCCGTCTGGCTGACCTCTTGTCCGAATATCAACCCAGCGCTCACCTCGTTTGGAATCCCGAGTTCTTACGCGAGGGGCACGCCGTCAAAGATACTCTTTCCCCAGATCGTCTGGTCTACGGCGTCGAGGAAGGCTCGGAAGACCACCCCGCCGTCACCATTTTGGACGAGGTTTACTCCGGTCCGCTGGCAGATGGCACCCCCAGATTGGTCACAGACCACCCGACAGCCGAACTCGTCAAGGCAGCAGCCAACTCCTTCCTCGCCACCAAAATTTCGTTCATCAATGCCATGGCGGAGGTCTGCGAAGCAGCAGGCGCGGACGTCACTAGTTTGGCAGACGCTATCGGCATGGATGACAGGATCGGCCGAAAATTCCTTAACGCCGGAATTGGTTTTGGTGGTGGATGCCTCCCCAAGGACATCCGGGCATTCATGGCCAGGGCCGGCGAACTCGGCGCCGATCAGGCCCTGACCTTCCTGCGAGAAGTGGATTCGATCAACATGCGACGCCGCACGCGTGTCGTAGAACTTACCCGCGAGCTTTGCGGTGGAAGCCTGCTCGGTCACCGCGTCACCGTGCTCGGTGCTGCTTTTAAACCCGAGAGCGACGATGTCCGGGACTCGCCGGCCCTGAGCATCGCCGCCCAACTCCAGCTTCAAGGTGCCGTCGTGACGGTAACTGACCCGAAAGCCCTGGAAAACGCCGCCAAGCGATTCCCTGAACTGCAGTACGAATCTGATTTGGATACAGCGATCGCAGGAGCCGATACACTCCTCCTGCTCACCGAATGGCAACAATACAAGGAACTCGACCCATTTGAAGTGAGCAGCGGCGTTGCCGGTCTCCGGATCTTGGACGGACGAAACGTGCTGGACGCCGCAAAATGGCGTGCTGCCGGATGGCAGTACCGTGGACTCGGAAGGCCCTAGGCGTGACGGAAAACGAACTGTCCGATACCACCCCGAACGAACCCGAGCTGCGTCGGGGCAGGGGGAAATCCCAAGCAAGCAAGCGCCGTCGTCGCCAGTTGACAGCCGGAATTTGCCTTGGGGCCTGTCTGGTGGTTGCCGGCGCCGCCGCCCTATGGCTTGGTGCTAAGGCTTCCACCATCCAGACCGAGCTCGAAGCATCCACCCAGTTGGTGCCCAAACTCAAAGAAGACATCCTCCAGAACCGCCCCGCAGATGCCACGGCTTCTGCCGACGAGCTTCGGCGCCACACGGCGGCGGCCCGCGACGCTGCCTCCGATCCGCTCTGGTCTTTGGCGTCGGCCACCCCGTGGCTCGGCGCGAATTTCTCGGCCACTGCCGAAATTGCCCGTTCAGCCGACGACGTAGCCTCGCTGGGCGTCACACCCCTTGTAAAGGTTTACGATTCCCTGAAATGGGACAAGCTGATGCCGAGCGCAGGCGGCACCGACCTGGAACCAATCCGCAAGGCAGCCCCCGCGGTGTCCTCCGCCGCTCAAGCCGTGCGCGCATCTGCGCAGCGCCTGAACGGTATCGATGCCGGCGGCCTGCTCCCGCAGATCGCTGGGCCACTGATACAAGCCAGACAACAACTTGGCTCTGTTGTGGACGAGTTGGACACGGCGTCCGACGCCGCGGGACTAGCTCCGGGCCTGTTGGGCTCCGATAAGCCGCGGCACTACCTGCTGCTGGTCCAAAACAACGCCGAGGCCCGAGCCACGGGAGGCATCCCGGGCGCCTTGGTCGTCCTTACCGCCGACAAGGGCAAAATCAGCCTTTCCGCCGAAACCAGCGCTACGGAACTTGGCCGTTTCACCCCTCCGGTATCGGTGGATGAAGAGCAACAACGCATCTATACGGACCGTATGGGCACCTTCATGCAGGACGTTAACTTCACCCCAGATTTCCCGACGGCTGCCACCACCGCGTTGAAGATGTGGGAACAGAAAAAGAGTGAACAGCTGGACGGAGCAATTTCGATCGATCCAGTGGCTCTGGGCTACATCCTGGACGCCACAGGACCTGTCAGCCTTCAGGACCCGCAGATGCTTGCCCTAACTGGAGGGAAACTTCCGAACCAGCTTTCCGGCAAGAATGTGGTAAAAACCCTACTTTCCGACGTATACGCCCAAATCAAAGATCCAAAGGCGCAAGACGCTTACTTTGCAGTGGTGGCCAAGGAAATCTTCGGTGCTCTCTCCTCCGGCAAGGGCGATGCCAAAAGCCTGCTCGCCGGAGTAGGGAAAGGCGTAGAAGAACACAGGGTCCTGCTCTGGTCGGCAGATACCACCGAACAGTCCGTTCTCGCGAAGTACACGCTTAGCGGCTCAATATCCGGCCCTAGCGTGCCCGCTGCCCAATTCGGCGCTTACTTCAATGACGGTACTGGCGCGAAAATGGACTACTACGTGAAACGCACTGTTCGGCTTGTCGAGCAATGCACGGCTGCCGATGGTTATGCAACAGTCAAGGTTCGAATCACAAGCACTAATACGGCTCCTGTTGACGCGGCCACATCGTTACCGGCATATGTTACAGGCGGTGGAGCTTACGGAGTCCCGCCCGGTACTGCACAAAGCAACGTGATCGCGTACGGGCCTTCCCAATCCCTGGTTGAAACTGCCACGCAGGACGGGAAGACTGTTCCGTTTGGTGCGCAGCGCCACGACGACCGACCAGTTGGCACACTCTCCGTACGGCTGGCCCCTGGACAGAGCAGTACCGTGGAATTCACTTTCGGAAAAATCGTCCAGCATAGCCAGCCTGAAGTGGTGGTCACGCCAACTATCCAGCCCATTGACAAAGTGGTCCTCACGACCGAATCAGAAACTTGTGGAGCCCTCGGATAGACAGGGTGTTAACCCTTTGTAACGAGTTTGGATTTACTTTGCAGTAAGCACCCTTAGGGTGGTAGCTTCTCTCTTGGGTAGGTCTCAGATTTCAGTTCACGTGTTCGTGGTGGATGAAATCACATCACCACAATGAATTTCGCAGCAGGTCTCAAGCACATACCAAAGGTCTCAGGGGGACAAAAATTGAAGAAATCACTTGCAGCGCTCGCGCTTGCGGGCACCATCGCTCTCGCCGCTTCGGCTCCGGCAATGGCCGTCGATTACCCGGCACCGGTCCCGGGCACCGTTTCTAGCGCGACTGTAACGGTGGGCGGATCCGTCGTATTCTCCGGAGGCGGCTTCACGCCCGGCGAAACCATCACTGTCACAATCACATTTACTGCCGCTCCTCAGGGCGCAGCAGCACCCGGCACCAGTGGCGGCCTCGCCTTGGCCGTACCCGGCGCCCTTCACCTGGCACCCACAACGGTGACCGCTGTTGCCAACAGCTCCGGCGCTTTCTCCACCAACGTTACGCTGACTGCTGCAGGCACCTACCAGTTGACCGCTGTCGGCGCGACCTCCGGCCACAGCGTCACGTCAACCGTGGTTGCTGCAGGAGTTAGCGGCGCAGGTCTTGCAAACACCGGTGGCACCGGGCTTGCCAACACCGGCGGTACCGGTTTGGCCAACACCGGCGTCGACTCCAGCCTGATCCTTTGGGGCCTGGTTGGTGCTGGCGCACTCGTAGCCGGCACGGCCTCCGTAGTGGTGGTTCGCCGCCGCGCAAAGAACGAAACCGTAGCCGCAGCCTAAACGCACAACGAAAAGGAGGGGTTGTTTCCGGTGATCCGGAAACAACCCCTCCTTGCTTGCGCCTACGGTAACTTATGAACATGGGGAGACATTGGCGACGCCGCAAGCGGCTGAGCTTCAGGGTGGAGTTGCCAGCGATTCCAAGAATTCCAGCGATTCCGAGTGCGGCCTGGCCAATCATTTTTCTGATCCTGCTGGCCGCGATTTCCTTCGGCCTGGCTGCCTTCGCCCTGCTACGTCACTCGTGATTATGACTCTGGGTGTTAACTTGTAAAACACAGGTGTCACGCGCGCCTGCCAGCCAGCCAGCCAGTGAAAGAGCTATACCTTTGGAATCGCCCCACCCCGTTCGGATACTGACCGTTTGCACCGGCAACATCTGCCGCTCCCCCGTAGCCGAACGCTTGCTTCAGGCAGGCCTGGACCAGGTTCTTCCCGGCGGCTTCGAAGTCCGCAGCGCCGGCACCCGCGCCATGGTTGGAAGCCCCATTCAGCCGCTGTCAGCGGACATCATCCGCACGTATGGCGGCACGCCCGATGACTTTGCCGCGCGCCAGCTCACTTCAAAGATCCTCAGGGAATCGGACCTGGTACTCACCATGGCGTCTCACCATCGCGGGGAAGTTCTGCAACTGGACGCCTCCCTGCTCAAACGGACGTTCACCATCCGCGAGTTCGCACGGATGGTGACCGCCCTTGAAGAACGAGCCGACCCACCGCCGTCGGGCTCTGACTACACCCAACTATGGCGAGAACTGCCGGCACGGGCATCCTCCGTCCGCCACCTCGTCCTCGCGGCGAACTCCTCGGACAACGACGTCGCGGACCCCTACAAACAGGGCGCCGAGGCGTACCTGCGGATGGAAGACGAGCTGGCCCCGGCCATCCTCAGGATTCTGCGCTACGCGCGTCTAAGCATGCAGCCGTCCTAGCCGAGGAAGCCTTTCATCCAGGTTTTGAGGTCTTCACCGAATTCGGCGCGCTCGGACGCCAGGGTGATGACGGCCTTCAAGTAGCTGAGCTTGTCTCCGGTGTCATAGCGACGTCCGCGGAAGACCACCCCGTAGACGCCCGTGCCTTCGCCGTTGCCCTTCGCGAGGGTCTGAAGCGCGTCGGTCAGCTGGATCTCGCCGCCGCGCCCCGGCCCGGTCTCTTCGAGGACATCGAACACGGCCGGGTGCAGGACATAGCGGCCAATGACGGCCAAGTTCGAAGGAGCCTCTTCCACGGAAGGCTTCTCCACAAGGCTGTTGACCCGGACGTAGTCCTCCCCCGCAATGGGTGTAATGTCGGCGCAGCCATACGCGCTGATCTGCGACGGCTCCACTTCGATGAGAGCGATCACCGAGCCACCTGTCTTCGCTTGGACGTCGATCATGGTTGACAGGAGCTCCTCGCTCTCGTCAATCAGGTCATCCCCAAGAAGCACTGCAAACGGTTCGTCGCCCACGTGCTGCTTGGCGCACAGCACGGCATGGCCCAAGCCCTTCGGTTCGCCCTGCCGCACATAGTGGATAGGCCCAAGCCCGGAGGCATGCTGCACGGCGTCCAAGCGAGCTTCGTCGCCTTTCAGCTCCAGAGAGCGTTCAAGATCAGGTGCGCGATCGAAGTGGTCTTCAAGGGCGCGCTTGTTGCGGCCTGTAATCATCAGCACGTCGCTGAGGCCCGCCTTCACGGCCTCCTCAACCACGTATTGGATGGCCGGTTGATCCACCACCGGCAACATTTCCTTCGGCATCGCCTTGGTGGCAGGCAAGAAACGCGTGCCCAATCCGGCTGCCGGAATAACTGCTTTACGAACTAATCTCCCCATAGACATAGGCAAATCCTACGAATGGATTATCGGAAGCACGAATCCCTGGGGCAAGATTGCGACATTTCCGGCCAAGAAGTCGTTAGCTCCGGGCCTTGCGCACCGGGTGCTCGCTCAGGATAGACAGGCGGTTGAAGGCGTTGATGCCGATGCACGCCATGCACAGCACGCTGATCTGCTCCTCGGTGTAGACCTTCCGCGCGCGGGAGAACAGCTCGGCCGTGGGACGGGCACTGCTCATGCGCGTGATCTGTTCGGCAAGCTCCAGCGCCACCTGCTCGGCCTCATCGAAGAGGCCCACCTCGCCATGCACGGACACCAAGGAAAGCCGCTGCTCAGTCTCCCCATAGCCGATGGCGCGGCGGTGATGGAGATCCAGGCAAAAAGGCACAGCCGTTGATCTGCGAAGCGCGGTAGTTCAACAACTCCAGCGTGCGGCGCGGGATCCCGGTCCTATCAGCCTCGGCAGTTACCTTACCCGCGTAGTCGGACAGGGCCTGATAAAGCCCGGGCTGTTGCTTGTCCAGGTAGCCAGCGAGTCGCGCTGTATTTTCGCTCATTCGCCGAGCCTATCGGAGAGATAACCCGGCAAAAACCACAACGGCTGTGGGAACAGCGCGGGGTCGTGAGACGGTTGTTTCATGAGGATCGATGAGCGAATCGAACAGCATTATCCGGCGCTTGGCCCGCAGGAACAGCTCGCGGCAGACACTATCCTGAACCACTTGGGTGATCTCGCCGTCTACAACGCGGCCGAACTGGCGCGCCTGAGCGGTGTCTCCAAGGCAACCGTGAGCCGCTTGTTTCGCCGCCTCGGCTTTGCCGATTTCAATGAGGTCAAGGAGCACACCAGGGCACTGCGGTCCAGCGGCGTGCCGCTCGCCACCAGGGAGTCCGACGGCGGTCTGCCGACCCACGGGGCACTGGAACAGCGGAACCTTCAGCGCCTGTTCGAGTCCATTGACGAAACACGGCTGGGCGAGGTGGCCAATCTGCTTGCGGGGGCCCGGAAGGTACTGCTGATCGGCTTCCGAAACAGCTTTCCCCTCGCGCTCCATTTGCGGCAACAGCTCCTCCAATGCCGCGACGGCGTCGGGCTGGCCCCGCAGCCAGGCCAAAGCGTAGGCGAAGAACTCGCGGGGCTCGGTCCTGCCGATGCTGTGGTGCTGCTGGGTTTCCGCCGCCGTCCAGAATCCTTTCCAAACGTCCTCAAAGCAGCTGCCGGAACAGGTGCATCCACCATCCTGATTGGCGATGCCAGCGGGCGCCGGATGGCCGGCGACGCCAAGGTGTGGATCGAGTGTCCCGTGGAAGGCGCTGGAGCCTTCGACAGTTATGCTGCGCCCATGAGCCTCCTGAGCGTCCTGGCCAACGCGGTACTTTCGGCCATGGGAAGACCAGGGACCAAACGCATCAGTGAAATCACAGGCCTTTTCGACTCGCTCGGAGAGGTTGAAAGGCTTCGGTAGATCCGGCTCTCAGACGGTGAGGAACCGTCCTCAGACCAGCGATCCGCGCACCTTTTGAAACAGATGTTTCAAGGTTCCGATAGTTTAATACATTCGTTTCAGGCCGGAAACAATGCTCCCCTACGTTGGAGGGGTCCCTTGAATTTCGGCCGCGGACCTCTGGTTCCGCATGAGGATTGGCTTCGCCATGAAACTCGACATCTATGCTGCGCAGGCAGCCGCCATCAAGAAACCGCTGTACAAGTCCCTGTTCCTCCAGATCTTCGTCGCCGTCGTCGCCGGCATCCTGATCGGATATCTTTGGCCGTCGATCGGGGCAGGACTACGCCCGCTCGGTGACGGGTTCATCCAGCTCATCAAGATGATCATCGCGCCGCTGATCTTCCTGGTGATCGTCACAGGGATCGCGGCCGTTGGCGATGTCAAAGCCGTGGGCCGAGTGGGAGTCAAAGCGCTCTTGTATTTCACCGGGGCCACCTTGTTCGCCCTGGCCTTCGGCCTCGTGGTGGCCAACATCGTCCAGCCCGGTGCGGGGCTCAACATCGACCCCAGCACCCTAAGCCAGGACGCCCTGAAGGCTAAGACCGGCACCGCTCCGCCCAGCGACGCCGGACAATTCATCCTTGGCATCATCCCGACGAGCGTGATCGGCGCCTTCGCGAGCAACAACCTCCTCCAGGTCCTGTGCTTCTCTGTCTTCTTCGGCGCGGCCATAGTGGTGATCGGCAAGGACCGCTGTGCCCCTGTCATGAAGGTCCTGGACACCATCCTGGAGGTCTTCTTCAAGATCATGGGCTGGGTGATGCGCCTGGCCCCGATCGGCGCCTTCGGTGCCATGGCGTTCATCATTGGCCAGTATGGACTGAGCACATTGGGCACCTATGCCTTGCTCATCGTGGCCTGCTACGGTGCAGCGATCGTGTTCATTGGCCTGCTGTTCGTGATCGCCTGGGGCCTGGTCCGGGTCCCGTTGTGGCAGTTCATCAAGTACACGCGCGAGGAGTTCCTCCTGGCTCTGGGCACCGCGTCCACTGAGTCGGTTCTGCCGCGGATCATGACCAAGCTGACGGACGCCGGCTGTTCCCGCTCCACCGCCGGCCTGGTGGTCCCCACCGGCTACTCCTTCAATCTGGACGGTGCGGCCATCTACTTGTCGATCTCGCTCTTGTTCCTTGCCCAGGCCTTCGGCCACCACTTGGATCTCGGGCATCAACTGGCCGCCCTGGGCATTCTGATGCTCACCTCAAAGGGCATGGCAGGCGTCCCGGGTTCGGCCTTCCTGGCACTCTCCGCGACGGCAGGCGCATTGGGGATCTTCCCTGTGGCCGGCGTCGCTCTCCTGCTCGGAGCCGACCGCCTCATGGACTCCATGCGCGTCGTCGTGAACCTGCTGGGCAACTGCGTTGCGACGTTCGTCGTCGCCAAGTGGGAGGGGCAGTTCGATCGTGAAGCCATGCTCCGTGCCTTCAGCGGAGACAAGCCCGCAGCTGAAGGCGGCCCGATCGATGCCGGGAACCTTGCCGTGCAGGCTGCAGGGACGCGCAGTTAGATGGCCAATTCATTTCACCCCGAAGGCGCCAGTCCACAAGCCCAGCTCCCAAAGGACCGGGCCATGGTCAAGGACGCCTATACCGTGATACCCAAGGGCGTCCTTAAAGACACAGTCACCAGCAATCTCCCCGGCTGGGAGAACACACGGTCTTGGATCATCGCACGCCCCATCGAAGGTTTCGCGACACGGTTTTCCCAGCTGATCGTCGAGGTGGGACCCGGCGGCGGTTCGCGGAAGCCCGAGCCGGAAGCCGCCGTCGAAGGGGTCCTCTTCCTGACAAGGGGATGGCTTACCCTGACGCTGGACGGTGAACTGCATATCTTGGAGGAAGGCAGCTACGCGTATGTCGCCGCCGGGGCCGACTGGTCCGTAAGGAACGATTCGGACGGCATCGCAAATTTCCACTGGATCCGTAAGGCCTACGAACCGGCGGATGGCTACACGGCCACGTCCTTTGTGACCCGCGATCAGGATGTGGAGCCCAGCCAGATGCAAGGTACCAACGGCAGCTGGGCCACGACTCGATTCGTGGATCCCGACGACCTCGCGCATGACATGCACGTGAACATCGTGACCTTCGAGCCTGGCACTTCCATCCCGTTCGCCGGAACACCTGCCATGGAACATGGGTTGTTCGTCCTCGAAGGCAATGGCGTCTATCTGCTCAACGACGACTGGGTGAAGGTCGAAGCCGGTGACTTCATGTGGCTGCGCGCCTTCTGCCCGCAGGTCTGCTATGCAGGAGGCCCGGGCAAGTTCCGTTACCTGCTCTACACCGATGCAAATCGCCAGATCCGTCTCACATAAGCGTCCGGGTGGTCATAGTGCCTTGACCTCACGACCACTCCGCTACTTCACGCAGGCGATCGCCCCGCCTTGGAGGGCGCCGGTGGAGTCCGCGTAGACGTTGCTTGCAGGTGCCGACGGAGTGGCTGGTGCCGCAGCCCCTGAGGCGGGTGCCGCTTCGGGTGCGGGTGCCGCAGGCGAGGCAGCCGCCGCCGTCGCGGGCGCCGTCGTCGTCGGTGCGGGAGCCGGCGGGACCGGGGTGAGGAGTTCCTTGACGGTCGCCTGCACCTGCTTGACGTCCACGGTGTTGATGGATGCGCCATCCGGGGAGGTGCCGAAGCCTGTGATCGGCAGGGTGGAGAAGGAGATGTTGCCCCCGGTCAGGGACGTTGCCTGCTGGGCAAGCTGGATCAGGTTCAAGTCCGAATCCACCACGATGTTCTTGCTCACCGCATCCAGGACACCCTGCATTTTCCCGATGTCGGTGAAGGTCCCGGCGTCCTTGAGCTGGCGCGAGACCGAGGCGATGAAGGCCTGCTGCCGGCGTTCGCGGTCCAGGTCCGAGAAGAGGTACGTCGGGTCCGTGGTGTCCCGGCGCTGCCGCACGAAGGCCATGGCCTGTTTGGCGTCGATCTGCTGCATGCCCGCCTTGAAGTCGGCCCCGGAAAAGGTGTCCTGGGTGGCCCGGTTCACGCACACCGTGATGGGCGCGATGGCCTGGGCCGTCTGGTAGAACGCAGCCATGGTGACCTCGAGGAAGTGGTCGATGTGCACGCTGCCCAGGAACTTGGTCACCGTGGCGATTTCGGCCTTGCGTCCGGCGTCGCGGGCCGCCTGGTAGGTGGCGTCGTCGTCGGGCTTTCCAGCGTTGATCAAGGAAGTTTTCTCCGCAGCGAAACCGTAGCCGTACGCCTCCTTGATCTTGGCTTTGAACGGGCCGCTTCCGGGGATGCCGTCCACCTGGACGTAGTCATCCCGGGGAATCGAGATTCCTGCGGCTTTGGAACCGTCCGCGGGGATGTGGATGAGCATCAGGACGTTGGAGTTGTAGCCGCCGATATTCTCATCCCCCGCGTGCAGCGCGTCATACATCTCCGGAGGAAGGGGCTTGCCCTTCTCGTCAACCCTGGTATCCAGGCCCATGATCAGGATGTTCGTGTCCTGGCTGAGCTTCGGCACCGCCTGGGGCTGCGTCTTCAGGTCCTTGAGGACATCCGATCGGTGGACGTTGTTGTTGACCGCAACCGCCGTCGCGCCCACATACGTGACCACGACGGCGGCCGCCAGGGCCACGGTCGCCGCGACCGCCGTCGTCGAGATCAGGAGGACGGACTTGCGCCGGGACTTGTGGCGCATATGGCGAGGGCCCTGAAAGCCTGCCTCCCCGCCGGGTGATCCGGCATGCGTTCCGCCGCGTCTCCCGGCGCGTCTTCCGCCGCGGAGGCGGTGGGGCCCATCATTCATGGAATTCTCCTGTCCCCGCCGCGGTTGGCGCGGTGGCTGGGTCCGCGGCGGGACCAGCGGGTAAGCAGATTGTAATCGGACATCCAAGGAATGGCCTCGATGACGCGGGAAACCGTCAGGCGCCAAGGGCGAGCTGAACCACGCGGACGATCACCAGGATCATCGCGATCAGCAGGTACGCGCGCAGGACCGTCAGGCCAATCCGGTGCCCGGTGGACAGTTTGGGTGCGGTGAGCAGGACAATCGGGGGCATGCGCCAGGTGGTCCGCTGTGACCGGTCCACCGCATCCGGGCCCGGCACTGCGGGATGGAATCCGCGGTAGACCAGGAACACAACCGCCGCGACGGCGGAGACGGCGGCGCCTCCGATGAGGATGCCAAGGATGGCGCCCGAGCCCATATCCGGAAACAACACCCCGGCAGTCAGGACCAAGGAAAGGATCACCAGGACGGCGATCACGGCCGAGGTAAAGAAGTTCATGAACCGCCCGTTCACCCAGGGTCCCAGCACCTGCTTGTCATTGCAGAGCAGCAGCAGGAACACCGTGGCCGAGGGAAGCAGGACCCCCGCCAACACCTGGACCCCCACCGTGAGCAGACCCAAAGGGCTGCCCGGGATCAGGACCACAATGGCTGAGAGGAGCAGGACTCCGGCGAACACGGCGTAGAAGCCTTTGGCGTCGGACACTTTCCGGTGCAGGGAGTGCTTGAGCCCCAGGACGTCACCGAGTGCATAGGAGGTGGAAAGCCCGACGGCGGCCGCGCCGATGATCGAGGCATCGATCAGTGCCAGCGCAAAGAGGACGCCGGCAACCTTTCCGACGTGCTGTTCGAGCCCGACGGCGACACCGCCTGCGTCCGTGAAGTTGCCGAACTCCGGGGTGCCGGCAAACGTCGCCGCCGTGAAGGAAATAATCGCTGCCGCGCCCACGATCACGATGGTGATTCCCAGCCAGAGATCGGCCTTCTCGTACTTCAGGAAGCGGGGAGTGATGCGCTTGTCGATGATGTACGACTGCTGAAAGAACAACTGCCACGGCGCCACGGTGGTTCCAACGATCCCGATGATCAGCAAAGTCACCGTGGACAGATCCGCGCCTTTGGGCATGCCGGGCACCACGAAGTCGTGGGCGACTTGTCCGACGTCGGGATGGACCATGAAGATGATCGGAACCAGCAGCAGCGACCCGGCCACCAGGGTCAGGCAAACGCGCTCGAACCGCTTGAAGGAACCGGTGCTCGCAGCACCCACGATCACCGCGGTGGCCAGGAGGATTCCCGGGATCTTGGGGATGCCCAGGTAGTCCAGGCCCAGGCTGATGCCGATGAATTCCGTGACGATGGTCAGGGCGTTAAGGATGAACAGGTCGATCACGCTGAACGCGCCCCAGAACTTGCCGAAGCGCTCCAGGATCAGCCGGGCATGTCCCACGCCGGAGACGACCCCCAGGCGCAGCACCATTTCCTGGTTCACGTACAGCACCGGGACCAGTAGGAGCAGAGTCCAGAGCAGCGACGTTCCGTAGTTCTGTCCGGCCTCCGTGTAGGTGCCGAATGCGCCGGCATCGTTGTCGCCGACCATGACGATCAGCCCGGGTCCGATGATCGCCAACAGGGTCTTCACGCGTGCTTTGATGCCCGAGCGCGGCTTTTCGTCATTCACACGGATGGTGCCGAAAGCACCCTTGATGTCGCCGATGTGGGCGGTGTCCAGGGCTGCGGATGGCGCTAGCAGGGTCTTGGTTTCGGTCATGATGTACCGGCCTTCTGCCCGGAAAGGGGCATAAAAAGTCATGGAAAAGCCTCGCCGGGGCACGTGGCATGGGCGGGCGTATTTGCGTCGCGTAAAAGGGGGGCACGTTGCGTGCCGAGTGGATCAGGCTCTCGCTGGATCAGGCTCTGGCTGGATCAGGCTCTGGCTGGAGCAGGCTCTCGCTGAATCAGGCTCTGGCTGGAGCAGGCCATGGCTGGATTAGGCCCGGCGTGCCGGACGGAATTAGCGCAGTGTTTCAGGAGCCTGAAGCAGAATCCGGAAAACGGGACGGGAGACTGGGTTTATGACCATCGTTCATGATGGAACCGTCACCTCCTGCTGCCGTTGGTCGCGCCGCGGGGAGGGCGGGCATAGAGACCCGCACATGCCCCTCCTCGTAAGACCTTTGGCACTTCGCGGCGTGAACCCGGACTGTGTCCAGGAGCCAATCGGGACCACCCCTTAATGCCGGGGCGGCCTGTCCTGACCCGGGGCGTCTCTCGACGTTGGGGGTCGCTGGCATGTTTCCGCGAAGGAGCCTCAGCTAACGAACGGCACCTTGCTCACTATATATACCTCATTTTATCCGTATGAAACAATATAAGCATGGATGCAGATAACGCTGTGTGCGGCCGGGAGCCGGATAGCCAGTACGTCGAGCTCGCCGTCGAGGTCTTTGCGATGCTCGCCGACGCCACCCGGATCCGCATCATTCTTGCGCTGCGCGACGGCGAGTTGCCGGTCAACCAGCTGGCGGAACTGATCCACAAATCCCAGGCATCCGTGTCCCAGCATCTGGCCAAATTGCGCCTCGGCCGCGTTGTCACCACACGGCAAGCCGGAACCCGGGTGTACTACCGCCTCGCGAACGAGCACGTCCGCCAACTCGTTACTGACGCGATCTTCCAGGCCGAGCATTCCCTCGAGGGAACACCCCGCCACCACCACGCCGACATCACTGACTAGGTGTGAGCGGGCGGCCCGCATTGGCGAGCGCCACCGCCGTCGTGGTTTAGTCCTAGCGGCGCTTGAGCATCACCGCGACCGCTGTCCCGATGCACACCGCGACGGCGAGGACCCCAGGCCCGGTCGCGGCCTGACCGCGCCACCCCTCCCATGGTGCGGCCGTCGGCAGAAGCAGCACCCCGGCGATCGCGGCCAGCACCAGCACCGCAATGTTGACTGCCAGCCGCATCCGGCGTCCCCCGGGCTCCGGTTTCCCGCGCTTCTGCTGGATGGTGCGGCGCCGCCAGTCGTCGGCTATGAGACCGGGTACCCGCCTCACGTACGCGAAGACGTGCACTGCGAGGGTGCCGAGCCAGAACAGGAAGCTGACAACGTGCACCCGGATCAGGATCTCGGGGGCCGGGCCGGTGATGGCCAAGGCGATGCCGCTGCCAATCAGCACCAGCGTTGAGACGACGAGCAGCGGAGCTGTCAGGCGCAGAAGCAGCCTTGGCGGACCCTTGCGGCGGTAGGCGGGATCCCGCGTGTAGTAGCGAATGAACCGCCAGCCGGTGCTGGCCGTCTTGGCCACCACCGGGCCGGCCAGCAGCACGCCAATGAAGAAGTGCGCCACGATCAGGCTGCCCAGTGTCGGAACGGTGGCGATCTCCGCCAGCGACAGAATCAGCACCACGGCCCCCGTCAGGGCGGTGAGGCGCTCGTTGCCGACCACGCCGGAGGGCGCTCTTTCTGTCACGCTTTGACGTCCTGGCGGGGGAACACGACGGCGGTCACCACAACGAAGCCGACAATCCACAAGAGCGCTGCACCTAGCGCTGCCGGATAACCTTGGAGAGGCGTCGGGCCAACCAGGGGCACGGTGGTCCCCACGATGGTGTTGAACACCCGGCCCGGGAACCACTGGCTGACCTGCGGCAATACCACCGCGATGATGCCTTCGACCACCAGGATGTAGGCCAGGCCGATCCCGACGCCGGCCGCGACCGAACGCGTGAGTACGGCGATGACCATGCCCAGGGCGCTCACCCCGATGAGGCACAGCACCTCATTGCCCAGGAACGCCAGGAAGACCTGCAACCCCTCCGGAGAGGTCCAGGCGGCGGTCTGAATCCCTTGGCCTTGAGCAGCGACAAGGATGAACGTGCCGCTGATGAGCAAGGTGAGCAGCATCGAGAGCAGCACAAAAAGTACCAGCCCCAGCATTTTGCCTGCCAACCAGCGCAGGCGGCGCGGCTCACAGACCAACAAGTTGCGCAGCGTGCCTTGCGACCATTCGGCGGCGAGATTGGCTGTCACCATCACCAGCGCGATGGCAATGATCACGGAGCGGGCCTGGCCAATGATCGAGACCAATCCCTGAGGTGTGGGGAAGGCAGCAATCAGGCCGGTCATCTCGCGGCTGGTGGCTCCGGATGCGATCTGGTGGAACGTCAGATAAGCGATAAAGGTGCTCACCACCAGCATCGCGCCCGCAACCGCCAAAACACTCCAGCGGCGGAACTTGAGCACTTCGCTGCGAAACGCACGGATCACGGAAATCATGAGCGGTCTCCTTTCAGCAAAGCCAGGAACAGTTGCTCCAGGCTGGCTTCCCTCACTCGGATGGTCAGATCCGGCGCGCCGGCCTCCCTGGCCTGCCGGTTCAAGGCCTCGGCAAAACCGGCAGGACAGGCGATGCGCAAGGCCTGATCCTCCCTCGACACCGTGTAACCGGCCTCGCCCGCGATCCGGGCCACCACATCCAACTGGACCGTGTCCTGGGCTTCGACCACTACCTCGACGCGTTCGGCGAACAGCTCCCGTGCCGGTCCGCAGAACAGGGCCTTCCCTTGATTGAGCATGATCAGCCAGTCGGTGAGCTGTTCCAACTCGCCGAGCAAGTGACTGCTGAGGAGGATGGTTTTCCCCTGGCCAGCCAAACGGCGCAGCATCTCGCGCATCTCGATGATGCCGAGGGGATCAAGGCCATTGGCTGGCTCGTCGAGAATGAGGAGCTCCGGATCGGGCAGCAGGGCCATCGCCACCCCAAGGCGTTGCTTCATGCCCAGTGAATACGTTCCTACCCGGTCACGGGCCCGATCGGAGAGTCCCACCACTTCCAGCAGTTCGCTCACGCGGGAACCGGGATGGCCTCCAAGACGGGCGAGCACCTCCAGATTTGTCCGCCCGGAAAGGCCCGGATAGAACGCCGGCGCTTCCACCAGTGCCCCGACGCGCGGCAGGTAGCGCTCGAATTCAGTGAGCGAGTGGCCCAGAACCGTGGCGCTGCCCGCATCCGCCCGCACCAGGCCCAAGAGCAGGCGAAGGGTGGTGGTCTTGCCTGCCCCATTGGGGCCAATAAACCCTGCGATGGCTCCCTGAGGCACGCGCATGGTCAAGCCGTCGACGGCGGTATGCCTGCCAAAGTGCTTGCTCAGGCCATGTGTTTCAATCGCGAAAGCTCCTGCGGGATCAGAAGAGAGGGGCATAAGAAAGAATGTATCTTGAGGTAGCGGAGGGAAGTGTGATGGAAACGAAACCAGCTGAAACAACCCTGCTCGACCGGACATTTCGCGTGAGCCTCATCCTGAAGGGCCTGGACGGCGTCCTGGAACTGATCGGCGGCGTTCTTCTGTTGCTGGTGACGCCTCAACAAATCGGTGATCTGGTCCATTTCCTCACCCAGCACGAACTCGCCCAGGATCCGCACGACTTCCTGGCGAACAGCCTGGTGCACCTGAGCTCCAACCTCTCAGGGTCCGCGACGCTGTTCGGCGCGATCTACCTACTGCTCCACGGCTTGGTCAAGATCGTCCTGGTCTGGGCCGTCCTGAAGGACAAACTCTGGGCCTACCCGTGGATG
Organism: Arthrobacter sp. efr-133-TYG-120; assembly: GCF_030209785.1. Taxonomy (NCBI): domain Bacteria; kingdom Bacillati; phylum Actinomycetota; class Actinomycetes; order Micrococcales; family Micrococcaceae; genus Arthrobacter; species Arthrobacter sp. efr-133-TYG-120. The sequence continues at coordinate 62,978 of NZ_JARVRI010000017.1, forward strand.
ATCGCGTTCCTGTTGGTCTTCATCGTTTACCAGGCCTACAGGATCGTCGTGGCCTTCTCCTGGGGCCTTGTCCTTTTGACAGCCTTCGACATCTTCATCGTCTGGATCACCGCCCGTGAGTACCGGCTGCACCGGGCACGGAATCGACAGCACTCCCCTACGACTCGGCAGGGAGGCTGAGGAATCTTCGGGCGGCCGTCGGTTCGTGGGTGCGGGCCCAGCGCTAGGTTCCGGAACGCAGCAGTGGGACTTCTCCCACGAATTCAACAGACCAGTGCTTGCGGCCGGACCCTTCCTACCCCCTGGCGACCTGCGCCGCTTCTCCTGGAACGCCCGGAAACCTTCGGCGTAATTCTCAGTCTTGCACAGCCGGGCCTACTCGAATCGCGACGCTCAAGACGAGCATCGGCAAAGTAGTCCGCGCCCTCCGCGAGCACTCCCAACGAATTGGCCGAGATCCCCACAACGAGCAACCCGGCCTCCAGCACCAGGTTCAAGTTCGACCACCGGGCTCCGCTGAAAGGGTTCGATACACAACGCGGACATCTGCGGTCCCGAAAAAGTTTTACTAATTTTCCTGGTTTTCGGTGAGGAAGCGGTTTCCTGGGCCCTAAATTGTCAGACCCCCCTGGAATGCTTTGGTTATGGAAGGGATTCGGGGAACACAGCTGATGGAGACGGGCTCGCCAGTCGGCGGCGCGGCTCCATTGTCAGGTGCCTGGGTACGGGACGTGATCGATGCCCTGACCTCGTTCCGGCCAGCCCTCCCGAACGGCACGGTACCCGATGGCCGCGCCGAGCTGATCGACCAGTTGCGTGCCCTGGAGGATCTGAAGTCCGCGGCCGCCGCTGCGCAAGCCCGGATTGCCGTCTCCTTCGATGCGGCCCAGCGCAGCGCCGAGACGAACCTGGGCGTCCCCGCCGACGAGCGCGGCCGCGGCGTCGCAGCCCAGATTGCCTTGGCCCGGCGGGAATCCCCCGCCAAAGGACCCCGATTGCTGGGCCTGGCGAAAGCCCTCGTGAGCGAAATGCCGCGCACCCTCGCCGCCCTGGACACCGGGCAGCTGAACGAATGGCGCGCCACCCTGTTGGTGAAGGAAACAGCCTGCCTGAGCGCCGAAGACCGCTGCGCGGTGGATGAGGAACTGGCCGCCGACACAGGGACCTTCGACGGCGCCGGAGACAAGACCATCATCTCCGCCGCACGGGCCGCCGCCTACCGGCGGGACCCCCGGTCGGTGACGCAACGCGCCAGCCACGCCGCGGCGGAGCGGCACGTGAGCTTGCGCCCGGCCCCGGACACCATGACCTACCTGACCGCCCTGCTTCCCGTCGCCCAGGGCGTGGCCGTGCACGCGGCCCTGTCCCGGCATGCAGACTCGCTCCGCTCCGGCGGAGACACCCGCAGCCGCGGGCAAATCATGGCCGATGCCCTGGTCGAACGCACCACCGGCACCCCCGGCGGGATCACCGGAGTGGCCATCCAACTCGTCATGACCGACCGCACCCTCTTCCAGCGCGACAGCGAACCCGCCCGGCTCCCCGGCTACGGCATCGTCCCCGCAGGTTGGGCACGGAACCTCCTCAGCGGCAGCAGCGGGAACACCAAACCTGGCGCCGGTCCTGGCGAGTCTGAGGGCGGGCAAGAACTCAAGTTCTGGCTCCGGCGCCTCTTCACCGCTCCGGGAACCGGAGAACTCGTCGCCGTCGATTCCCGGTCGCGGCTTTTCCCGCCCGGGATGCGGCGCTTCATCCAGGCCCGCGACGACACCTGCCGCACCCCATACTGCGACGCACCCATCAGGCACTTCGACCACATCATCCCCTGGCACGACAACGGCCCCACCACCCTCGCCAACGGGGCGGGCCTGTGCGAAGCCTGCAACCACACCAAAGAACTCAACGGCTGGACAGCACAAACCAGCCCAGCAAAAACCAGACCCGGGACACGGCACGTCCTCGACATCCGCACCCCTACCGGACACCACTACCAATCAACAGCCCCGCCGCTGCCAGGCAGCAATCCACTAGGAACCGGCCCACCCGACACCGCGCCGTCGCATTCCAGACGCCGGCGCAAACTCCGCCACCAAGCCAAGGCGCTGAGATACGCCCATCTCACGCAACTCCAGGTCGCTTGACACTCCAGGTCGCTTGAGCAACGCCACCGTTGTGTCCCGGCGTTCGGCGGCGTCCTCAAAGGGCCGCGGTCACCAAATGGGTGCGGAGATTGCTTTGCTGCCCGGCGTCCCTGGCTTCCGGGGTCCGGGTTAGCCGGCCGAAGTTTGCTGCGGGCTGTCCGGCCTGGACCACCACGGCGTTCCTCCATCCGCCAGCCCGGAAGAGTGCGCCGGGGGAATCTGTACAGAAAGGTAGCGGGCGTCCGGCACTCCTGCGGGCGGCCACCAGTGGTGCCATGCCCTCAAGCGTCAAAAGCCCGGTGCCAAAGATATCCGCCAGGAAGGTGGACCGTCCCGCGGAGAGGGCTGCGGCGTCGTGGACCAGGGACTCGGCATCGGAGGCGGCAATCCACCGGCCCGTGCCTACAACGGCTGCCGCGCCCAGGCATCATCAAACCCCGCCATCATGCGGCCTTAGGAACCCACGGGCTTCATGCGCATCCGGCGCAGGGCGGCTACCGCGAACACGACGGCGAGCGGCAAGGCGACGACGACGGCGCTCAGCCACGCGCCCGTGCCTTGCCAGCCTTGGACGGCGGCGTTAAGGGCCAGGACGCCGGTCGCCGCGGCGGCGAGCAGAAAAGCCGCGGCCGCGAGCGACGGCGCGAGGCCTGCCGGGAGCGCGGCGTCGCGCGGAAGGAGCCGCCATACGAGCAGGAGAACAAGGCCCAGCACCCCGAGGACCACCCGATATTCGACCACCTCGCCCCAATGGTGCTCGGCAGCGGCCTGGGCACAGTCGAGGCCAGCGTAAGGTGCCTGCAGAACCGCGCATCTTGCGGCCGTGTAGGCGACGCCGGGGAGGTCGCCGGCCACGAAGCCCGCGCCCCAGATCCGGCCGAACAGCTCCGATACGACGCCGCTCACGCCGACGGCGATCGCGCCCACAGCCGCAAGGCCAACCAAGGGCCGCACGAACGCCCGCAACGGCAGCCGGGCAACATCTCGAAGTGACGGGCGCAGGACCGGCGTCACGGTGCTGACCGGGCCGAAGCGCTTGACGGCCTCGCGTTCGGCGTCCACCGGGTCCAAGCCTTGCGCACGGAGCCGGGCGGCGCATTCGCGCAAATGCGCCTCGGTTTCAGCGAGGAGCCTGCGAGCGGCAGCGGGATCGCCGTCGCGCGCAGCTACGAACAGCTCGTCGAGGTATGCGTCGATGGGCCCCTCTTCGGCCCCGGCGCCGTTCCCCGCGTTCACGACGCCGCTCCAAGAACGCCCCGCACCGCCGCAGTGAAGCCTTTCCACTCCTCCACCTTGCGGGAAAGCTCGGCCTGTCCGGCCCCGGTGAGCGCATAGACGCGACGGCGGCCGCCGTCGTCGTCCGCCCAGCGGCTCGCGACGCACCCCGCCGCCTCGAGCTTGTGCAGCGCGGGGTAGACCGAGCCCTCCTGAAGCTCAATCCGCGCGCCGCTGCGCTCGTGAATGCGCGCGATGAGCGCGTAGCCGTGCGCCTCGCCCGCTCCGAGCGAGCTGAGCAGCAGCAGGTCAAGCTGTCCGTTCACTGAACTTCGTCCCATACCTAGAGAGTCTAGGTATGGGACGGGATGCTGACAAGCTACCCCTTGAAGACCGGTGCCCGCTTCTCCTGGAACGCCCGGAAACCTTCGGCGTAATCCTCGGTCTTGCAGAGTCGCGCCTGTTCGTCGTTCTCTTCGGACATCGCGGCCCACAGGCCAAGGCGCTGATCGCGGATATGGGCCACGAGCTCCTTGCTGGCTGTGAACGCACCGGTGGCACCCGCCGCGACCCGCTCCACGATGATCCGCGTGGCCTCCAGCAAGGCGTCGTCCGGCATGACCCGGCTGAACATGCCCTGCGCCACGGCCTCGGCGCCGCTGATCAGGTCCGCGGTGTAGATGAGGTCCAAGGTCCGGTGCATGCCCAGGCGCTCGGTGAAGTACCAGTGCCCGCCCGAGTCCAGAGTGGCACCCAGTTTGGCGAACGGCGAACCGAACTTCGCGTTCTCCGCCACGTACACCACATCGGTAGCGAGCAACAGGCCGAGCCCGACGCCGAGGCACGCGCCGTGCGCTGCCGCGAAGGTCGGGGCGGGGAAGGCTGCCATCTTCTTGAGCAGCGGCTCCACGAGCCCGTTCAAGTACGCCTTCGCGTCGTCGCTCTCGGGCGTCACCCCCGCAATGTCGCGTCCCGCGCAAAATGCGCGGCCCTCTCCGCGGAGGAGCAGCGCCCGCACCATCCCGCGGGAGGCGGCGGCAGCGGCGTCGTCGTACGCTCTATCCAGTTCCGCGAGCGCCGCCTCGTCCAGCGAGTTCAGCTTTTCAGGGGCATTGAGGACAATTTCGGCGATGCCGTTGGCGATGGAGAGCTCGATCATTCGTATATTCCTTAGACGTCGAAATCGACCGTGACGGATTCACTCGTGGGGTGGGACTGGCACGTCAGCACGTAGCCCTTGTCCAACTCATCCTGCTCCAAGGCGTAGTTCTCGTCCATGCTGACCGTCCCGGAGACCAGTTTGGCGCGGCACGTGCCACACACGCCACCGGCGCATGCGAAGGGGACGTCCGGGCGGACGCGCAAAGCCGCGTTGAGGATGGATTCCCGCGCGTGGGTGGGGCTGGCGACATCGCCCGTCAAACCATCCAGCTTGAAGGTGATCTTGAAGGTGTCCTTCGACTCGTCCTCCACAACGGGCCGGCCGGCGTTGCCCTCTGGGCGGTCCGGGCGACCGGTGGTGAAGAGCTCAAAGCGGACGTGTTCAGGCTCCACGCCACGGGCAGCGAGGGTATCCCGGCACAGCTGGACCAGTTCGAACGGACCGCACAGGAACCATTCGTCCACATCCTGCGCGTGGATGGCCGTGCCCAGCAGCTGCTGGAGCTTCTCGGCGTCGATACGGCCCGTCATGAGCGGGGCGATCCGCTGTTCGCGCGACAACACATGGTGCAGCGCCAATCGCGACGGGTACTTGTCCTTCAAGTCCGCCAATTCCTCGAGGAACATGACGTCCATGGCGGCCTTGTTGGCGTAGATCAGGTCGAAGCGCGTGCCCGGGTTCGCGGCCAGCAGCGTGCGGGCGATCGCGATCACCGGGGTGATGCCCGAGCCGGCGGCGATGGCCACGAACGAACCGGCGTCGCCGAACTCCCCTGCCATGTTCTCCGGATTGTTCATCGAGTTCATGACATTCTGCTGGACCGTCTTGCCGTCCTTGCCATGCTTGGAAATGAACGCGCCCATGGGGCTCATGACGTCCAGGGTGTCGCCGGCCCTGAGCTCCGCGTTCGCCCATGTGGAGAAGATGCCGCCCAGGTCCTTCTTGATGGCCACGCGGATCTCGCTGCTGCCGTCCGCGAAGCTGCGCGGCTCTGCGCAGATGGAGTAGCTGCGGCGGACCTCGCGCGGCTCCCCGCTCTCGTCAGGAAGCGTGGTCCGCAGGGCCACGTACTGGCCGGGAAGGTAGTCATACTGGCCGGCGAGCTCAGCCGGGACATCGAACGTGACCTCGATGGCGTCGTCAGTCAGGCGGCGGACTTCCGAAACGCTGAGGGAATGAAAAGACGCACGACGGCGGCCGGTGGCCTGCGCTTGTTCGGCTGCGGTCTGGCGGACAACGGGCATGTCGGATTCCTTACAGGACTTTGAAGTAGTCGAACGGTTCCTTGCAGTCCTGGCAGACGAAGAGCGCCTTGCAGGACGTGGAACCAAAGCGGGTGAGTTCCTTGGTGTTCAGCGAAGAACACTGCGGGCATTTCACGGCGAGCTGGAGCCTTACCGGGCCTGAGTGGCCGCCGGCGGCCGCCCTGCCACTCGGAGGGGCGATGCCGTATTCCTGCAGCTTGGCCTTGCCGTGCTCGGTCATCCAGTCCGTGGTCCATGCCGGGGCCAGGACGAGCTCGACGTAGACGCTCGGGTAGCCCTCTTTGTGGAACGCGGTCTTGAGGTCGTCGCGGATGGCGTCCATCGCGGGGCAGCCCGAGTAGGTCGGCGTAATGGTGACCTGGACCGCGGGGACCAGCCCGCCGTCGTCGAACAGTTGGACGTTCCGGAGGATCCCCAAATCCTCAATGGTGAGGACGGGAATCTCCGGATCGCAGACCGTGGCGGCAATCCCCCAGGCCTTCTGCTCGGCGGTTTGCTGAGTCTTGACCTGCGCGGTCCTGGCGCTGGTGTCATGAACGAACATGTCCACCGTCACCAGCTTGCACCGGGATGTTCGCGGGCAAGCACCTGCATCTCGGCGAGCAGGTAGCCCAAGTGCTCGGAATGCTTACCTTGGCGGCCGCCACCTGAAGCCTGCGGAATGCGTTCGAGACCGAGTTCGCCCCCCGAAGCGGCGTCGAGGCCGGCTCCGCCCAGGATCTCGCCCGTGAGCCGGTCGAAGTCCGCGCGGAGGCTGGAGGGCTGCACTCCTGCTCCGCTTTCCGCGAGGCGGGCCGTGAGCTCGTCGTCTTCGAAGAGTTCTTCCACATACGGCCAGACGAGCTTGAAAGCCTGGACAATGCGACGGCGGGATTCTTCCGTGCCTCCGGCAAGCCTGAGGACCCACTGGGCGCTGTGGTCGCGGTGGTAGTCGACCTCTTTGAGGGCCTTCGCCGCGATGGCCGCGATGGTTTTGTCGCTCGAGCCGGTTAGCCGTTTGTAGAGCTCGAACTGGTAGTAGCTCACGATGAACTGCCGGGCGATGGTGACGGCGAAGTCCCCGTTGGGCTGCTCGAAGAGGTGGGCGGAACGGAACTCGTGCTCCCGGCGGAAGTACGCCAGATCGTCCTCGGACTTGTCCCACGCCGCTCCGGCGTAGGTGAGGAAGGAACGGGCGTGGCCGAGCTGGTCGAGCGCGATGTTGCCCAGGGCGACGTCTTCCTCGAGCTCGGGTGCGCGGGAGATCCAGTGACCCAGGCGCTGGGCCAGGATCAGGCCGTCGTCGCCGATGCGCAGGGCGTATTCCGCGACGTCTTCGCTTGGCTTGACTTGTCCCTTGCGGATTTCGAGGGCGATGTCCTCGGGGCGCAGGGCGTTCCCGGGCGTGATGCGCGTAGCGCTTGCCGAACCGTCTCCGGAGGCACCCGCGCCTTTGACTCCGACGGAAATATCGCCGTGGCCCTCGATGGCGAAGTCCGGGTTGTTTTCGTTTTCGTTTGCGGGGGCGGTCACAGGTGCTTCACGCCTTCGCTCTTGGTGTAATACGTCGCGTGGCGGTAGTCCTTGCCCTGCGGGGATTCGAAGAAGGAACCCTTGGAATCCGGGTCGCTCGAGGAAATAGCATCGGCCGGAACCACCCAGATGGACACGCCTTCGTTGCGGCGCGTGTACAGATCGCGGGCGTTGCGCAGCGCCATCGCCGCGTCAGGAGCGTGCAAGGAGCCGGCGTGGACGTGGGACAGGCCGCGGCTGGAGCGGACGAAGACTTCCCAGAGGCTCCAGGGGGTCTCGTGGGGTTCGTTGGTCTCGTGGGCTGGGGTGGTCATGCTGCGTCTTCCTTTTCTGCTTGCTTGCGCGCGTATTCGGCGGCGGCTTCGCGGACCCAGGCGCCGTCGTCGTGCGCTTCGCGGCGGCGCTCAAGCCGCTGCGCGTTGCAGGGACCCTTGCCGGCGAGAACGTCTTTGAACTCGTTCCAGTCCAGGGGCCCGTGCTCCCATTTCTTGGTTTCTTCGTTGAAACGGATGTCCTTGTCCGGGAGCGTGAGGCCCAGGACCTTGACCTGCTCCACCATCATGCCGACGAAGCGGCTGCGGAGCTCGTCGTTGCTGAACCGCTTGATGTTCCAGGCCATGGACTGCTTGGAGTTGGGGGAATCGTCGTCGGGCGGGCCGAACATCATCAGCGCCGGCGCGTACCAGCGGTTGACGGCGTCCTGGGCCATCGCCTTCTGGGCGGGCGTGCCGTTGGACAGTTCAAGGAGGATCTCGAAACCCTGGCGCTGGTGGAACGACTCTTCCTTGCAGATGCGCACCATTGCGCGTCCGTAGGGTCCGTAGGAAGCGCGGCACAGGGGAACCTGGTTGCAGATCGCGGCACCGTCGACGAGCCAGCCAATCGCACCCATGTCCGCCCAGGAAATCGCTGGGTAGTTGAAGATGGATGAGTACCGTGCCTTGCCGGCGATCAAGTCGCTGGTCATCTTGTCCCTGCTCTGGCCGAGGGTTTCCGCGGCCGAGTAGAGGTACAGCCCGTGGCCTGCCTCGTCCTGCACCTTGGCCATGAGGATGGCCTTGCGCTTGAGGCTCGGAGCCCTGGTGATCCAGTTGGCTTCCGGCTGCATGCCGATGATCTCCGAGTGCGCGTGCTGCGAGATCTGGCGGAGCAGGGTCTTGCGGTAGGCCTCCGGCATCCAGTCGCGGGGTTCGATGCGCGAATCCTCAGAGATGATGCGGTCAAAATACGCCTGACCGGCCCGTTCCCGCTCAAGCTCTTCGGGGGACAGCTCAGCGGGCACAGACTGCAGATTCTGCGATGCCATGGTTGCTCCTAAATATTTACCGACCGTTCGTTCAGAATATGCGGAAGGCGCGAGATGCGTCAAGCGTTGCATCACTACACGCAACAGGTGGAGCAGGCCGGGCGGGGCGGGGCAGAGCAACAGAACGCCCGCTCACATATATGGCCCTCTCCCCCGACGCCCGCTCACATATACGCCCCTCTCCCCCGACGCCCGCTCACATATATGGCCAAATGCCGGAACGCTCGCTCAGATCATCTGAGCGAGCGTCGGCGGAAAACACCCCAAAGGTGAGCGAGCGTCTGGGGTGAGCACGGCGCAAAGGCGGGACGACAGCGCAACGGGACTGCCGCCGTCGGGCACTAACGGACCTTTCCCGGCACACCGACAGCGACGCTCGCTCAGATATATGGCCCTTTCCCCTGACGCCCGCTCACATATATGGCCAAATGCGGCGACCCTCGCTCAGATCATCTGAGCGAGGGTCGCCGGAAAACACCCCAAAGGTGAGCGAGCGTCGGGAGGGGTGGGCGCTTAGGCCGCGGCCGAGGCCGGGATCAAGGCGGGTCGCGGTGTCAGTTGCTTCCGCGCCCAGCGGGCCAGCTTCTTGCCTTTGCCTTTCCACCAGCTGTCCTCGTCCTTGTCTTGGTGCCAGCGGAAGATGATCATCACAATCACGAAAACGCCCATTGCCACGTCGGCCCAATTCCATTGGATCGCCTTGGCCAGCACACTGACGCCCATGACGAGAATCGACGGCACTGCCAGGGTCTTGAAGATGGTGTTCGCGACATAGCGCCGATGCGACCGTGGCACGGACATGGCACGGACCATGTCGAAACACACGCAAACCACCACCATTGCCTGGCCCAGGTCCATCAAAATGAGCCCGGGCAGCGAACCGGCGAACATGGAAGCGGATTCCATCCCCGCGCTCAACGGACTGCCCCCCTCACCATGGGACGCGGAAAGGACACAACAGGATTGCAGGAAACACACATACGGATAACCCCCAGAGACCAGGAACTGCATTGAGACCAACTGGGTTCCATTCAATCTGGCGGCTCCGGGGCCGGTCACGAGTAGTGGGTACTCTACTTTGCGCGGCTGACTACTTGCCGGCGCGTGCAGTTACCCGGTCCGGGAACGGACCCACTACAGTCCCGGCCTAATACAGTGCGGGCGCGCCGGCCTGTGACGGTTCCTGGGGTTGGCCAGCCGGCAGCGCCACTGTGAAGGTGCTTCCACTACCGGGTTCGCTGCTGCAGGAGATGCTGCCTCCGTGGCGTTCCACGATGGACTTGGTAATGGACAGCCCGAGGCCGACGCCGGGTATCGCGGCTTGACGGGCAGCATTTGTCCTGAAGAACCGGGTGAAAATCCTGGCCGACTCGTCGGTGGTCATGCCCATTCCCGTGTCCTTCACTTCGAGCTGGACCCAACCGTCGTTCCGCTCGGCCCTGATGGTCACGAGTCCGCCACCGGGTGAATACTTGATCGCGTTGGATACCAGATTGTCCAAGGCCTGGCCCAGCCTCAAGGGGTCGGCGTTCGCCCACAGGGGTGCCGGAACGTCAGCGACGAGTCCCACGTGCGCGGCGTCGGCCTGCGCCCGAGCAGAAACCAGGCTGTTTTCGACCAACCCTGCCAAATCCGTGCGCCGCAGGTGCACGCTCTCTACTGCCGCGGCTGACGAGAGCAGGTCCTCCACCAAGGCTCGGAGCCGCTCGGCATTCCGCTCCGCAACTTCCAAGCCAAGCCTTGTTGCTGGTTGGAGCTCCTGGTCGCCGCGGAGCACAAGATCGATATTGCCCAGGATCGATGTCAGCGGCGAACCGAATTCGTGCGAAACGTTGGCAACCAGTTCGTCCTTGGCGGCGAGGGCATCGACAACATCCGTCACATCCTTGAAAACGATCACCGCACCACCAAACCCGTCGTCGAGCTCGCTTTTCATACCCCGCGCGGCGGTTGAGATGGCCCGTTGGCCGGTACCGGCGCCGAACCACAGCAGATAGTCGGAATATGTTTCCCCTTGAACGGCCCTCCGAACAGGGCCCTTTTCAAGTGGGACTGGCGTCCGCCGGTCCTGGCCGAAAACCAGCCAGTCTTGTTCCCCGGGTCCCCGCGAGCCTTCCGCGGGCATTGCCATCTTTATGAATGCATTTTGTTGGTTGTTGATCAGGAGTGTTTCGCCCTTCGAATCGACGGCGACAATTCCGACGTCGATCGTGTCCAGGATTGTCTTGAACAGCGTTTCCCGCTCCCTGCTCGCGGCCAACAATTGCCGCAGGGCCTGATCCCGCTGGCTTACCCGCCGTTGCTGCAGACGGGCATTTGAGCCGGCCAGACGAATGGAGACTGCCATTGCAAACATCATGAGGGGCAAAAGCAGTACTGAAGAAATGTCTGACGACGTAGGACGGGGCATGTGCGAAATGACCGGCGGAATCGCGATGAGGAAAGGACCCACAAAGCTGAGGATCAGGCTTGTCCTGGAAAGCATGCCCGAGGCAGACAACCAGATCACGGGAAAGATAGCCAACGTGATGAGGCCCGGTACCGCGCTGAAGGCGCCGTTTCGAGTGAACCACAGGGCAACAAAATCCAAAATAGGGATTGCCAGGCCCGCGCTTGGCGACAATCTCTCCCAGGGAACCAGCAGACAGCCCAGGAACAGGATGCCGTGGAGGACGACTCCGGTGACGAACAACCAATTTTGGATTAAGCCTGGCCAAAGGGTTGGGGCTGCGATCGCCAAGCCCGCGATGATAAGCGTTAGCGGCAATTCACAGACAGCCAGGCGGGCGCGAGGCGTGAGTTTCCTGAAGAAACGGGCGGCCGCGCGGAAAAATGGCTGCTCACTCAAAGTCGAGACCCTTCGTTGGAGATTCGCGAACCAATTACTGCTCCACGCGATTCCCGAAGGAACCGCGCAGAGCCCACTTTTCCCCCCAAGGAACCACAATACGACGCCCCGAACGATCCAACTGGAAGTTCGGAGCAGCGCTTAATCCACATATTAGATGCCAGATGGCTTCAATGCTTGTATCGTGAGTATTTGGGTGGCATTTACCGCATTGCGCTGGGCTGTGCGGCGATGTGCACCCACAAGGATGTCCAATGAGCGAGCCTGGGGTAGCTGTAGTCATTGAGGATGACGAAGATGTACGAAATCTGGTTGACGCCATCCTCAAAGAAGCTGGATTTGTGGTGCATTCTGCCGCCACCGGACGCGAAGGGGTGGAGGTCGTACGGGACCACCACGCCTCGGTGGTGACACTCGACGTCGGGCTTCCGGATATGGACGGCCACGAGGTCCTGCGTCGGATTCGGCAATTCAGCGACGCATATGTCGTGATGCTGACGGCCAGGCGCGACGAGCCGGACACGTTGACGGCATTCCTGACCGGCGCGGACGACTACGTCAAGAAACCGTTCTTGCCCCGTGAATTGAGGGCCAGAGTCACCGCCATGATGCGGCGGCCTCGCGCGGAGGGCAGGCTTGCGGAGGGCAGGCTTGCGTTGCCGGAGGAAGGTCGCGTGGGTTACGTGCCCGACGGCGGTGCGGCCGGCGGCGGTGGTTCGGCCGGGACCGGAGGGCCAGACGGAGCGGTGATTCGGCACAACGGCTTGGCCCTGAACTACAAGTCACGCATGGTGACGCTTCAAGGTTCAGTCCTGACCCTGACACGAAGCGAGTTCGATCTTCTCTACGACCTGATTCGGGCCAAGGGCGAGGTGCGGACGCGCGCTGACCTTGTGAGGGCGGCCCGCGGAGACTACTACGACGACGATGCGTACATCAGCGACGCCGACGAACGGGCTGTTGAGACCCACATCGGCAACCTCCGCCGAAAGCTCCGTGAAGATCCACAATCGCCGCGATTTCTACAGACCGTCCGGGGAGTCGGGTATCGCCTGACACCGAAAAGGTCAGATTGAGCCGGCGAAGGTCAATCGTTCCGGAGTACGTAGCTGTCCTTTAGTTCCTGGACCGTCAGATGCCCGCATTCCGCAACTTCCTTGAGGAGGGGCCGAGCCTCCCGCAATTCACTTTTTCGAATGCGTTCCTCCAGTTGCGCTGCAAGCACCGCGAGGCGAACACCGCCAACCATAATTGACGAGGTTCGGAGGCTTAGGACCGCGTTCAGGGCCGCGGCCACGTCGCCGCGCTCGACGGCGGTAGCCAGGATTTCGTATCGCTTAACCCAGAGTTTTGCGAAGTCGCCGGCAAACGTGCGTGCGATCAGCGGATTGTCCACTTGGTCTTCCAGGAGTTGGAATTCCGCGAGATCCAGTATGGGATGTTCGGCCAGCGGGACGATGGGCAGCCCAGTAGAGTCGTCGACTGAGCCGGGATGGCTCGGATCTGAATCCTCGTTGACCTCGCTGGAACCTGAACTGAACATAGCCCAATGCTACTTTCTGAATTTCCGGAAAAACCGAACTTATGGCTATCTTAAGGAAATCTTAGGCCTTTCTTGATTTAGACCCCTTTCATCCGGTCTAACAATTCGGAGAATGTGATATTGCGCTCAGCCTCCGCTGAACGTGGTTATGGTGTTGATGACGGCCGGACCCAGGATCGCAATGAACAGCACCGGGAAGATGAAGAACAGAAGAGGGAAGAGGATCATGACCGGAAGCTTCATTGCCTTTTCTTCGGCGCGTTGGCGGCGCTTCACCCGCATCACCTTTGCCTGGACCCGCAGGACCCGGCTGATCGCAATACCGTATGTGTCCGCCTGGATTACGGCCTGCACGAAGCTTCGGAGCTCAGGAACGTTGGTACGCTCGGCCAGTGCCAGATAGGACTCGCGGCGGCTCCGTCCAACTTGCATGTCCTGCAGTGTCCGCACCAACTCCTCAGCCAGCGGCCCCTTCCCGTTTTCCCCGGCGCGGGCCAATGCTCCTTCGAAACCTAGGCCCGCCTCGACCGATATCAGCATTTGGTCCATGGTATTTGCGAGTTCCAATTGCAAGGCTTTTTGACGCTCTTGTCCTTTGCTGTAGAGCAAAAGATCCGGAATGAAGTAACCAAGCAATACAACAAAAATCCCTACGAGCTTGATGATCCCACTCGAGCTGTTGGCACTGATGAATAGGCCCAAGAGCGCTCCGCATAATCCAAGGAAGGGCTTAGCCGCGAGGACGCGTCCCAAAGGGAGCGACGGCGGGCGGCCAGCCAGCGCGATCAGCCGATCCAGCTTCTGGACGTAGCTTCCAGGCGTCAGGCGGTAACCAATGTACTCGAGTGCGCCGCCACGATTTTGTGGACCGGCCTCGGCAACACTTTGACCCTGCGTCAAAAGCTCCTGGACGGCGCGCTGGGTTTTGCGGTCAACCGACAGGAACGACCAAGCCAGGTAGGCGACAGGCAGGGGAACCAACAGCAGTGAGAGGAGGAGAGAGGGATTCACGCGTCACCTCAAAATTTCAAGTCGATGATCTTGCGCATCCAGAGACCGCCAATGGTCATCAGGATGGCTGAACCCGCTATCATTCCCCAGCCGAGCGGATTGGAGAACATCACGTCCATGTAGCCGGGGTTGACAACCATAAGCATGGTCACGATGCCGAACGGAAGCGCCATCAGGATGTATCCGGAGAACTTTCCCTCCGCGGCCAAGGATTTGATATGTCCCTTGATCTCGCTGCGTTCACGTATGGTCTCGTTGACTTGGTCCAAGACCTCCGCGAGGTTTCCACCCACCTCGCGGTTGATTTGGATGGCCTGCGCGATCCACACAAAGTCCTCGCTCCGCATTCGCTCCGCTGCGTCGTTGAGCGAGGCCTGGAGATCGCGGCCAAGGCTTGTCTCGGTGATGATCCGGCGCATTTCCTCTGCAGTCGGGCTGGCCGATTCATTGGCCGCAGCGTCGATGGCGCGGAGGATGCTGTGTCCGGCCCTCAAGCCGCCGGACAGTAGTTGGAGGGTGTCGCCAAGCTGAGCGTCGAATTTCCCGCGCCTTTTGCCAGCCAGGGAACCGAGGATGAGCCGGGCAACGAAGGGTGCCGGGATGAAGAATAGGATGGCCACCCACGGGCCCCCGATCACCAGCCCGATCAAGGCACCCACGAGTGCACCCGCAATCACAAGGATGAAGAAATCCGCCTGGCTCATCCGCAGTCCGGCATTCTCCAGTTCTTCACGATTGAAGAGCCGCACGTTGCGCCTGGCCAGAACCCCGTGAAGTACCTCGGTGGCAGAACCTGCAAACCGCGTCAGCTGGGACCCCGAGCCTTCGTGATACGGACGCCTCCTATCGAACGGAACTTCCGGGGTTTTCGGCAAAATCACAGCCACCCCGAAAAACAGGATGGCTGAAAGCATCAAGGCCATTCCGATCATGAGCACCATGTTCCACTCACGTCCTTGCTGCTGTTGCAGTTGCCAGGGGAGCGGCAAATACCCCGGGAGAAACGCGGATGCCCAGGTCATCGAAGCGGTCGATGAACCGCGGACGGATACCCGTCGGGACGGGCCTTCCAAGAAACATCCCGTGGGCGTCAACACCAGCCGAGTAGTCGAAAACAAAGGCGTCCTGGAGAGTGACGATGTCGCCTTCCATCCCTTGAACCTCGGTGACGTGTGTGATTCGGCGCGTTCCGTCCCGCAAACGGGAGATCTGGATGATGAGATTCACGGCCGAGGCAATTTGCTCGCGGATTGCGCGCAGCGGCAGGTCCATGCCGGCCATGAGCACCAAGGTTTCAAGGCGTGCCACCGCATCGCGAGGGGAATTTGAGTGCACCGTTGAGAGTGAACCGTCGTGCCCGGTGTTCATCGCCTGCAGCATATCGAGGGACTCTCCGCCGCGGACCTCGCCGACGACGATCCTGTCCGGCCGCATACGGAGGGAGTTCCTGAGCAACTCCCTGATGGTCACTTCACCCTTGCCCTCGGTGTTTGGGGGCCTGCTCTCAAGCCTGACCACATGTTGCTGTTGGATCTGCAGTTCTACGGCGTCCTCAATCGTGACAATCCGGTTGTCCTCGGGGATGAAAGAAGACAGGACATTCAACAACGTGGTCTTACCCGTTCCGGTACCCCCGGAAACAATGATGTTCAGCTTCGCCTTGACGCAAGCGTTAAGGAGCTCAGCCATCTCGGGTGTGAGCGTGCCGAAGTCGATCAGGTTCCTGATGGTCAACGGTATTTTGCTGAATTTTCGGATGGTCAACGACGATCCGCCCACCGCGAGGGGAGGGATCACGGCATTGACGCGCGAGCCGTCTTCAAGTCGCGCGTCAACAAGAGGGGACGACTCGTCGATCCTGCGCCCCACCTTCGAAACAATGCGTTCGATGACCCTCCTGAGATGGTCCTCGGAGCTGAAGCCGGAATCCGTCAAGGTCAGCTTGCCTTTTCTTTCGACGTAAATCTGGTCCATCCTGTTGACCATGATTTCGGTAACGTCTGCATCGTCCAGCAATCGTTGAAGCGGCCCGTAGCCAAGGACGTCATCCGCCACGTCCGCCACGAGCCTGCTGCGTTCGTCCGCGGACAATGGAACCTGCTCGCCGTCGATGATCCGGATGAGCTCTTCCCGAGCAGTAGACCGCAACTCCTGTTCGCTGACGCTTGAGTCGTTGAACCTTGCCCCCAGTCGCTCGAACAGCGCCGTAGCGGCGCGCTGCTTGAGGGCAGCGAAAGCGTCCACCGGTTGCGGGGTCCTGAGCTTCGGCGAGTCAGGGACGTCGGACAGCTTGACTGACGTGTGGGGTTTTGCGGCACCGCTAGGCTTCCCGCCGGTAATTGGCCTTCCTTGCTGAGTGGACTCAGCGAACGTCGGTTTGGGCGAAGACGGCGTGTTTGCGACCCTCCGGCCGACAGACACCTCGACCTTGTCCTCGGCAGCATGCAGGCGTTCGGAAAGCTTCATTAGACCACTACCCTTCTGTGCAGTTTGCGCTGCGCCGTGGCACGCCACGTGGGATTGAACCGCTCCACAAGTTGCTTGAGCCCTTTGACGGCCGGATCCTTTACCGAGTCCTGGAGCACGGGAATGCCGCGATTTGTTGAGAATGCGACGGCTTTCGATCGAGGGATACTCACGTCAACCGGAGCACCGACGGTCGATTCGACGTCCTGGACCGACAGCCCCGACTTGGAATCAGCCATGTTGAGCACCACGTGCCGGGTTTCCGGCAGGAGGTTCAGCCTGCGGAGAATGTCCAGGCCGGAGCGAAGGCCGCGGACGCTAGGAACGTCCATGCCCGTCACCCAGACAGCGTCCGAGCATTGTTCGAGGGCAGCAAGCCCGATTTCGGGTAGTCCGGGTGCCGTGTCCACTACCACGTACTGGAACTCTTGGGCGAGCTGTTCGAGGAGCCTGCCCACCTGTTCCGGCGAGATCTCGTCTGCTTCAACGGGGTCCTTCGGCGCACACAAGGCATAAATGCTTGCCGGGTGGACCGTCAGGAAGGCCTTGAGTACCAAGGAATCCTGGCTGGCCGACGGCGTGACGGCGTCGGTAACAGTATGTTCCGGATTGAGGTAGAGCCCGGAGGCGACGTCACCGAATTGCAGGTCCAGGTCGACGATCACCACGCTCATGGGCGCGATCTTCCCCAGCCCCACGGCGATGTTTGTGGCGATGGTCGTCTTGCCCACGCCACCCTTGGGCGAAAAGACGCCGATCACCAAGCCCTTCGGGGAGCCCGATTGCTTGGGTTCCATGGTGCGCTGCCGGCTGGCGAAAGACTGGCATGCGCGCTCAAGCATGATCCGTATCTGGGCCACGTCCGCTGCCGGGCTCATGATGTCGCGAATACCGGACCGCATGGCCTGGAGCACGAAAGACGGATCCAATTCGCTCACAAGGATCACGCTCAGCTCCGGCAATTGCACATCGAAGACGGTAGCCAAGCGAAGGGCGTCCTCAACGGGAACGTCAGGTCCCAGAATCAGCACTTCGAGTTGTTCCTGATTGAGCGCGCCAAACAGCTCAGCAGGATCGGCAGGCAAAACGCTCGTGAAGAATGTCTGCACGCTTCCGGGCAGGCCACCCGCAACAGCTTGGCGCAGCCGTTGGTCAAAATCGGTATTGGGGGTTATCAGGACAAAACGGCTCACCTGTATACCCCGCTCTTCTGCATGACGGTGGGACCACTGTCTTTGGCATCCAACGGCTCTTTGCTGAGCCAGATCTTTTCGAACTCGGCGGCGAAGACAATCTTGGATGCGTCCACATCGCTCACTGCAACGGTGAGCATGAGGGAGCCCGTAGGAAGCGCGCTGTCTTTGGAGCCGGCCGCACCGGAACTCGGATTCGGCGTCGCCTGTGCACTCGCTGCCGGCTGCGGGGCGCGCTGCACCATGGTCACAAGAACCTTGTGAATCGCCAATTCAGTGGTTTCCTTGTCCGGCTTCGCCTCGATTCCACCATTCGCCATGGAGATGAAGATTCCGACGTGATCACCTGGAACCAGCAGTCCCCCGACTACCCGCTGGGGTTCCAGTTGAAAGGAGACCTCTTGAAGCCCTGCCGGCACCTTGACATCCCCCGGAGTCTTGAGTGCATCCGGGGCCACCAAACGTTCGGCCACCAAAGTCTCGCCAGGGACGAGGTCGACGGCGGCGACCTTGCCTGCCGAATCCCCGAGCGTGTGTAGCGCTGTCTTTGGCACGGCCGATCCCGGCATTTGCTGGGTAACGACGGAATCCTTCATGGCGTCCACGGAGGTGCCGGCCGGGATCGCGGCCTTGACAACCAACACGTCAACCGGAGCCAGGTTCTGGACAGCCCGCTGGTCCGCGCCCTGAGCGTAGGAGAAGACGAGAATCACCCCGACGACGGCCAGCAGTGCCGCTGCCGATCCGGCCAACAAGCGTGACTTCACTTACTACTCCTGTGCTCAATGAATGGATGAAAGCTAATTGGTGAGGCGGACAATGGTCGCCCCAAACGCGTCTACCGGGCCCAGCGAGTAGCCATCCGCCAGCGAAACGTACTTAACGAAACTCCCGATGATCCCGCGGCAGTTTCCGGTACATGCAAGAGCGTTGGAGACATCGGAATTCGTGTTGCGGAAGCTGTCGGGAAGACTGTTGTTGCCGCTGAACTTCCACCCGGTCACTTTGAATGCGGCGAAGGACACCAGATGGTAAACGGCGCCGCTTCCCGTACCTGTGACAGCGTCGAAGACCGGAAGCAGAACGACGACGTCCCGACCAGCGGTGATGGTATCTGCCCACTTTTGAAGGGTGGTTGCGCAGTTACCCGGTGTGCTGTTGCCCGGCGCGCTCCCGCCTTCACTCGCCGCGAGGTTTATGGTGCCGCCGCACACGCCGGGATCTTGGACAATCCAGCCAAATCCCCCGGCAACCGTGGCGCCTGAAGGGCCGTAATTGCAGCTGGGATTGGCACCGGAGCCATGATCCTGAAGAAGCTGGAGGGCTCCGCCGATGTATCCCTGCACCTGGCAGATGGAATATACGAGGGGAAAGGCGGTTCTACCAGCTACGGCGCTCCCCCACTGAACACTGGACGTGGTCACAACGTCGCTCGAGCTGAAGCCCAGGACGCGGGCGAAGAACAGCGAGACGGCGTTCGGCGCGCCGCCCGCCTGCTGGGCTCCGGCGGTCACGGTGACTTGCCGGTTCGTCAGATCCAAGCTGACGGACTTGATGTTGTTCAAACCGTCGATGGCGTTTTTGTTTGCGATGCTGCTTGCGATGGGAGACGTCGATGAGCAGTTCGGATCGCTCGTGTTGGCGGCGCACTTTTGTGCCACTGCGAGGGCCGCGGCGTCGGACCCGTTCTGGACCTGCGCCCTTTCCGAGTACAGCATTCCTACATCCACTGCCATGGCTGCAAAACCGAGCAGCACCACCAACATGAGCGCGACGAGGACCGCTACCGCTCCGCGTTCGCCGTCGCTCTCCTCGCCCCTCAGCCGCTGCATACCATGACTCCTACGCCTTGCATGGGAAAAGGCCCCGCGATTCCCGTGAGGGTGCTGAGGGTGTAGTTGATCGTCACGGACATTTGGGCGCCCGAGGTGCAGCTGGCGGGAGTGAAGACGAAATTCGTGTCCTGCAGTTTTGGATTCAGCGAGACGCCTGCGTTCTTAGCTGCTGTCTTTGCCGCCGTTTGATCATTCGAGATCGCCATAACCCGGACCGCTTCCCGGGCTGAATTTGAGAGCGATACCTGCGCGTTATAGGCCCTGCCGAATTCCATGATGCCCAGGAGCAGCATGACCAAGATTGGTGCCAGCAACGCGAATTCGACCGCCACGGCACCGCGCTCTGCTGCCCTGGCCATGAGAGTCTGCCTTTCGTGCTGTGGAGCCGCGTGCTGTTGAAACAAGAAGGGAGCCTCTAGAAAAAAGGGGTGTCGGTGGGTGGGATTTGAGCCCCACCCACCAAACTGGCTCCTGCGGTGACGGCTACTTCGAGCAACTGCCGGGAACTGCCGCCGTCGAACCGGATGCAGCGACGGTCCCGGTCCAAGCGCCGCCCTTGACGCTGCAAGCCGTGCTGTTGAAGGTCTCGACGAGATTCCCGCCGAGCAGTGACACAGCGACGATGATGACAACAGCGATGAGGGCAACCATGATGCCGTACTCGACGGCGGTGGCGCCGGTTTCGTCACGCTGCGCGCGAGACATGGATTTTAGGACGTTGGAAAGCACTGAATCTCCTAGCATGTATCGGCGAACGTTGCGGGGGGCGCATGCCCGGGCTAACGTCCAACCCTGAGTGGGGTGTACTTACTTGGAGCAGGAGCCGGCAACCGTAGCTGTGGCCGCCGTGTAGACGCCGCCCTTCACGCTACAAGCCGTGTTGCTGAAGGTCTCCTTCAGGTTTCCACCCAGCAGCGTGACAGCGACGATGATGACAACAGCAATGAGGGCGACCATGATGCCGTACTCGACGGCGGTCGCGCCGGTTTCGTCACGACGGATGCGGGACGCGGTGTTTGAGACCAGAGAAAACATGTGAAACTCCTGAGCGAGTTGGGGAATGTGGGCTGGTCCAGCACCAGCTCTCTAGCAACTTAGCAACGCCAAATACCCCGTGGAGCAGTCCTTGGGACTTCCTGTGTCAAGACTCGCGATCCTGCGCATTTCTTGGGGTAAACCTAGGGAAATCCTTGCGATCTTGGGCTTTCCTGCCGAGCCCGAGCAAAGGTGGGAAAGCAGCACAACCGCCCCGCCGCCGTCGGGCCCCACCCCCGAACCCTCGCTCGGATATATGGCCGAATCCCGGAACCCTCGCTCAGATATAAGCGAGCGAGCGTCCGCCGAAAACACCACATAAGTGAGCGAGCGTCCGAGGGGGCACAACCCAAAGGCGCCCCAACAGCACAACCGCCCCGCCGCCGTCGGGCCCCACCCCCGGACCCTCGCTCGGATATGTGGCCGAATCCCCGGACCCTCGCTCGGATATGTGGCCCCACCCCCGAACCCTCGCTCGGATATACGCGAGCGAGCGTCCGCCGAAAACACCCCAAAAGTGAGCGAGCGTCGGAGGGGGGCGCAACGCTAGGCGGGTGGGGGTTCGACGGTCACCGTGCCCGCGTCGCCGTCGACGGTGATTTGTTGGCCGCTCGTGAGCCGTTGGGTGGCGACTCCGGTGCCGAGCACGGCGGGGATGCCGTACTCCCGGGCCACGATGGAGCTGTGGCTCAACGGGCCGCCAACGTCCGTGACCACGGCGGAGGCCATCGCGAACAGCGAGGTCCACGCGGGAGTGGTGATACGGGCAACCAGGACCTCGCCAGGCGCCATCTGGCTGAAATCCTGGGGCCCGCCCAGCACACGCGCAGGAGCACTGACCCGGCCGGCACTGGCGCCGACTCCTTTGATGACGTCGCCCGCCTGGTCCTGGGAGCGTGCCGGCATCATCGATTCGAAAGCGCCCTTCATCCAACGGGTCTCCGGCAGCAGTTGCGGCGCGGCCGCCTTGGCCTGGCCACGCCAAAGCATCTTGCGCTCGTCGACGACGTCGGCGCGGACGGGGCGCGCCGCCCCGGTAATTGCCACGGCCACGGGTGCGGGCGGTTCCGTCGAGCCCGGCGGTTGCGGCGCGGCGAGGCCGAACTCGACGGCGCTTTGCAGCTCCTGTTGCCGCAGCCAGAACACGTCGGCGGGGCGGGCGATGACGCCTGAGTAGACCAGCCGTTGTCCGAGTTCGAGCAGCATCCGCCGGATCAGCGGCCAGGCGAGCCCGACGTCGGCGAGCGCGTCTTCGCGGATCGGTGCGGACTTCTGCGCCCACCGGAGCAGACGGATGAACGGCGCCCTACGACTCCGCCCGAGCCGGGTCCGTCCGAGCCGGGCGAGTATTCGCTCGGTTTGGTCCTCCCGCCGGGCGGCTGAGAGCCGCTGGCGCTCATGCGGATCGTTGCCTTGGCCCCGGAGGTAGAACTTCACCGTGTCCAATAGCGCCGAAGGATCGTCGGCCGGCACCGGGCTGGCGAAATCCAGGTTGTAGACCGCATGGCCGAAGCGATCGAGGTGGGCTTGGAAACGCGGACGCCATTGCTGCCAAAGGGCCGGGTCCATGCCGGCAGGCGGGAGCCAGTTTCTCTGCGACTCGGCCAGTGCGGCCGTCGATTGATTGAGGATTGCCGGGGCGAGCCCCTCGACTTCCCGTGCCCACGCGGCGAGGTCGTACAACGATTTCTCTGCCCGTATGGGTTCACTGTCGTAGCCGAGGAGGAACGTCTCCGCCGAAGGATCTCCAGCGCGTCGGATGAGTTTGTCGTAATACGCGCGGAAGGAAATTTCGCTCGTGGCGGCGATCGGTATGACGGACTCCACGGCCGTGTAGTACACGGTTCCGGCGTCGAGCAGCGTCCGGACACCCGCAATCAGCTCCTCTCCCGAAAGCTCCCCCAGGGACTTGGCGGACCAGTCCTCGAGCACCTGCTTATAGCGCGGATGCGAGAATTCCCTCCAGCCAGCCAAGCCCATGTGTGCCTTGCCACGAGCCAAGGCGACCACGGCGGGACCAACCTTGCCCATCACGCGCCACATCGCCGCGGTGCGGTAGTAGTAGTACGCGTACCCGTTGATAGTGGGCAGCCCGACGTCGCCGTCCCTGACCACTTCGCTCCCAACGGCCTCGTTCATCAGGGCCTTGAGGGACCTGGTCACCGAGCCGTCGATGAGGTCGGCGAACAGGGGCGAGAGCGGGTCCGGCAGTTGTTCCACGATGCTTGCCCGGAAGTAGAGCCCCTTCGGGTAGGGCAACGGCCAGGTGTCCGGGGTATCGGCTACGGGTTCAGGCAATGCCGTGATGGGTCGGGATTGCAGCATGAAGAAATTGCCGTCCGCCCGCGCCCATTCGATGTCCTGCGGAGTTCCGAAGTAGTCCGAAATCCTCGTTCCATAGCGGGCCAGCGCGGCGGCAGCCCCGTCGTCGAGCACGGCCCGGTTCCGAAGCGCCGCCGGGACCGGCTGCTCCGTAGTGCCTCCTTGGTCCGGCGCGACGTCGGCGCTGTCGGCGGCGCGGTCCGGGACGCCCTCGGCGTACACAGTCATGACTTCCTTGTCGGACGTCCGGCGCGAGAGCACGCGGCCGGTTCCAGCTTCCACAACAAGGTCATCCGTAGTGACGGTTCCACTGACCACGGACTCCCCCAGGCCCCACGCGGCACTGATGGCGATCTGGTCGCGTCGGCCGTTGGCAGGATTGGCGGTGAACATGACCCCGGCCGCCTCGGCCTCCACCATTCGCTGGACAACCACTGCGAGGCGTACATCGCCGGGCGCAATGCCTTCACGGTTCCGGTAGGCCATGGCCCGCGCCGTCCACAAGGAAGACCAGCAGTCGACGACGGCGGCATCCAGCGCTTCCGCCCCGCGGACGTTGAGGTAGGTTTCCTGTTGCCCGGCGAAACTGGCCGAGGCAAGGTCCTCGGCCGTGGCGGACGAGCGCACCGCAACCGGCGCGGAGCCGCCGTCGTCACCGTCGGGCCCGCCGCCCTCGCCGGGCCGCTCGCCGCCCTCGTCGCCGCCGTCGTCGCCGCGAAGGCCTTCATAAGCGGCGGCGAGCTCGTATGCGATGGCCGCAGGCATGGTCCCACCGGTGAAAAGGTCCCGGATCGCGGCCGAGGCGTCCTCGTAATCCTGGGGCGCGGCCTCCGGCGGGAGCGTCGCCAGTTCCTGGATGCGCGCCTGGATCCCGTTGGCATCCACGAAGGCCTCATACGCTGCGGTGGTCAGCACGAACCCGGGAGGGACCGGCAGCCCGGCGCGGACCAGGTTGCCCAGCCCGACGCCCTTGCCGCCCGCCACGGCGACGTCCGCTGCCTGGACATCGGCGAAGTTGAAGATGTAGGTCATGACCGTCGCTCCTTGTCGCGGAGACGCCCTCATCGAGCCTGACCCACAACATACTGCCACGCCGTTGGGCGCGAGGCGATGGCTGGGCCGGCCGGCTTCTTACTGGGGGCTCAACGCGCGTTTCACCGCCGCTTGGTCGCAGGCCTGGAGAACACGGATGAACTCGTCCATTGCTTCCGGCCCCGCGTCGGTGTCAGCCACGCGAACAAGGTGGGAGGCGAGGACTGCGACTTTGACGTTCGTCATGCTGCTGCAACCCGCCAGCAGTTTGAAGGCGGCCTCGGAGCTGAGGAGCAACCGCCCCATCAGGATGCCGCGTGCCTGATTGATGACGCCCCGCGTCGCATTGGCGCCCGCGACGGCGTCACGCGCCGCCTGCTCGGTTTCCCGCCGCAGCGTGGACGTCAGGTCCACCGTGGTCCCCTCGAGCGCGACGGTGCCCGAGGGGCCCCGTTGCGCATTCCCCGCCGTCAGGACCCTGCGGACATGTCCCTGCGCGTCGATGATCCGGTGGTAAATGCAGAAGTGTCCGCCCTCGCGGAATACCTGAGCCAGGATCTCCATGGCCCGCGGCCGGTCATCCGGGTGCTTGTGCGACATCAGCAGCTCGAGCGTGGGCACTACTTCCCCACGCTGGTAGCCGTGGAGATTGAAGAGCCCGTCGGACCATTCCGCTTTCCCGGTGAGCGGGTCAAAGAGGAAAGTTCCGGCCGGAAAGCCGGGGGCGCCCAGTGCACTCGAGTACGTATGAGGGCTGTCCAACATGGCGCAAAGACTCATTTCATAAGGTTGCTTATTAATTCAGCTAAGCGTACAGAATACAACGCGTACGACGGCGGTGCGCACCGCCTGCTCACGGCCCGCCGCAACCCGGGGCTTGGTTCCCGGCCGGGTGTTTGTAGCGCCCATGCAGGAAACCAGCCCCGGATATGCAAGAAACTACCACGTACGGGAAACAAGCCCCAGTATGCGTTCGAATCAGCAGCTAGTCCTTCACCACCACCTTGCCGACCATTCCAAAGTAGTCGTGGAGTGCGCAGATGTAGTCGTACACCCCTGCCTTGTTGAAGGTCACCGTGAACGTCACGCCCGGCGGCAAGATACCCGAATTGAGCTGCCCGCCCGTGTAATTCGTCGGATCGCCCAGCGGCGGGAACGGGTTGGCCGGCTCGGCACCGAAGGTCACCGTGTGCGGCTCGCCCATGCCGTTGTTCACGAAGCTCACGCTCTCGCCAACATGGATGACCACCTTTGGCTCGATGAACCGCATGACACTAGCCACGCCGTCGTCGGCTCCGGCAATCACGGTGTGGTTGTCCGCCTGGTCGCGGGCGTCGCTCCATAGCTGGTTGCCGTCACGGATGATGGCCCGTTCAGCCCGCTCTACCCGGTTGTTGTATTGCCCCTGGGTGTACGGGTAGTCCGTACCCTTGGCCCGCACGTGGACTGTGCCCTTCATGGCCGCGCCATGCACCAGGCAGTAGTACGTGAAATCGCCGGTATCCGGGAACTTCAAAGTGTAGGAACCGACTTCGGCGAACCCACTATTCGAGACGTTCGACATCACGCCGGAGTTGTAATAGGAGTGCCCGTCGTAGGAGGTGCCGCCCTGCGCGGATATATAGAGGGGACTGAATGGATCAAAGGGTTGCGTGGACTCGATGGTTTGCCCGGCGGCCAGGAACGTGACTGTATGTATTTCGGCCGCGTTGGCCTCCCAGGTGACCTTGTCACCCGCATTGATGTAGATGTTCTTCGGCAGGAAGGACATTCCCTGGATGGCCTGGTCCGACGATTCGGAGCCGACCTGGACGGTCCACGTCCTTGGGGATTTGCCAGTGTCCGCTGCCGCTGTGCCGCTGAGCGCGACCGGCAATACCAGGGCAAGGAGCAAAATCATGAGCGCCCGAAAGCGCGGCAATAAGAGGGGTTTTGGATGAGCAGTCATAAGACTCATTCCTTAGGAAAATCTTTGCTGACCGGCTGTTATTAGCCTGGAAATTTTGACGCGCCGGAGACCATGGCGTCGTTTGACGGTGACTCGGTTTCTTTTAATTCCCTATGAACTTCAGCTCGCAACTGCTGCCCGTCCCCCGCATACGGCGCGGCGCCACGGCGTTGGGGCCATGCAGGATCCTCCCTTGCTCGCAGGGATAACGTCCGGTTCCGTGGGCCAAGAGCCCCCCATTACGGAACCGAAAGGACACGGCAAAACCGGCCCATGTGAAGGCGAGAGATTTATCTCTCATCGTGCTACCAAGACGTTATTTTGTCGAGACACCAGGACTGCGCTCGGGCGATTTTTGTGGCCGAAATGAGGCCTTCCCTGCCGCGTTTTTAACCCACCTGGGTGATACGTTCCGGACATGAACGGACGACGGCGACTGTGGCTTGCGGCGGGACTGGCAGTTTTGCTGGCCCTGATGGTGGTTTTGGCCGCGGTCATCGCCGGATCCAACAAGACCCCGTCCTCCGCACCGTCCTCCTCAAGCCCCACCGCGACCCCCACGCCGTCGGCAACTCAAACACGTAAGCCAACCGCTGCCGCACCCGCCCCCGCACCTGCCCCGCCGACAATCCCGGAGCTTCCGGCGGCGCCAATGAACATCCTGGTGATCGGCAGTGACAGCCGTGAAAATGCCAAAGAGGAGAACAACCAGACCATCACAACAGGCCAGGCATCGGACCAACGTTCGGATTGCCTGATGCTGATCCACGTTCCGGCGGACCGGCACAAGGTCTACGGTATTTCGATCATGCGCGACAATTGGGTGGACATCCCCGGCTACGGCGCGTCAAAAGTAAATTCGGCCCTTGGTCTGGGAGGCACCCCCCTGGTGGTCCGTACGGTGGAATCGCTGCTCGGCGCCCATGTGGACCACACGGTCATGCTTGATTTCCACGGCTTCAAACTCCTGACGGATGCCTTAGGTGGTATCGACGTCAATGTCACGCTTCCGTTCACCTCCACTATTGAGACCCAGCATCAATTCGTGGCCGGCATCAACCACTTGGATGGACAGGCCGCCCTGGAGTTTGTCCGCGAGCGGCATGCCTTCGTCGACGGCGACTACCAGCGCGTCCGCGACCAGCAGACGTTCCTCCGCGCTCTCCTGGTCAAGCTTTCGGGAGGCGTGCAGAATCCTGCCAGCGTGCTGGGACTCGTCCAATTCGCAGCCAATGACCTCACCGTGGACGACGGCTTTGACCCGATGTCCGTCGCCATCCTGGCCTACGGACTCCGCACCGTGGATCCCACGGCATCAGTCTTCTTCACCTTGCCCACCGCGGGCACGGGTACTTCCCCGGACGGACAATCGATCGTTCTGCCGGATTACGCGGGGATCGGGGAAGTGGCCGCGGCGCTGCGGGACGACACCCTCCCGCAGTATGTGGCAGCCCACGGTTACTGAGGCAACGCGGGCTACTCGTTTCCACTACTGGGAGGCAGCAATGCATTTGCCTCCCACCACTCGAAAACTACTTGATCGAATCTTTAACCAAACTTCGAGAAAAGCTTGCGGGAACCTTGCGGCTTCCTAAAAAACCTGCCCGAAAGTAGAGGACATCGGACAGCAAAGTCCCGGTCTCACGGGCTTCAAGAAACGGAAAACGATCATGGGTCTCAACCTGAAAACCACCACCGGCAAAGTCATCGCATCCCTGGCCCTGGTCGGCACTGCTGCCGGCGTGGCAGGACTGGGAACCTACGGCGCCTTCACCTCCAGCACCTCCGCCAGCAACACCGTCGCCTCCGGCATCGTGAACATCGCCCTCGGCGCCACCGGCACCACCAACCGCCTCAGCGTCGCCGCCTCCGGCCTGGTCCCCGGCGACACCGTCCAACGCGTCGCCACCCTGACCAACGCCACCGGAAACCAGAACCTCTCCGCGATCACCCTCACCACCGCCGCCTCCCCGACCTCCCTGCTGGACACCAACACCACCATGGGCCTGCAGGTCACCGTCGATAACTGCTCCACCGCCTGGACCGAAGCCGGCACCGCCCCCGCCTACACCTACACCTGCTCCGGCACCACCACCAGCGTCCTCGCCTCCCGCCCCGTCATCGGCGCCAACCTCACCCTGGCCAACCTCACCTCGGTCACCGCCGGACACACCGACAACCTCCGCGTCACCCTCACCCTGCCCTCCACCGCAGACAACACCCTCCAGAACCAGAGCAGCACCATCGCCTTCAACTTCACCGGCACCCAGCGCACCGCCACCAACCAGTAACACCCCCACCCAGCCAGCCCTCCGCCGTCGAGCCCCCCATGCAAACGACGGCGGAGGGCCTTCCACAAGAACGGAGACCCAGCCATGACCGCTTCACTGGTCCGCCACCGGCGGGTCTCCCAGACGGCCACCACGACGGCGACGCCCGGCTCGGGCAAGAACCCGGGTCTTGCGTCGAAGATTGCCCGGGCGCTGGTCAGCGTCATCACCACCACGATCATGGTCGCGGCAGTGGCTGCGTTCCTTTTCCTCGCGGTCGGGCCCCGCGTCCTCGGCTACCAGACCAGCACCATGCTCACCGGCTCGATGTCGCCCCTGATCAACCCGGGAGACGTGGTTGTCACCGTTCCCGTGGCGGTCCAGAACCTGAAGGTCGGGGACATCATCACCTACCACATTCCGGTGGAGGACCAGCGGGTGGAGACCCACCGGATCATCGACCTGACGGTGAACAACCAAGGCACTGCCACCGTCCGCACCAAGGGCGACGCGAACAACGGCGCCGACCCCTGGACAGCAACGTTGGCCGGAGGTCAGGTTGACCGCCAGGTGTTCACCGTCCCGTACCTGGGCAACGCGATCCGCGCTCTTCGTGATCCCGTGGTCCTGAAGGTCCTGATGTATGGCGCTCCGGCCGCCCTGGTGGTCATGGTTCTCGTCTCCATCTGGCGGAAAAAGCCCGAAGGCGACGACGGCGCCGTGGACACCGGCGCCGCCCTGCCGGCCTTTGACCGTCGCCCGCTCAAGCGCCTGGCACGGGAAATGAAAAGCAAGGAGGCTGCCGAGAAGTTCGCGGCCGCCTACGCCAAGATGCTTCCCCAGCGTGTGGACAAGATCAGCCACGCACTGAGTACCGGCGACAGCGACCTCGCGATGGATGCGGTGCTCAGCCTGAAAACCAGCTCCTCGATGGTGGGTGCGCTCCGGATGGAACAGCACTGCGTCCGGCTCGAACACGCCTTGGTCACAACCGATCACACCGCGGCAGCCCAAGCCGGGGAACTCGTCCGCCAGCACCAACCACAGCTGGAAAAAGCCCTGGGTGGTCACACCACCCGGCGCGCCGCGTAAAATCCTCTTCACAGAACCGAACCGGATGCCCTGCCCTTACCGCATGAAAGCGGTGAGAATGGAATGGACCACCGGGCCTGACAGAAAGCCGCTGACCTTGCGTAGAAGCCGGAGCACCGCCGACGCAGCGCAGACGCCTGCGTTGGGGCGCGTCGCCGCGGTCCTGGCAGCGGCTGCGGTGTTGGTCTTCGCTCCCGGTATCGCGCAGGCCGCGTTCAACTCAGCTGCGGGCGCTGCCCTCCCGGTCTCCTCCGCCACCCTGGCTTCGACCGCCACGGTCAGCGCGAGTTGCCAGGGATCGAACCTCACCATCAGCGTCACGAACTGGGCACTTTCCGATCCCCGATTCGTAGGACAGTTCACCGTCACTTCCAGCCTCGGGCTCGTCCTTTTCAGCGGCAACAGCAACCAAAGTGGGGGCGGAACCTACACGGCGAAAATCATTCCCCACTTTGGAACCTGGAATTGGTCGGTCAGCAACCAGTATCCGGTCCCCGGCACCAACAACACCTGGACGGGCACCCCCACGTCGGGCCAGTTCACCTGCACCTAAGCGCACACCGCTACCCCCGCAGCGAACGCGGGCTCCGGCGTCCGTCAGGCTCTATATATTGAGAGCATGACCCAGACTTCCGGTTCCGCCCAGCCATCCCACGCCGAAGGCCCAACGGCCCCCGTCGCCAAGAAGGTGCCGCACACCCGCGAGCACCACGGCGATGTTTTCGTGGACAACTACGAATGGCTGCGGGACAAGGAATCCTCCGAGGTCATTGAGCACTTGAAGGCTGAAAATGCCTACCAGGAAGCCGTCACCGCACACCAGGAACCGCTGCGGGAGGCGATCTTCCAGGAAATCAAGGGACGCACCCAGGAGACGGACCTCTCGGTCCCCAGCCGCAAGGATGGCTGGTGGTACTACACCCGCTCTGTCGAGGGCAAGGAGTATGGCATCCAGTGCCGCGTCCAGGCCGCGAACTCGGGCAACCCGGTGGCGGACTGGACCCCGCCGGCGGTGGAACCCGGCGTCGAACTCCCGGGTGAAGAAGTCCTGCTGGACGGGAACGCCGAGGCGGAAGGCAAGCCGTTCTTCTCCATTGGCGGAACCGCCGTGACCGTAGACGGCAACCTCTATGCCTACGCGGTGGACAACTCCGGCGAGGAACGCTTCACGCTCCGCATCAAGGACCTGCGCACGGGTGAACTTCTGCCCGACGTCATCGAGAACATCTTCTACGGCGTGGCCTTCTCCCCCGACGGCACGCGGATCTTCTACACCGTGGTTGACGATTCCTGGCGCCCGTACCAGGTGAAGTCGCACGTCCTGGGCACGCCCGTCAGCGAGGACGAGGTCATCTACCAGGAGGACGACGTCGCAATGTGGCTCGGATTCGAGCTCTCCTCCGACCGGAGGTACCTCGTGCTGAGCATCGGCTGCTCGGAATTCAGCGAGACGCGCCTGCTGCGCTTCGACGATTTCGACGCCGGCCTGTCCACCGTGATTTCCCGCGACGAACACATCCTCTACGAGGCCGAGCCGTTCCTCCTCGATGGTGTTGATGGACAAAAAGCTGAGACGATCCTCCTGACCCACAACAAGGGTGCCATCAACTCGATGGTGTCCATCGCGGACCCGGCCGAGTTCGCCAAGCCGCCGTCCGAGCAGAACTGGCGCACCGTCGTCGGGCATTCCGACGCCGTTCGCGTCAACGGAGCGGGCGTCACCTCGACGCATCTGGTGGTGTCGGTACGGCAGGACACGATCGAACGCGTGCAGGTGCTTCCGCTCGCCGGGCTGGGAACCGCCGCGCAAGGCGCCGCCGTGGAGCCCGCCTTCGACGAGGAGCTGTACACGGCCGGCGTGGGTGGAACCGACTATGAAGCGCCCGTGATCCGCATCGGCTACACGTCCTACTTCACGCCGTCGCGCGTGTACGACTTCGTGCTGCCCACCGCCGCGCTGCCGCACGGCGAACTGCTGCTGCGGAAGGAAAGCCCGGTGCTGGGCGGGTACACCGCGTCCGACTACGTGGCCACCCGGGAATGGGCGACGGCGGCGGACGGCACGCGCGTCCCGCTGTCCGTGTTGCGGCACGCCTCCCTTGCGCGGGACTCAAGCGCCGCCGGCCTGGTGTACGGCTATGGCTCGTACGAGGTCAGCATGGATCCCGGCTTCGGCGTGGCCAGGCTGTCCCTCCTCGATCGCGGAATCGTCATGGTGATCGCCCACATCCGCGGCGGCGGCGAGCTCGGCAGGCGCTGGTACGACGACGGCAAGAAGCTCAACAAGAAAAACACCTTCACCGACTTCATCGCGGCAACGGACTGGCTCGCGTCCTCCGGTTGGGTGGCGCCGGAGCGGATCGCGGCCATGGGCGGCTCCGCGGGCGGCCTGCTGATGGGCGCCGTGGCCAACCTCGCGCCGGAAAAGTACGCGGCGATCGTGGCGGCCGTGCCGTTCGTGGACGCGCTCAACACCATCCTGGACCCCGAGCTGCCGCTCTCCGCGCTCGAGTGGGAAGAATGGGGCAACCCCATCACGGATCCCGAGGTGTACGAGTACATGAAGTCCTACACCCCGTACGAGAACATCCGGGCCGTTTCGTACCCGCAGATCGCAGCGGTCACGTCCTTCAACGACACCCGCGTGCTCTACGTTGAACCGGCCAAATGGGTCCAGGTGCTGCGCTCCGAGACCACGGGCAGTGCGCCCATCGTCATGAAGATCGAGATGGACGGTGGACACGGCGGAGCATCGGGACGGTACGTGCAGTGGCGCGAGCGCGCGTGGGACTATGCCTTCGTCGCGGACTCCCTTGGCGCCGTCGAACTGCTGCCTGGAGCCGGACTCAAGTAACGTTCTCGATAGTAGGCTTCCCGTGGGGGGACGGACCGGACAGTAGGAGCGTAGCTTGACTGACAATGCATCGTTGCCAAACCGGGCCTTGGTGGCCGACCCTGACCCGGCCCGCCTCGCCGAGACGGTTGCAGCGCTCGCCGCGGCAGGGTTTAGGGTTCGTTCAGCGCCCGACGCCGGTTCACTTGCGGCCGCGCTGGAAAGCGAACCGTGCGACGTGCTGGTGGTGGACAACGACCTCCGGGAGTTCCTTCCCCGGAACAGCGTTCCGGTTTTGCTCTTGCTGGATCCCGAGAACGAGCTGGATGTTGCTGCCCTGGAAGGGTGGACGATTGCTGATTACACCTACCGAGGACAGCCTCCCGCATTTCGGGTGCACCGGGCCTTGGTACTGATAGCCCGCGCCGCCGAACGGACGCGCCGCCGTTCGGAAGCCGAGTCGCTGAGGGAGAGCCTGCGGAAGGTATCCGCGGCGATCCGGTCAACCATTGATCCAGGCCTGATTGCCC
The DNA here is from genome assembly GCF_030209785.1 of Arthrobacter sp. efr-133-TYG-120. NCBI lineage: Bacteria > Bacillati > Actinomycetota > Actinomycetes > Micrococcales > Micrococcaceae > Arthrobacter > Arthrobacter sp. efr-133-TYG-120. Next base: position 95,537 of record NZ_JARVRI010000017.1, read on the forward strand.
GGCACCTGGTCGACGGAATCGGCGAGGCCTTGGGCGCGGAACACGTCTGGTTCACGACGTTCCCGGATACCCGGGTGCCGCAGGTGAGCGCCGAATGGAATGCGCCCGGACTGGTGCCGGGAGTCCTGCCGGGAGAACTCACTGACGAAATCGCCACGTTCGAACTGGCGGAACGGTTGTGGGCAGAAGCGGAAGTGCAGCCGCTGCCCAAACGGGCTCCCTCGGGTGAATCCGGCGGTGCGGGTGATACCGGTGGTGCGGGGGCGCCGTCGGCCTCTGTTGTGGTGCCGGTAGGCGAGGGAGACCTCGTTCTCGGCGTCATCTGGATCGCCCGCCCGGACACGGCGCAGGAATGGACCCGGGCCGAAATAGGCCTGATTCAGCACGTCTCGGGGAACTTGGCGTATGGCCTGATGCAGAGCCACCTGATTGGCGCGCAACAGCAGGTCATGTACAAGCTCCAGGAACTCGACCAGGCCAAGACCGACTTCCTCACCACGGTGAACCACGAACTCCGTACCCCCCTGACGTCCATCACGGCATACCTGGACATGATCCGCGCTGGCGCCGGTGGACCTCTTCCCGCGGGCGTCGAGCGGATGGTCGATGTCATTTCGCGAAATGCCGAGCGGCTCCGACGACTGATCGAAGACATGCTCACCGTCTCGCACCAGGACACTTCCGGCGACCTCGAATTGAGCCGCGTGAATGTGGGCACCCTGCTCAGGCTTGTTGTCTCGACGTTGCAGCCGCTCGCCGACTCCCGTTCGCTGTCCCTCACTGTGATGCATGCGCCCGGAACCATGACCGTCCAGGCCGACGAGGCCAAGCTCGAGCAAGTCTTCGCCAACATCATCAGCAACGCGATCAAGTTCACGCCCAACGGCGGCCACGTCGCGGTCAGCAGCGGGGTCACATCGGACCCGGGGACGGTTCCCAGCGTGGTGGTGCGCGTGGAGGACACCGGCGTCGGGATCCCCGAAACCGAGATCGAACAGGTGTTCACACGGTTCTTCCGCGCTTCAAACGCCTCCACTGCGGCCATCCCCGGGAGCGGGCTTGGCCTGGCGATTGCCCACGACATTGTGGAACGCCATTCCGGCCGGCTCGACGTCGAGTCCGCCCTGGGCGTAGGAACCACGGTTTCAGTCCGGCTCCCGCTGGATACCGAGAGCTAAGGGCGGCCGCCCAAAAAAACACCGCCCCTGGGCGGTGGCCCGGGGCGGTGTGTGGAGCTTCTTCTTGCCCGTCTACCCAAGTAGCTAGCAGTAGATGCCGTTATGAGGCGCCAAAACGGCATCTAGTGCGAGTCAGTTGGGCCACCAACCGATCTGAGCGTAGTTCACAACAGTGCCGGTGGTAACCGTCGTTACTGTTGTGCCGGTGGTGTCGTGCGTGGTCTTCGGTGCGGCATTGGCAGGGGTGACAAATCCGCCAATAGCCAGCAGGCCCGTCATGAGCAGTGTTGCGGCGAATTTTTTCATGCGATGCTCCTTTGAGCCGTGAAAATCCGAAGTTGACTTTCCCAGCGTAAAGAGCGTTGTTAAAGGTTCGCTTAAGATTGGGTCAGTTTTCCGATGTCTTTGCCGCTAGGCGGTAACCGACGCCACGCACTGTTTCCACCCACCGCGGCGACTGCGCCGAGTCGCCGAGCTTCCGCCGCAGATTGGCGATGTGCACCTGGATCGCGCGCTCTTCGGATTCGCTGACAAAGCCTCCCGTTTCGTACTCCCTGGCGTGGAGCCAGCGGGCAAGCCCCGTGGTGCTTCGCACAACGCGCCCGGCCTCCATGAGGGCCTGAAGAAGGTCGAACTCGGTGCGGGTCAATTGCACCTCTTCGGTTCCCACCCGGGTGGTCCGCGTGGCTACGTCCAGGAAAAGGCCATTGTGTTCCAGTCCCGATGGCTCAGCCGCCGGCAGCGCAGGTGTGGGTCCGGTTGGCGAGTTCGACGCCGGGGCCGGCGGCAGCTCCGCCGTCGGGCTCCCTCCGGAGCTGCTCAAAAGCTTGCTGCCACGCGGCCGCCGAAGGAGCGTCTCAACCCGGGCCAGGAGTTCGCGCGGCCGGAAGGGCTTGGTGACGAAGTCGTCGGCGCCGATGGCCAGCCCTTGCAGGGTGTCCACTTCACGTGCCCGGGCGGTGAGCATGATGATGTAGGCGTCACTGAACTCGCGGACGCGGCGGGTGACCTCGATCCCGTCAATGTCGGGCAGGCCAAGGTCCAAGGTGATCACGTCGGGGTTGTGAAGGCGGACCGCATCCACGCCGTCGACGCCGTTTCCGGCCGCGTAAACCTCCAGGCCCGATGCCTCGAGGACGGCATGGACTACCTCACGGATGTCATCGTCATCCTCGATTACTACAGCCACGCCCGATGCGCCCACTTCAAGATCCCCATCTCTCTTATGCTCAGCCCACCTTAACACCAGCGGTACCTGCTATTCTCGCGCATGTCGGCGTAAGTCCGCTTTACGCGCGCGCCCGCGGCCGTGCCGGCGTCGCGGCGGGGCTATTTCCGGCACTCTTCCTGGTCGCACTGCTCACCTGATCTGGAGCTCTCGCCTCACGAACGCGATAAGCAGGTTCCGCGATGTTTCCACCGGAAGGGACGAACCCCGCGCATAGCACTGGACGGCGAGGCCATCCACCATGGCTGCAGTCTCGATGGCGAAACCTTGGGGATCGTCACAGACGAAGGATCCCTCGCTGACGCCGCGCTCGGTGATCTCGCGCAAGGCGTTGCGCCAGCCGTCGTAGTGTTCGCTCATCCAGCTTCCGTAGGCTTCGTCCCTGGCCGCAGCGGACCAGAAATCGAACCAGATCAGCCAGTGCCTGCGGGAATTCGCGTCGGAGCCGAACATCCCCTCGAGGAAAAACAGCAGTTCCCTAGTAGGGTCGCCGGACCCTCTGGCGCTCTCCAGCAGGGGAACGTAGAAGTCTGCGGTTTCCGCCTTGACTACTTCCATCAGGACTTCGTCGAGACTCTTGAAATGGTAAGTGATGGTCCCGGGTGACACTCCGCAGGCTTTTGAAATGTCGCGGATCAGGACATTGAACAGTCCTTTGTCCGCGATCAGGTCCCGCGCGGCGTCAACCACCAGCTGACGCCGCACTTCAGTGGGGTGCCGCTGCCGTTCGCCGGCAGTCTTGGCGCGAGGCCGCTCTTCGTGGTCCTTGGCGGTCGCCGTCATGTCGCTCGTCCCCGTTTCCCCTGCTCAGGCCGATGTCCGACTAATGCGCTTCTCAAAGGTCTCTTCAAGGAATAGTTGCTCTTTATTTCTTCCGCGAACGATCTAATTCATGTACTGTACGAATAAATCGTCCGGGAGAGCAATAGTTCCCTGAATAAGCGCCCTGAAGCAAAGGGCCACTTCACCGGGAAGGCCCCAATTGTGACCGGATGGTACCGAAGACCAGATATGCTGATGGTGCTGTCTTCCGCGCCCACATACGTGGCTACCCGCGAGGCCCTGAAGGTGATGGACCCCCAGGACCTCACGCCGCTGCGCTACTTGGGCGCCGCCGTCGTGCTTGGCTTGGTGCTGCTGATCCGGCGGCAGCGGCTTACGCTGCGGGGTGGTGACATTCCGAGGATGCTTGTCGCGGGATTACTGGGGTATGCGGGCTTCGGCCTGCTCCTGAACCTCGGGCAGACGACTGTTCCGGCCGGAACAGCGAGTCTCCTGCTGAATATCTCGCCCGTCTTCGCGTTCGTCCTCGGTCATCTGATGTTACGGGAGAGAACGTCGGGCCTGGGCTACTGGGGGATGCTGCTTGCCGTAGCAGGCGTCGTAGCCATTACGCTGGGCGATTCCGCGGCCGTCGGCTTCAACGGCGATGCCTTGTACATCGTGGCAGCCGCACTTCTCCTGTCGGCATTCCTCATCGTCCAGCAGCCCCTGCTGGCACGCGTCCCTCCGCTCGAAGTGGTCTTCTGGGGATCCCTCATCGGCGGAGTGGCAACCCTGCCGACCGCCCGGTTCGCAGCGACGCCGTCCGAGTTCACGTGGAACGCTTGGCTGGCATTGGCCGTGCTCGTGGTGATCTGCACCGTGGTGGGCTACGGTTTCTGGAACGTTTCGCTCTCGCGGACAAGCGTGGCAGAGGGCGGTTCTCTCCTGTACGTCGTGCCGGTGCTGTCCCTGCTGCTCGGGTGGATTTTGCTCGGCGAAGTCCCGGGTGTCGCCTCGCTCCTCGGTGGCGCGGCCGCATTGGCCGGCGTCATCCTTCTCTCCCGGGCAACCGCATCCATCGCACCCGAGAAAGAACTGGAGCCCGCACCATGACCGTCCCGCAAGCAGCTCGCAGCGGGCGCTATTTCCGCGCGCGCCACTCCGAGTCAAGCATCGCGTAGATGACTTCGGTGGACCATTGGCCCTTGTAATGCCAGTTGTCCACGAGCTCGGCTTCGCGGCGCATCCCAAGCCGTTCGCACAATCCCGACGACGAGGTGTTCAGGGCATCCAGCTTGGCCTCGATCCGGTGGAACATGAGGGTTTCAAAACCCAGGCGGAGCACGGCTTCGGCCGCTTCTGCGGCGTAGCCCTGGCCTCGGCTTTCCGGCGCCAAGATCCAGCCGATTTCGGCCTGCCCCGTGCCCGGCAGCCACTTGAGCACCACTTCGCCAAGCAAGCCCGCCGCGTCCGCGCGCTCTATGGCGAGGCACACCCAGTCGCCCTCTTGTTCGAAAGAGAAGTTGGCGTAGCGGCCCAACGCTTCCATGGACTGCGTGAGGGTCAATTCCTGCCGGAGCAGGAAGCGCGCCGTCTCGGGCAGAGACTGGTAGGCGTGGAATCGCTCCAGGTCAGTGGCCTCGAACCTGCGAAGCACGAGCCTCGGGGTCCGGATGGGCAGTTCGATGAGCGGCATGACTCGAGGCTACTACGTTGGGTTTTTGGGGGTCTGGATCCGTCCCGCCGAGCGATCTCCTCTTGACAGTTCAAGCAAACTGGGATTACCTAATGAACATTCGGTAAATAAAGCTGGAGGCAATGACGCATGGTTGAGACCACCCTTTCTGGCGCAGCGCAGCACCAGATTCTCAAGAACGACTACGCCTCCGAGTGGATGGGCCTGGAGGTGCTCAAGGTCGACGACGGCCACGCCACCGTCCGCATGAAGCTCCGGCAGGAAATGCTCAACGGCTTCGGAATGGCCCACGGCGGAATGATCTTCGCCTTCGCCGATTCAGCTTTTGCACTGGCATGCAACCCGGCCAACCCCTCGCCGTCGGAAGCCGACACCATAACTGTCGCCGCCGGCGTCGACATCAACTTCCTCAAGCCGGCCTATCAAGGCCAAGTGATCACCGCCGTCGCGAACCGTCGCGCCAACAACGGCCGCAGCGGCCTGTACGACATCCAAATCTTCGCGGCCGACGCAAGCGAACCTTCCGCCGTCGGGTCTCCCGAAGAACCGGGCAGCTACGGCGAGCTCATCGCCGAGTTCCGTGGCCGCAGCCGCACCATCTCCAAGAAGTAGGAAGACAATGACACAGAACACCGTCGCCGCTCCCGACGCACCGCTTAACACCGCACAGCTAGATCGCGAAGAAACCATCTCCCGCGACGAGCTCGAGGCCTTGCAGCTGAGCCGCCTCCAACGGACCGTGGCCTACGCCTACGATCGCGTGCCACTGTACAAGCGCAAGTTCGACGACGCCGGCGTCCACCCTTCCGATCTCCGCGAACTGTCCGATCTCGGCAAGTTCCCGTACACCACCAAGGAAGACCTCCGCCAGGAATACCCCTTCGGCATGTTCGCCGTACCGCAAGACGAAGTAGCCCGCATCCACGCGAGCTCCGGAACCACGGGCCGCCCTACCGTCGTCGGGTACACCAAGAACGACCTCGCCAACTGGGCAACCCTCGTGGCCCGCTCGCTCCGCGCTTCCGGCGTCCGGCCGGGCATGAAGGTCCACAACGCCTACGGCTACGGCCTGTTCACCGGCGGTTTGGGCGCCCACGCCGGTGCCGAAGCGCTCGGCTGCACCGTCATCCCGATGTCCGGCGGCCAGACCGAACGCCAGATCCAGCTGATCCAGGACTTCAAGCCGGACGCGATCCTGGCGACCCCGACTTACCTGCTCACAATCGCCGACGCGATGGCGCACATGGGTGTGGATCCGGCGTCGACCTCGCTCAAGTACGCCGTGCTCGGAGCCGAACCGTGGACCGAGGAAATGCGGCATGAGCTCGAAACCACCATGAACATCAAGGCCTGCGACATCTACGGGCTCTCGGAAGTCATGGGCCCGGGCGTAGCCGGCGAGGCCGTGGAGACCCAGGACGGCTGCCACATCTGGGAAGACCACTTCCGCCCCGAAATCATCGATCCGTTCGATCCCTCCCGCGGGGAAAGCGCCGTGCTGGCCGACGGCGAGCCGGGCGAACTCGTCTTCACCTCGCTCACCAAGGAAGCGCTGCCGATCATCCGGTACCGCACCAAGGACCTCACTCGACTGCTGCCCGGCACCGCCCGCCCCGCGCACCGCCGCATGGGCCGCATCACCGGACGCAGCGACGACATGATCATCCTGCGCGGTGTGAACCTCTTCCCTTCACAGATCGAGGAAATCGCCCTGCGCATCCCCGAGCTCAGCCCGCACTTCCAACTCGAGCTCACCCGCCCCGAAGGCAAGCGCATGGATTCGCTGACGGTCAAGATTGAGCGCCGCGAGAACGTTTCGGTCGAGGCGGGCACGACGGCGGCACACGCCCTGCGCGAACAGATCAAGATCCACGTGGGTTCTTCGTGCGTGGTGGACGTCGTGGAGCCGGGTTCGCTTGAGCGCTCCAACGGCAAGCTGCGCCGCGTCTACGACATGCGACCCAAGAGGTAACGTGGCCGGGCGCATGCGCGAATCAACCGACCGTTCATGAGAAAATGGCCAGCATGCCTAGTGAAACAGTAACCAAGCGGGGACGCCCCGGATACGACCAGCAATCAGTGCTGCTCATCGCCGTCGACGTCTTCAACCGGCACGGTTACGACGCCACATCCATGGGCATTCTGGCCGAAAACCTGGGCATCTCAAAATCAGCCATCTACCATCACGTGCCGTCCAAGGGCGACCTCCTAAAGCTCGCCCTTGAGCACGCACTGGGTGGGCTCGAGGCCATCCTGGAACAGCCCGAGGCTGTTACCGGGGCGGCCGACGCGCGTTTGGAGTTTGTCCTACGGCAGACCATCGCCGTGCTGGTGGACCGGCTGCCGTTCGTCACGCTGCTCCTGCGTCTCCGCGGCAACACCGACATTGAGCGCGATGCCCTGGAACGGCGTCGTGCCTTCGACCACAAGGTGGCCGCGTTGATCTCGGCCGCCCGCGAAGAAGGCACGCTGCGCCAGGACATCGACCCCCGCACCGTGACCCGGCTCCTGTTCGGGACCATCAACTCGATTGTGGAGTGGTACAAACCGGGCGGCTCGCTCTCCCCGCAGCGCCTGGCCGACGACGTCATCACCATGGCGTTCGACGGCCTCCACGCCTCGGCGTAGGTCGCCCGGTTTTCCCCGCCCCCTCAGACGCTCGCTCACATATACGGCACTTTCGACCGACGCCCGCTCACATATACGGCACTTTCGACCGACGCTCGCTCACATATATCCCCAATTGGCAGAACGCCCGCTCACTAAAAAGTGAGCGGGCGTTCTGCGTGGTGCTGTGATGCTTTTCAGAGCTGGTATTCGGCCTGGATACCCAAACTTTCATGGACGCAAAGGACGTTGTTTTCCGTGTCCATGAACCAGGCGCAACGGTCGGCGTCGGTGGTACAAATGTGGTGTTCTGTCTTGAGATCCGGGAGATCGTAATCCCGGAATTCGACGCCGTTCGCCTCCATTTCGTCGACTGTCCGCTCGATGTCGCTGACTTCAAAGGAAAGGGCAGTGTGCGACGAGTGCATGCCGTCCTTGATGGGCATCAACTGCAGCATGGGACCGCCGTCGATGCCGAACAAATCATTTCCATCCCAGGTCATGCCGCGATGAGGGAGGCCGAGTTTCTCCGCGTAGAAGCTGCGGGCTCGGTCCACGTCGTCGACGGGCAAGACGGTTGTGGCTGTTCTGAGTGCTAGGTTCATTTCGCCACCTCCTACGCAAAAAATCTTACGCCGGGCGGGATCGGAAAGACCTTGTGAGCATGCGTTGGCTAGACCGTTGTCAGGGCGACAGCCTCGGCCTACTATGTGCACAGCCCCCTCGCAGGGGAACAACTCCGGGACCTTCCCTCAACGGGTGATGGGAGCACCTTAGGAGGCCCGAGTCCTGGACATCAGGGACGGGAAGACAATGACCAAATATCTATTCGAAGCAAACTACGTAGGCGACGGAATCAAGGGGCTGTTGCGCGAGGGTGGCACCAAGCGCCGCGATGCTGTGGTCGATGCACTCAAATCCGTAGACGGATCGCTTGAGAGTTTCTACTACGCTTTCGGGGAGACCGACGTCGTCGGAGTCTTCGAGATCCCGGACGCGGCTAGCGCCGCCGCCCTCTCACTCATGATCAATGCGACAGGCGCTGTGCGCCTGCATTTGAAGCCGCTCATGACGGTGGAGGATCTCGACGAAGCTGCCAAGAAGACCCCGACATACCGCGCCCCCGGGCAATAGAACTCCTTAGACACGGAACGCTCCCCAGTGATGGGGAGCGTTCCGTGTGAGCGGGCGTCCGGCCAAACACCCACACAAGTGAGCGGGCGTCCGGCCAAACCCCCACATACGTGAGCGAGCGTCGGTAGGGGAGGCTACTTCTCCACGAGGGTCAGGACGTCGTAGGTGGCTACGATTTCGTCGTTCTGGTTGGTCAGGACGGCGTCCCAGGCTACTTCGCCGTAGTCGTCGGTCTCGCGCGGAGTGATCTTCTTGGCCGTAAGCGTGACCCGGATCGAATCCCCGGCGGCAACGGGAGTGATGAAGCGCAGGTTCTCCAGGCCGTAGTTGGCCAGGACGGGGCCCGGTGCCGGCTCCACGAACAGGCCGGCGGCCCAGCTGAGCAGCAGGTACCCGTGCGCCACGATTCCCGGGAAGAACGGATTGGCTTCGGCTGCTTCCTGGTTGGTGTGGGCGTAGAAGGTGTCGCCGGTGGAGTTGGCGAAGGCCGTGATGTCGTCCAGGGTGACCTGCCGCAGTTCGGACCGCACGGCGTCGCCGATCCGCAGGGTTGCCAGCGACTTCCGGAACGGGTGCGTACCTTCGGTCTCCACTGTGAAGTTGCGGTCCGCGCCCGTGTGCCAGACGCCGGTCACGGCAGTGAGCATGTTCGGCGAGCCCTGGATCGCGGTGCGCTGCATGTGGTGCATGACGGAACGGATACCACCGAGTTCCTCGCCACCACCGGCGCGGCCCGGCCCACCGTGAACCAGGTGCGGCACAGGCGAACCATGCCCGGTTGACGAGCGGGCGTCCTCGCGGTTGAGCATCAGGACACGGCCGTGGTGTGCCGCGATTCCCGTCACCAATTCCCGGGCGACAGCAGGATCGTTGGTGCACACGGAGGCCACCAGGGAGCCGCCACCGCGGGCGGCGAGGCGGACGGCGTCGTCGAGGTCCGAATAGCCGATCACGGACGACACCGGACCGAAAGCCTCGAGCGAGTGGACGGCTTCCGAGTCCACGTCGGCCCAGCTCAGGACAACGGGCGACATGAACGCGCCGCCCTCCACGACGCCGATGGTGCCGTCCAGCGAGGTGACCGACGGCGAATCCAGCGTCCCGTACGCGAGCTCGCCACCGGCGTCGAGCATTGACTGCACTGCCGCGCGGACGTCGGCGAGCTGCTCGAGCGACGCGAGGGCGCCCATCGTGACGCCCTCTGCCCTGGGGTCGCCGACGACGACGCGCTCGTCCACGCGCGCGCCGATGGCGGAGACGACGTCGGACACCAGCGCCTGGGGCACGATGGTGCGGCGGATCGAGGTGCACTTCTGGCCGGCCTTGACCGTCATTTCGGTGACGACCGACTTGATGAAGGCGTCGAACTCGGGGGTGCCGGGCACGGCGTCGGGTCCGAGGATGGCCGCGTTGAGGGAGTCGGTTTCGGAGGTGAAGCGGACGCCGCCCTGGACCACGTTGGCGTGGGACTTGAGCGAGTTGGCGGTGGAGGCGGAACCGGTGAAGGCGAGAATGTCGCGGTAGTCGAGGTGGTCCAGCAGGGTGCGGGCGGATCCCGAGATGAGCTGCAGCGAGCCTTCCGGCAGAATGCCCGACTCGACGATCGCCTTGACCACGACGGCGGCAACGTAACCGGTGGGAGTGGCTGGCTTGACGATGGTGGGGACGCCAGCGATGAATGCAGGCGCGAACTTCTCGAGCATGCCCCACACGGGGAAGTTGAAGGCGTTGATCTGCGCCGCGACGCCCGGGATGCGGGTGTAGATGTGCTCGCCGGCGAAGGAACCGTCCCTGGACAGGACTTCCATGGGTCCGTCCACTACAACCTGCGAGTTCGGCAGTTCGCGGCGGCCCTTGGAACCAAAGGTGAAGAGCACGCCGATGCCGCCGTCGATGTCCACCATCGAGTCGATCTTGGTGGCGCCGGTCTTGAAGGACGAGGCGTAGAACTCTTCGCGGCGGCCGTTCAGGTACTGGGCGAGTTCCTTGAGCTTGAGGGCGCGCTGGTGGAAGGTGAGCTTGCCGAGCTCGCGCTGGCCCACCGTGCGCCCGTAGTTCACGACGCCGGCAAGGTCCAGTCCGTCGGTGTTGACCGTTGCGAGGATCTCGCCTGTGCTGGCGTCGCGGACGGGGACGCCAGCGGAGGCTTCAGCGCTGGGGGTCCACCACTCGCCCTGGACGAAACTGGGCACGGTTTCAACGGTTGTGGCTTCCGGAGCGACTGCGGTACTGGTCATCGTCGACGGGTCCTTCCAAGGCACGGGCACGAAATGGACTGAACGGCCGCAAATTACTGACCGGCCGTTCGGTAATACAACCCAGAATACATGAGAGGCCCGATCTGCACACTAGATGCCCGCCGGGACGCTGCTTCTACCGCGTTCTACCGCGCCGGAGCGTTGAGTTTCGCTCGGATGGCGGAAATTTCCGCCTCGGAGACCCCATTGGCTCTCAGGAAGGTAGACGTGTCCAAGGAATGCGCGAATTCCAACAGGCTCACGCTGCGCGATGCCAGCAAGGCCTCGAGTGCGGCTTCCTCGAGAAAGGGATCGTGGGCGTGCGGGGCGCGGTGGTGGCGGTGGCGCTCGTTGATTCCGCGCATTCCCTGCTGGTAACCGCGCACGATTTCCTCGTCGCCGGCTCCGGACAGGTTCTGCAGCATCACGGCGATGATCCCGCTACGGTCACGCCCGGCAGCGCAATGCACTACAACACCGCCGGGTGCCGCGGCGATGGCCTTGAAAACCGCGGCGAGCCTGTCCGGGAAGAGCCGCACATAGTCGGCGTAGTGGGCAGGGTCTTTCAGGTACGGGCCAAAGCGCTCGGTGAACTCCTTGTCCTCCGGATCTTCGGTGGGGCAATGGACGATCTCGAAGCGAGCAGTCGCATCCGCCGAAACCTCGGGATCAACCTCCCTGGGCTGCTGCTCGCGAAGGGTCCGCAGATCGATCACGGTGCGGATGCCGGCGTCGTACATTTGCTGCCACCCGAGATCGGTGAGCCATTCCCGCCGACCCATCCGGTACAAGCCTCCGGCGATGTGCCAGGCGTTCACCGCACCGTCCCAATGGACGCCCCGCTGCTTGGCGGCGGTTGAGATCCCATCCATACCGGACAGCTAACCACACGCCGGATAGGTGAGCGAGGGTTTGCTCGGAAGGCGGGATATGTGAGCGGGGGTCGGGAGGAAAGGCGGGATATGTGAGCGAGGGTTGGGTCTTGCGGGTTTTACGTGATCCATGTCATACTCTTTCTCGATACGCATCGACGATGCGTATCGACGCACTACGCATCACCAAGACCCACTGAACCCGGCAAGGAGGCCTGGAACGTGCCCACCAGCAAGGATGTCGCCCAGGCTGCCGGCGTAGCCCAAAGCACCGTCTCGTACGTGCTCAGCGGCAAGCGGCCCATCTCCGAGAAGACCCGGAAAAAGGTCGAGGCCGCCATCGAGCAGTTGACTTACCAGCCCAACGCCGGCGCCCGCGCCTTGGCAAGCCGCAAGACCCGGGTCATCGGCCTGGTCATTCCGTTCATTCCGGAGCTGGAAATGGGATCGATCATGGAGTTCGTCTCGGTCATTGCCAGTACGGCCCGGCAATTCGACCACGACATTCTCCTGGTCACCGACGACGAAGGCGCCGCCGGACTGAGCCGCGTGGTCGGGCAGCAGATTTGCGACGGCCTGATCCTCATGCAGGTTGAGGACGAGGACGAGCGTCTCCCGGTGGCCCGCAGCCTGAACGTCCCGGTGGTGCTGATCGGCATCCCCCGCGATCCGTCCGGGCTGGTCTGCATCGACGCCGACTTCGAAATGGCCGGTGAACACTGCGTCCGGGATCTTGCGGCCGCAGGCCACTCTGTGATTTCCGTTATTGATTGGCAGCCCGCAGTGATGGACCGCCACGTGAACTACGTCGACCGGTTCTTGAACGGCACGGACGTCGCGGCCAAAGCACTGGGCGTGACCGTGCTCCACCTTCCCGGCGGGACCGACCGCGCCACCATCTCCAAATCGGTGGACAAGGCCCTCGCCGGCACCACCGGCAAGCCCGCGTTCATCGCTCCCGACCGCACCATCCAAGACATTCTGCGCCGCGACTTGGGCCGCCGCGGTTTGACCCTGGGGCGGGACGTTTCTGTTATCGGAAGCGCCTCCCCCACCCTCGCCGAGCTCCAACCCATACCGCTTTCCACCATTGATCTGCGCCCGGCTGAAGTATCCCGCCGGGCAGTCAAAATCATGTGCCAACTCCTCGACACCGACTCCCACGGACCACACGAATCCCTGGAGTTGGTACCCACGGTCATCACGCACCGTTCAAGCACCCTCCGTCCGCAGTGAATCGCCACCCCTGATCCACCGCGTCAACGCTTTTCATCGCAGGTCGTTACTCCGTTACTCCGTTCGTTTCGGCATCGTCGATACGCATCGATGATTCGATAATTCACTTCCCATCAACAAACGCACCATTCCCTTCCTCCACCAACAAAGGAACAGACAATGAAGTCAGCTATCAGGACACGCCGCCCGCTCGCCCTGGCCGTGGCCGCTCTCGTCGGCCTCCCGCTCGCCATCTCGGGCTGCGGCACCACTACCTCCGCCTCCTCCACGGATGCCGTGAAGGAAATCTCCGTGATGGACTACTACAACAACGAGCCGGACAAGTCCTTCATCGGCGACGCCCTGACCGCCTGCGGCACCAAGGCAGGCGTCACGATCAAACGAGAGACCGTGCCGGGCAAGTCCTTGATCTCCAAGGTGCTCCAGCAGTCCTCTTCGAAGACCCTTCCGGATGTACTCATGCTCGACAATCCGGACCTGCAACAGATTGCCGCTACCGGAGCGCTGGCTCCACTGTCCGATTTCAACATCAGCACCGCCGATTTCGCGCCCGGGGTCCTGAGTGCAGGCACCTACAAAGACAAGGTGTACGGGCTCGCCCCCACCGTGAACACGATCGCGCTCTTCTACAACAAGGACATTCTGGCCAAGGCCGGAGTCACCCCGCCCACCACGTGGGACGAGCTAAAGACGGCGGCCACCAAGCTCACCTCAGGCGAGCAGTATGGCCTGGCCTTCAACGCCAACCCGACCTACGAGGGCACATGGCAGTTCCTTCCGGTCATGTGGTCCAACGGAGGCGACGAGAAGAACATCGACACCCCAGCGACAGCCCAGGCCCTCCAGCTCTGGACCGACCTCGTCAAGGACGGATCCGTGTCCTCCTCGGCGCTGAACTGGACCCAGGCAGACGTCAAGGACCAGTTCATGGCAGGCAAGGCAGCCATGATGGTCAACGGCCCCTGGCAGATCCCGGCGCTCGACAAGAACACCGCGCTGAAATACGGCGTCGTGAAGATTCCGGTCCGTGACGCCAGCCAGACAGCCGTTGCCCCGCTTGGCGGCGAAGTGTGGACCGTTCCGCAGACAGGCAATAAGGCCCATCAGGCCAAGGCCGCGGAAGTGGTGGCCTGCATGAACAGCGACGAAAACCAGCTGGCCATGGCCAAGGCCCGCAACACTATCCCGTCCAAGACCTCGCTGGCCGCAAAGTTCGCCACCGACAACCCCAAGCTCGCCACCTTCACCGACCTCATCAAGACAGCCCGGGCCCGTACCGGCGAACTCGGAGAAGGATGGCCGGCACAGGCGACCAAGATCTACACCGCAATCCAGACCGCGCTGACGGGCAAGGCCTCCCCCGCCGACGCCCTCAAGCAAGCCCAAGGCCAGTAAGCGGCTGGACATGTCCCTCACAACTGATTCGTCGCAACCCAGAGCGCAGGCCAAGTGGCAGGCCAACCAGCGCGCCAACCAGCAGGCCACAGCGCGCGCAAAGTCCGGCTCGGACAACACCCGGGCCGGGGAGGCAATCCAGTCACCGCGCCGGCGCAGCCGCAAACGCCGCGAGCGCCTCTTCCAGTGGCTGTTCCTGGTCCCTGCCGTGACCTACATGGCGCTGTTCTTCGGCTACCCCGTGGTCAAGAACATCGTGATGAGCTTCCAGGACTACACCACGGCCACGTTCTTCACGGGCGAGGCCCCCTGGGTGGGGTTGGCGAACTACGCGAAGGTGCTGTCGTCGTCGTTGTTTTCAACATCTTTGGTGAATACCGCGCTGTTCACGCTGGGATCCATACTGGGCCAGTTCGTGATCGGGCTGGCGCTGGCGATCTTCTTCCAGCGCAAGTTCCCGCTCAACGGAATCCTGCGTTCGCTGCTCCTGCTCCCCTGGTTGCTGCCGCTCATCGTGTCCAGCGCCGTGTGGAGATGGATCCTGGACAAGGACAGCGGAGCCTTGAACCGCTTCCTCGGAGAGATGCACATCGTGAATACGGGCGTTCCATGGCTCACCAGTACCTCGCTGGCGCTGATCGCCGTGGTGGGGGTGAACATCTGGATCGGCATCCCGTTCAATCTGACCATCCTCTATGGCGGCCTCCAGGAAATACCGGATGAGCTCTACGAGGCCGGTTCCTTGGACGGCGCCACCGGTTGGAAGGCGTTCCGGCACATCACCTGGCCGATGCTGCGTCCGGTGGTGAGCGTGGTCCTGGTGCTCGGCGTCGTCTACACCCTCAAGGTGCTGGACATCATCCTGGGCCTGACCAACGGCGGCCCGGCGAATTCGACCCAGACCATCGCCACCCAGTCCTACGATCTGTCCTTCCACGAGTTCAAATTCGGCGAGGGCGCCGCGCTGGGCAACGTCCTGGTGGTCATTTCGCTGGTCTTCGCGGTCCTGTACTTGCGTGCCAGCCGGCGTTCCGTCGATGAGTGAGGAAACCATGACGACGACGAAAATCACCACCCGCCGTTCGGCGCCGGCGGGCGCCCGGAAAGCGAGCGCCCGAAATAGGATCGCCTCCAAAGGCGCCGGACCGGTTCGCTCCGGGACGGGACCCGAGCGCAAAAGGTGGGGCTACACCGTCCTGGCCATCGTCTTCCTGGCCATCATGCTGTTCCCGGTCTACTGGATGGTCAACGCTTCGCAGCAGCCCAACGGCACCACCTTGGAAACCTCGTGGCTGCCGCTCAAGCCGGACTTCACCGGCTACGCCACGGCCATCAGCGAGCAGGGCGGGAACCTGGCCACCAGCCTGGTGATCTCGCTCGGCAGCGTGGTGCTCAGCCTGGCCATCGCGGCGCCGGCGGCCTATGCCTTGGCTTATTTCAAGGTCAAGGGCGCTGGCGTGGTGCTCTTCGCGATCTTGATCAGCCAGATGATCCCGGGGATCGTGGTGGCCAACGCGCTGTACACGGCCTACAACGATCTTGGCCTGCTCAATTCCATCCCGGGCCTGATCCTGGCCGACTCCGCGCATGGCATCCCGTTCGCGATCCTCATCATCAGGGCCTTCATGAACGGCATGCCGGCGTCGGTCATCGAGGCGGCCCGAGTAGACGGTGCCGGGCATGTGAGGGCGTTCTGGTCCATCGTGGTGCCACTGAGCAGGAACTCGCTCATCACCGCGGGGCTCTTCACTTTCCTGTTCACCTGGAGCGACTTCCTGTTCGCCCTGACCCTGACCACCACGGAGGCCGTGCGGCCCGTGACGCTGGGAATCTTCCAGTACATCGGCGCCTACGTGAACGACTGGAGCTCCGTCATGGCCACGGCCGTCCTCGCCTCCATCCCGGCCATCATCCTGCTGGTCGCGGCGCAGAAGTACATCGCGGCGGGCACGGCCAGTGGAGCGGTCAAGTAGCGGCCGTCAAATAGCCAGATCCCGACAGCGGGTCCCGTCGCGGGTGCCGAGCTCGCCGCCCGCGGCTCCGCACCGCCGTCGGGCACCAAACCACTAACCTTCAAGGAGAAACCATGTCTGAACCAATCCGCGTCACCGTCTGGAGCGAAAACCGGCACGAAAAGCGCGACGAACTGGTGGCCCGCCTCTACCCGGAGGGCATGCACGGAGCCGTTAAGGCCGGCATCGAGGAGAACCTCGGCGACAAGGCCAGCGTCCGCACCGCCACCCTCGACGAGCCCGAGCACGGCCTCACCGAAGAAGTCCTCGCCAACACGGACGTCCTCACCTGGTGGGGGCACATGTCCCACGGTGATGTGGACGACGAGATCGTCGAGCGCGTGCACCGCCACGTCCTGTCCGGGATGGGCTTGATCGTCCTGCATTCGGGGCACTGGTCCAAGATCTTCACCAAGCTCATGGGCACCTCATGCACGTTGCGCTGGCGCAGTGAGCAGGACCGCGAACTGGTCTGGACTGTGGACCCCACCCACCCCATCGCTAAGGGCGTGCCGCACCCCATCGTGATCGATCAGCAGGAAATGTACGGCGAGTTCTTCGACATCCCCACTCCGGAGGAGCTCGTGTTCATCAGTTCCTTCAGCGGCGGCGAGGTCTTCCGCTCGGGCTGCACGTTCCGCCGCGGCCACGGCAAGATCTTCTTCTTCAGCCCCGGCGACCAGGACTACCCGGTCTACCACCACAAGGACGTCCGCCGGGTCATCTCCAACGCCGTCGAATGGGCAGTCACCGATCGGCCCGAGCGCGCCCACCCCGAGCTGCTGCGCTACGAGACCAACGATTTCTTCAACGGCAAGAGCTACCAGGGAGCCAACGCATGAGTACCCGTTTCGCCACCCTTCCCGACGACGGCACTCCCCTTCGCGTCGTCGTCGTCGGCGCCGGGGGCATGGGCCGCGCGTGGCTCCGGACGGTGCAGGAGTCCCCGCTCGTGGAACTAGCGGGCATCGTCGACCTGGACCTGGACGCCGCCCGCGCCGGCGCGGCGGCGATCGGGCGTCCCGATCTGCCGGTGGGCTCCGGGACCGCACAGTTGGCGTCCGACGTCGGCGCCCAAGCGGTCATCAACGTCACCGTTCCGGTAGCCCACCATCCGGTGACCACGGAGGCGCTTGCGGCAGGGCTGCCCGTGCTCGGCGAAAAGCCCGTGGCTTCCACCGTGGCCCGGGGGCTGTCGCTAGCCGCGGCGTCGGAGCTTAGCGGCCAGTTGTTCATGGTCAGCCAGTCGCGCCGGTACAACAGGCATCTTTTCGAGGCCAAACGGCTTTCTGCTTCTCTAGGCAGCGTGGGGATTGTCTCCGCCGAGTTCTTCAAGGCACCGCATTTCGGCGGATTCCGGGATGCCATGGACCACCCGTTGCTGCTGGACATGGCCATCCATCAGTTCGACATGGCCCGGTTCCTGCTCGACGCGGACCCCGTCTCGGTGTTCTGCGAGGAATACAACCCGGCCTGGAGCTGGTACCGCGGTGACGCAGGCGCCACCGCCATCTTCGAAATGACCGGTGGGGAGCGCTTCGTGTTCACCGGGAGCTGGTGCAGCCCTGGCCAGGAGACCTCGTGGAACGCCGCGTGGCGGATCAGCGGCGAACACGGCACGGTCCTGTGGGACGGCGACAGCGAACCTGTGTCCTCGTTGGGCGCTGATTCGGGCCCCGGCGGCGACGATCCCGGGCAGGAGATCGCCGGTTCGCTGCGTGACTTCGTGACTGCCCTGCGCACAGGGTCCACTCCCATGGGGCAGGTCCACCAGAACATCATGAGCCTGGCCATGGTGGAAGCGGCCATGCTCAGCGCATCCACCGGCACCCGCATTTCCGTGGACGCGCTGCTCGAGGAATCGTACTCCCAGGCCGTCCTGACGGAACGCGCCCCGGACGTACTGGAGGTCCTCAAGTCCTGGACCTCGGTCCGCAGCGCCCTCACCCCTCCAACCCACCGACCCAACTGACCCCCGCCGTAGCCGACCCAACTAACTCGCAGTTGTTGTCGTTATGAGCCCTCGTAACGACAACAACTGTCAGCTAGTTGGGTTTCCGTAGTCGTGGGCCCGCAGCTCGCGTAGTCTGGCCGCAAGACTGCCGGGCTGGGGTAGCCCGCGCCGCCAAGCGGCACTGCAGATCGACACGAGGGGGATATCAATCATGCAAGCAGCTAATTCGCGACGCCGGTGTGGCCGCCTGGCGGGCGCCGTCGCCGTCGTCGTACTCCTGGTGGGACTCGGAACGGGACCCGCACAGGCGACTACAACGAAACCGGCCGATGTCTATGTCGCCCTGGGCGATTCCTATGCTGCCGGCACGGGCGGCAGCAGCCCGGCTCCGGGCTCATTGCCGGGCTGCCATCAGAGCCTGGACAGTTACGCCGCCCTTTTGGGCGGGCTGAACCTGGGCTGCTTCGGCGCCACGTCGCTTGCCGTCAAGGCAGGTCTGGACAACCTGTCCCCCGCCGATCCTGTCGCGATCGCCCTGGGGTCCGCTACCGAAGTCTCGGTGACTGTTGGTGGCAACGACGTCGGCACGGGAGCCGTGGCGGTGGCATGCACCAGTGCCGATGCCCTGGCCTGCGCTTCGGCCGTGCAGGGCGTGGCGAACGCCCTGCACGCGCTACCCGGCAACATCGTGGCTATGGTCCAGTCCATCCGGCAAAAGGCACCCCACGCCGACATTGTGCTGACCGGCTACCCGCGCTTGTTCACCGTCGGCCCCACGATGCCTACCGCCGAGAAACAGTTGGCCACCACGCTGAACGGATTGGCTGACCAATTGAATGCGACCATCGCCGGCGCCGCCTCCGCCGCAGGGGTGGGCTACGTGAGCGTGACGGAACGGTTCACCGGGCACGGCATCGGTTCCAACAATCCGTGGATCCACTACACCCAGCCATCGCCTTTGGACCCGCCCGAGTTTGCGTTGGAGAACTTCCATCCCAACGACGCCGGCTACTCCCAGGGCTACCGTACGGCCGTGAACAGCGCGCTCAAGAAATAGCTGGCGTCAGCCGCGAACGCGCCGGAGCGCGGCGCGGTGCGCGCGCTCAGGACCGCTTCGCGAGCCTGAACTCGAGCCCGGTGCGCACCGCGGGCCACTCGTGTTCGAGGATGGAGAACACCACCGTGTCTCGGAGCACTCCGTCCAAAGTCCGCGAATGGTTCCGGAGGACGCCGTCCTGCTTCGCGCCCAACCGTGCGATGGCCTCGCGGGACTGGTGGTTGAGCCAGTGCGTGCGGAATTCGACGGCTGGGCAGCCAAGGGTTTCGAAAGCATGCCGCAGGAGCAACAGTTTGGAATCCGGGTTGCTCCCGCTGCCCTGTGCCGAGGCTGCGTTCCACGTGGAACCGATCTCGACACGCGGAGTGGCACCGTCGATGTTCATGTAGGTGGTCATGCCGATGAGCTTGCCGGTCGCCTTCAACCGGGTCGCGAACGGAAGCATGGATCCTTGCTCCTGCAGCCCGAGCCGGCGGTCGATCTCCGCGGCCATGCCCTCCGGCGTCGGGACCGAGGTGTACCAGAGCTTCCACAGCTCGCCGTCTTTCGCGGCATCCACAAGACCGTCGTGGTGCTCGGGGCCAAGGGGCTCCAGGGTTACGAAGCGACCGTCCAGGGTCACGGGTGCAATGTGAGTCACCCAGCCAGCCTAACTGACCCAACTGGCTCGCATTTGTTGTCGTTTTGGCGGCTGTAAACGACAACAACTGCGAGCTAGTTGGGCTGCCGGGGCAATTGCCTGTGGATAACTAAATATGGCGTTCCAGGATTTGCAACGATAGGGCGATGAGGACCCCGCAACCCTTGCCGGCGCTGCTGGCGTGCGCCCCGTTCACCTTTCAAGAAGCGGTCGACGCCGGTGTGAGCCGACGGCGGTTGCGGCACCGATCGCTCCCCTCGCCAAGCCGGGGCATCCGGATTCCGGACCACGCATTGGTCCCCGGGCAGGCGACGGACGTCGGTTTCGTCCGGCCTTTCACAGCGGTGACCGAGTTCTCGGCCGCGTCGCACACCACGGCCTTCACCCTGTGGTCGTTCCCGGGGTTCCTGCCAGGCAGCGATGATCCGCGCATCCATATTTCGCGTCCAGACACCATGGCCATTCCCCGGCGAACCGGTGTGGTTGGGCATGTGGGGCACTTCTTCGACGACGAAATCACCAGTCTTGACGGTCTCTTGATCACCACGCGCACCCGGACCTGGCTTGATGTGTCCCGGAAGATGAGTGTGGATGAACTGACGGTCGTTGCCGACCATCTGGTCCGGATCCCTCGGCCCGAGTTTGAGGGCAGGGCAAAGCCGTACGCAACATTGGAACAATTGGCGGACATGCTGGACCGGCACAAAGGCACGCCTGGAATCCGCAAGGCCCGTTTGGCACTCGAACAGGCACGGATCGGCTCGGACTCGGCACCCGAAACCCGGCTCCGGCTGGCCCTCGAAAACACCGGACTGCCCGAACCGCAACTGAACGTAGCCGCCGAGCTAGGCGCCGGCGTCGTACGTCAACCGGACCTGGCCTATCCGGAACACCGGGTGGCGGTCGAATACGACGGCGAGCCGCATTCCGAGCCGGCCCAGATAGTCCGGGACATCGCCCGCGAAGAGGATTTCGCCCGTGCCGGCTGGCACTTGGTGAGGATCTCCAAACGGCACATGGAGAACGACGCACGGTCCGCCGTCGCGAAAGTCCGTGCCGTGCTCCTGGACCGAGGCTGGACACCCAAGTGACGGTTCGCCCCCCCAAGTAGCTCGCAGTTGTTGCCGTTATGGGGCCCGAAAACGACATTAAGTGCGTGGGCCCATGCCGCCAGGGTTCCCTGGCCGAGCTTGCGAGGCGAGGGGGGCGGTGGGGACTAGTTGGGTGGCCCGGAAGCGCTAGTCAGTCCAGTCGAAGAAACCCTTGCCGGTCTTGCGGCCCAGCTCGCCGCGGGCAACCTTGTCGCGCAGGATCTGCGGCGGGGCGAAGCGCTCCCCCAGCGTCGAATGCAGGTACTCGGCGATGCCCAGGCGCACATCCAGGCCCACGATGTCCGTGGTCTTGAGCGGTCCCGTGGGGTGCTTGTAGCCGAGCACCATGGCCGCATCGATGTCCTCCGCGGAGGCCACGCCTTCCTCCACCATGCGCATCGCCTCGAGTGCGATCGCCACGCCCAGCCGCGAGGAGGCAAAGCCTGGCGCGTCATTGACGACGACGGCGGTCTTGCCGAGTGCCTCGGTCCAGCTTTTCGCCGTGGCGGCGAGCTGCGGTGAAGTCTCCTTGGCCAGGACCACTTCGATGAGCGTGGAAGCCGGGACCGGGTTGAAGAAGTGCAGGCCCACGAAATTGCCAGGCCTCCGAAGTTGCGAAGCGAGGCCGGTCACGGAAAGGGACGAGGTGTTGGAGGCCAGGAAGGCGTCAGCGGAGAGGTGCTCCTCCACAGCCTTGAGGGCCGCAACCTTGAGTTCGTAATCCTCGGGCACGGCTTCGACCACGAGCCCGCAGTGCACGAAGGAGTCGTAGTCGGTTGAGGTGCTGAAGCGGGACAGGGCTTCTTCGGCTGATTCCGTCAGGGTGCCTCGGGCGGCGGACTTGGCCACGGCCTCGGCAACGCGAGCTTGCGCACCGGCGGCGGATTCGTGGTCGCGTTCGACGACGATCACGGTGGCGCCCTTGATCAGGAAGGCGTGGGCGATGCCGGCGCCCATGCGGCCACCGCCGAGGACACCGACAACATGCGGGATAGCGGGCGTTGCTGTCATTTTCAGGTCCTGTCTGGGTTGTCGCTGGACGGGTTGTCGCTGGATTGCTTGGCGCTTTTCTTGTCCAGGAACGCCTGCATGCGGTCGAACTTGGCTTGCGATTCGAAAAGCATGCCTTGGGCCAACGTGTCGATCACGGGGTGAGCCTCGGCCGGAGCGTGGAACACGGACTTGGTGATCCGCACGGCCAGGGGGTCCTGCCGGCCGATCCGGTCAGCAAGGTTGTGGGCCGCTTCCATCAGCACGGGAGCTTCACGGATCTGGGTGATCAGATTGATGCGAAGGGCTTCCTCGGCACGGAGGACCGCCCCGGCCAAGAGGATTTCCTTGGCGATCGGCTCCCCCACGAGTTCCTTCAGGCGCCAGGTTGCACCGGCCGCCGCCATGATGCCCAGTCCGGTTTCCGGGTTGCCGATGCGCAGGCTGGGCGTGCCGATGCGGAAGTCCGCGGCGTAGGCGAGTTCGGCTCCGCCACCCAGACAATAGCCGTCCAGGGCCGCGATGACGGGCATGGGCAGCTTCGCGATCCGCACGAAAATGGTGGAATTGATGCCGCGCAGGGCGTCGTCACGGCGACGTTCCCTCAACTGGCCGATGTCCGCACCCGACGCAAAGACGCCTTCGACGCCGGCAATGATCAGGATTTTGGGCTCTCGCTCAAGGTACTCGCACACCTGGTGGAGTTCGTCCACCATCTGCTGGTCGATCGCGTTGCGGACCTCCGGTCGGTTCAGCAGCACCGTGACGCGGTCCTCGCGTTCCTCGATGAGCAACGTTCCGAATTCCTCGGGGTTCAACGCCATTACATGCCTTCCAGGAGAATGGCGGCGCCCTGCCCGACGCCGATGCACATCGTCGCGAGGCCGATCTTACGGTCCGCGGGGCCCAGCTCGCGTTCCATGCGGCCCAGCAAGGTGATCGCGATACGCGAGCCGCTGGAACCGAGCGGGTGCCCCAACGAGATCGCACCGCCGTCGAGGTTCACGATGTCCGGATCCAGGCCCAAGCGCCGCATGCTCGCGAGCGATTGCGTCGCGAAGGCTTCATTGAGTTCGACGGCGCCAAGGTCGCCGACCGTGAGTCCCGAACGGGCCAGGATTTTCTGGGAAGCCGGAACCGGGCCGACGCCCATGATTTCCGGTTCGCAGCCGGCCGAGCCGCCGTCGATGATGCGGGCCCGCGGCGTGAGGCCGAACTTTTCGATGGCGGCCTCGGACGCAACGATGATGGCGGAGGCGCCGTCGTTGAGCGAGGAGGAGTTGCCCGCCGTGACAACGGATCCGCCGGCAACCACTGGACGGAGCCCGGCGAGGACCTCCATGGTGGTTCCCTCGCGTGGGCCTTCGTCCGTGTCCACCACGGTTTCGCCCTTGCGGGTCTTCACGGTGACCGGAACGATCTCTTCCTTGAAGCGGCCCCCGGCGATGGCAGCAAGCGCGCGTTCGTGGGAGCGGACGGCGAAGGCATCAGCGTCTTCCCGGGAGATGCCGTCCACGCGGGCGACTTCCTCGGCAGTTTCCGGCATGGAATACGTCATCTTGCCGCCGCGGGACAGCTCTCCCTTGGTGAAGAGGGGATTGGCGAAGCGCCAGCCGATGGACGTGTCGAAGATCTGGCCCGGCTTGGCGAAGGCAGTGGTGGGCTTCTCCTGTACCCATGGGGCCCGGCTCATCGATTCGACGCCGCCCGCCACCACGATATCCGCAGCACCGGCCTTGATCATGTGGCTGGCCATGATGATGGCGCTCATTCCGGAGGCGCACAGGCGGTTGACCGTGATGCCGGGGATGTGGAGGGGCAGTCCCGCCAGAAGGGTGGCCATGCGGGCGACGTTGCGGTTTTCCTCGCCGGCGCCGTTGGCGTTGCCCAGGATGACTTCATCGATGGCGTCGGGGTCGACGCCGGCACGGGCCACCGCTTCGCGGACCACGAGGGCTGCCAGGTCATCAGGCCGGACCGCGGAAAGCGCGCCGCCGTAACGGCCTACAGGGGTGCGGGCACCGCCAACAAGAAAAGCCTCGACCATGAGAACATCCTTCGCGAAGGGAGCGGGGCCGGAGAATAATTTACCGACCGTTCGTTCTATAAAGATTACACGGCGCCGCGCCCCGGTCAACCGTCGCGTCGCAACGCCGTTGCTCCACTCAGACCACCCGGATACCCAGGTGTCCGGCCAACAAGGGTGCCAGCAGGCTGAGCTGGTAATCGTCAATGACCACCCCGGACAGGCCGCCGAGTCCATTGATCATCCGGAAGTCCGAGCCCCGCAGGTCCACATCCTTGAGCTTGGCCCCTGAGACATCCAGCGTCCCGATGGTGCAATCCTTCAGCACCATGCGCGTCGCGGTGCAAGACCCGAGGTCGAGCTCGTTGATGATGCAGCCCGTGATCACCACGTCCGTGAGTTTGGATCCACGCAAGTTCAGGAAGTCCAGCTTGCCGCCGTCGATCTTTACCGAATGCCAGGCACCCTCGTACATCTCCGCTGAACCCCACCGCGGGTTGCTGATCTCCACTTCGCGCCACGAGGTGCGTGCGGCCGTGAATACCGGCGCGTAGGGCTCATTCAGGATGCAGTCCCGGAACGTCGCGCCGCGCAGTTGTGCCTCGTTGAAGGAGACCCCGTTGAATTCACACTCGATGAAGTCCGCCCCGCTCAGCTCCGCGCCGTCGGCCACCGCGCGGGTGAGGCGGACGCCGTCGTACCGTTCACCGCGCTGGAAATCCGGGGCGGGATCGTCGCGGAGCTCGTCAAGCCTGATTGGGGAGATGCGGGGCGCCGTCACTTTGGCAGCCGCCGCCATCAGAGCGCCTCCGCTTTCGCCGCGATCTCCGCGAGATCCTTCGCGAGCGCCTTGCGCGTAATGCTCATCCCGAGCTTTCCGAACGCGGCCATCATGACCTTGCTGAAGAACGTCGGCTGGAGGACCTCGGCGCCGAAGAACAACACCAGTTCGGTCCCGCCGTCGCGCTCTTCCAGGGTGAATCGGGTGGTGTAGTCCGCACCGCCCTGCTGGGCTTTGACCGTGGTGCCACGCGGCGGATCGATCTGGGCAACGTGCATTTCCACGGTCTCCTCCCGGCCCATCATGGCGCGGGTTTCCTTCCACCGAGTGCCCTCGCCGTAGGGGCCCTCACTAAGCATTTGAATGGCTTTGACACCGGACAGGGTCTTGGCCGAGCCGGGAATATCCGTGATGACAGCCCAGACTTTCTCGCGGGTGGCATTGACGTGCTGGCTGAGAGTGGTGCTGTGGTCCATGCATCGAGCCTAACGGCGACTGCTGACAAAAACAGCCGGCAAAGACGCTTGCGCCGTCTGGCAGGATTGCACCATGGTGCACATCGACTTGAGCGCGGACAGTGCGGCGGCAGGAGGCTCCCGGACCCTGCGGGGGTACCTTGCCGAGCCCGACGGCGAGGGGCCGTTTCCCGGCGTCGTCCTTATCCATGAAGCCTTCGGGCTCGACGACGTGATGAAGCGGCACGCGGACCGGCTCGCCGCGGCCGGTTACTTGACCCTCGCGGTCGACCTCTATAGCGACGGCGGCGCGAGGCGCTGCCTCGTGGCGACCATGCGTTCCCTGGGCTCGGGCACGGGCCGGGCCTTCACGGATGTGTCCACGGCACGGTCCTGGCTCCGCAACGACGCGCGATGCACCGGGAAAGTGGGAGTCATCGGCTTCTGCATGGGAGGCGCCTTCGCCCTGCTCGCAGCCCATGACGACTTCGACGCCGCCTCCGTGAACTACGGCCAATTGCCACGGAACCTTGAGCAGGCTTTGGAAGGTGCATGCCCGCTGGTGGGCAACTACGGAGGCAAGGACCGGACGTTGCCGGGAGCGGCCGCGAAGTTGGAGGCCGCGCTGACGAGCCTCGGGATCGAACACGACGTCAAGGAATTCCCGACGGCGGGCCACGCCTTCATGAACGACGTTCCGGTGGGGCCGAGGCCACTGCGGCCCTTGATGCGGGTGATGGGCATCAAACCCGATCCGGCCGCCGCTCCGGAAGCCTGGCAGCGGATCGAGGACCACTTCGCGAAGTACCTGAAGGGCTGAACCAACAACGACGGCGGGCGCCCCCTTGAGAGGAGGCGCCCGCCGTCGTTTGGCTACAAAGCGGGGGTCAGCTAAAAAGCTCGCTCTTCGGTTCGTTGTTCTTGACCTTCTGCCAGCCGAGCCACAGCACCAGGGCGAAGAACGGGATGGTGGCCAGGGTCCAGAGGCCCAGGAGGAACACCTCGCCCGTTGCCTTGTCCGTCATGGTGTCCATGCCGATCAGCACGGTGATGGCCAAGAGTGCGATCAGGCCAACCCAACTGGTCCACGGCGAACCGGGCATGGGGAGGCTGGAGACGTTGCCCTTCTTCTTGCGCAGCGCGATCTGGCTGGCGAAGATGGAGCCCCATGTGAAGATGACCCCGATCGAAGCGGTGTTCAGCGCGAGGTCGAAGGCGTGCGAACCACCCAACCAGATGTTGAGCAGGATGCCCACGAGGTACACGGCCCCGATTGCCAGGATGGCCGCGTACGGCACGTGGCGGGTGGACATCTTGGTGAGCCACTTGGGGGCGTGTCCATTGTTGGCCATGGTGCGGAAGATGCGGCCGATCGAGTACAGGCCCGAGTTGCACGAGGACAGCGCGGCGGTGATGACGATCATGTTCATGACGTCGCCCATCCACGGCAGGCCCATCTGGCCGAACACCGTGACGAACGGGGAGGTGCCCGCGTGGTACTGGTCCGAGGGCAGGAGCATCGCCAGCAGGGTGACGGAACCGACGTAGAAAACCACAATGCGGATCACGACGGCGCGAATCGCCTTGGGCACTTCGCGTTCCGGGTTCTGCATCTCGCCGGCGGTGATGCCGACCAGTTCGATGGCGTTGTAGGCGAAGATCACGGCGTTGAGGACCAGGATCATCACCAGGCCGCCCTTGGGGAACATGCCGCCGTCGGCAGCGAAGAGGTTCCCGACGGACGCGTGGCCGGTGCCGACCTGCGCGTTGGTCACCACCATGAAGGTGCCCACGGCGAGGAAGATCAGGATCGCGGCGACCTTGAGGCAGGAAGCCCAGAATTCGAACTCGCCGAAGGCCTTGACGCTGAACAAGTTCACGGCCACCAGCAGCACCAGCGCGGCGATGGCGGACAGTTCAACGGGAACGTTCGGGAAGAAAAACTGGAAGTACAGGCCGATGGCAATGAGTTCGGCGATGCCGGTCATGGCCCAGTTGATGAAATACATCCAACCGGAGAGGAAGGCGCCCTTTTTGCCGAACATTTCACCGGCGTAGCTGACAAAGGAGCCGGAGGTCTGGCGGTACATGATCAGTTCGCCGAGGGCCCGCATCAGCAGGTAGGCGATGACGCCGGCAATGGCGTACGAGAAAATCAAGGCCGGACCGGTGGAGGCGAGGCGTCCGCCCGCGCCCATGAAGAGGCCGACGCCGATCGCGCCACCCATCGCGATCATCGTGACGTGGCGGCGGCTCAGGGTCTTCTGGTAGCCCTCGGCGCTGAGGTTTTCGGAAGTTGTAGCGGTACTGGGCGCAGCCAGGGTTCCCGGCTCACGCTGAAGGTCGGTTGTGGTGTTTTGAGGCACAGCTGTTCCTTGTGGGTTGAGGAGATACCGGCCCTGGCTTCACGCGCATCGGCACAAGCAATTCGAGCTTTCAGCCTGTTGGCAAGTCGAATCAGTGGCGAAAACACGGAAGCGTCGAAGGTAAATCCGGCAAAACCATCTTACCCGGTGATTTCGGCGGAGCGTGACGCGGGCAACAAACAGGGGCGTTACGCTGGACATATGGGCACCATTCCGCCAGCCGGCAGGCTATACCGTTTCACGGGCTTGGACGCTGCGGCTTTCGGACTCTATGTGTCATTGGCGGCTGTCCTCAGCCTCGCCACGGCCCCGGTGACGGCTTTCGTAGAGCACGTCTTCCCCGACCCCGCCACCGCCGTCTTCGCCATCAACCTCGCTTTCTACGCATCGGTGGGCTTGTTCGCGGTTGCGGCTGCTTGGCGCGTCATTGCCCGGGACCTCCTGATCCTGGCCACGCGTCCGTGGTTCACGCTCGCCATGATTCCGCTGTCCATCGTGGCGATGCTCGTGATCACCGCCATCCTGGTGACGGTTACCGGCTCGGCCAAGGAGTCGCAGAACCAACTGGGCCTCCAGTCCCTGGTCCTGCAACTGCCGGCCTGGTTCGTGGTCCCTTTGCTGGTGGTGTTGGGGCCCTTCGTGGAGGAATACCTGTTCCGGCACCTGCTCATCGGTAAGTTGTCCCGCCGCGTCAATATTTGGCTATGTTGCGCGCTGTCCGTGCTTTGTTTCGCGGCCATCCACGTTGTGGGACGTGAGGGCCTGGTACTTCCGGCCCTGGCCCCGTACCTCGGAATGGGCGTCGTGCTGGTGGCCGTCTACGTCTGGACGGGCAAGAACGTGATGTTCTCCTACTTCGTTCACGCCGCCAAGAACCTGTTGGCCGTCGTGCTGATCTACGCGATCCCGCCGCAACTCCTCGGCGGCTAACCAACCCGGACCGGAACTGTCCGCTTGGCACTTCCCCGGCCACGCGCCGTCGTCGTAGGTTCAGTCCATGGCACTGAACTTTCAGGTAGTGATCGACTGCAAGAATCCTCACGTCCTGGCCGATTGGTGGGCCGAGACGCTCGAGTGGATCGTGGAGCCCCAGGACGAGGCGTTCATCCGGTCCATGGTGGATCAAGGCTTCGCCACGGAGGAAGAGACCACCACCCACAACGGCAAGCTCGTGTGGAAGGACGGCGCGGCCATCGGCCCGGAAGAAGACCAGGACAAGGACACCCGCCGCCGCTTCCTGTTCCAGACCGTTCCGGAGGACAAGACCGTCAAGAACCGTGTCCACTGGGACGTTCGCCTCAACGAACAGGACAAGGACGACGTCCGCGCCGAATTGGAAGCGCGGGGCGCGAAATACCTGTGGACGGCAAAGCAAGGGCCGCACGAATGGCACACCATGGCGGATCCCGAAGGCAACGAGTTCTGCATCAGCTGACTGGATTACTAGACTCTGAGGGTGAGCAACGACTTCCCCGCCAAGGTATCCGACGTCTTTGACCCGTCGCGCTGGCGTACCGTGTCCGGTTTCGACGATTTCCAGGACATGACGTACCACCGGCAGGTCGAGCGGGACGCAGACGGAAAGGTGACGAGGGACCTTCCGACGGTCCGGATCGCTTTCAACCGCCCGGAGGTCCGCAATGCCTTCCGCCCCGGCACCGTTGACGAGCTCTACCGCGCCATGGACCACGCCCGGATGACTCCGGATGTCGCCACGGTACTCCTCACCGGGAACGGCCCCTCCCCCAAGGACGGCGGCCACTCCTTCTGTTCCGGCGGGGACCAGCGGATCCGCGGCCGCGACGGCTACCGGTACGCCGACGGTGAGACGCAGGAGAGCATCGACCCCGCGCGGGCCGGCCGCCTGCACATCCTGGAAGTCCAGCGGCTCATGCGGACCATGCCCAAGGTGGTCATCGCCGTCGTGAACGGCTGGGCCGCCGGTGGCGGGCACTCACTTCACGTTGTCTCGGACCTCACCATCGCGTCCCGCGAGCACGGCAAGTTCAAGCAGACCGACGCCACCGTGGGAAGTTTCGACGCCGGTTACGGCTCGGCGCTGCTCGCCCGGCAGATCGGGCAGAAAGCCGCCCGCGAGATCTTCTTCCTGGCCCGTGAGTATTCCGCGGAGGACATGGTCCGCATGGGTGCCGTCAACGAGGCTGTGGACCACGAGCGCCTCGAGGAAGTTGCACTTGAGTACGCCGCGGACATCGCGCGCCAGTCCCCGCAAGCCATCCGCATGCTCAAGTTCGCCTTCAACCTCGCCGACGACGGCTTGGCCGGCCAACAGGTCTTCGCCGGGGAGGCCACGCGCCTGGCCTACATGACGGACGAAGCCGTGGAGGGCAAGGAAGCCTTCCTCGAGAAGCGCGATCCGGACTGGTCCAACTTTCCGTACTACTTCTAGGACTCGCCCGTGAACATCGACCCCGTTCTCAAAGCCTTGGCCGCCGCCCTCCACGATGAGGGACCCGCCGTCGAAATCGTCGTCCCGGAGGCCGGCACCCCGGTAGCGGTCGCCGTTGAAACGCCTGGTTTCGAGGATGCCGCAGTAGTGGTCCGCACCTCCGGTTCCACCGGCACGCCCAAGGCCACGGTGCTCACGGTCGACCAGCTCGCAGCTTCTTCCATGGCCACGGCCATCGCGCTCCGCGGCGAGGGACAGTGGCTCCTGGCACTGCCGCTGCAATACGTTGCCGGCGTCCAGGTTTTGGTCCGCTCGCTCTTCGCCGGCACGCGCCCGTGGGTGATGGACCTCTCGAACGGCTTCACTCCGGAGGCTTTCACCGCCGCCGCCGAAGAGCTGACGGACACGATCCGCTTCACCTCCTTGGTGCCGACGCAACTGCAGCGGCTCCTGGACTCACCATCGCCGCAGACCCTCGCAGTCCTTCGCCGTTTCAACGGCATCCTCCTGGGCGGTGCACCTGCCTCCGCCGCGCTGCTGGACGCCGCCAGGGAGGCCGGACTGAAGGTGGTGACCACCTATGGCTCCGCCGAGACGTGCGGCGGCTGCGTGTACGACGGAAGCCCCATCGACGGGGTCAGGGTCATGCTCGACGACGACGGCCGGGTCCTCCTGGGCGGCGACACCGTGGCGTCCGGTTACCTAGGGGCGCCCGAGGCGACCGCCGAGGCGTTTTTCGAGGAGGACGGCACACGTTGGTACCGCACCAACGATCTCGGCGAGCTCGCCAACGACGGCACGCTCACGGTGCTGGGACGCGCCGACGACATCATCGTCACCGGCGGCGTGAAAGCCTCCGCGGCGTTCATCCAGGCGGAGCTTGAAAAGTTCGACGGCGTCACGGCGGCTTTCGTGGCCGGGGTGCCTTCCCGCGAGTGGGGCCAGGCGGTGGCGGCCTATGTCGCCGTCGAGGACAGCTCCCCGGAAGCTGTCGCGGCCTACAAGGCCCGCTGCCAGGAATCGCTGGGGACCCTCGCGCCCAAAACAGTGCTGACCACGGATAGCCTCATCATGCTCCCCAACGGAAAGCCGGACCGGCTGGCGATGATCGAGCTTCTCGCCGAGGTGCATCAGGGAGAATAGACACGTCCTCCCTGACCGTCATTTGCCTTCCCCCAACGCGAAACAACACGAGGTACTGAACGTGGCAACAGCTGCACAATGGATTCAAGGCGCCCGCCTGCGCACCCTGCCGGCCGCGATCGCGCCGGTGCTGATCGGCACAGCGGCCGCCTACGAGCTGCAATCTTTCCGGCTCTTGAATGCCATCCTTGCCGCCCTCGTGGCCCTGCTGCTGCAGATCGGCGTCAACTACGCCAACGACTACTCGGACGGCATCCGTGGCACCGATGAGGACCGCGTGGGTCCGCTCAGGCTGGTCGGTTCCGGCGTGGCACGCCCGGACCACGTCAAGTGGGCTGCGTTCGGCGCGTTCGGCCTGGCCATGATTTTCGGCCTGGTCCTGGTGATCATTACGCAGACCTGGTGGCTGATCCTGGTGGGTATTGGCTGCGTCCTTGCCGCCTGGGGATACACCGGCGGCAAGAACCCGTACGGCTACCTGGGCCTGGGCGACCTGTTTGTGTTTGTCTTCTTCGGCCTGGTGGCAACGCTCGGCACCACCTACACACAGGCCGGGCAAGTGAGCCTTCCGGCCGTCATCGGCGCCATCGGCACGGGATTGATCGCCTGTGCCCTGCTGATGGCCAACAATGTGCGCGACATCCCGACGGACATGGCCGCGGGCAAACGGACACTGGCCGTGCGTCTGGGCGACCGCCACGCCCGCGAGAGCTACGTCCTGATGTTGGCCGTCGCGATCCTGCTGGTAGTGGTGCTGGCGCCCGCCAAGCCGTGGATGCTGATAGTACTGCTGCTGATCCCCGCTTGCCTCATGCCGGCATGGCTCATGGTCAACGGCCGGAAGCGCAAGAGCCTCATCCCCGTCCTCAAGCAGACCGGAATGATCAACCTTGGCTACAGCGTGCTGTTCTCGCTGGGCCTCATCCTGAGCCACGGCTTCTAACGCCCGCTCACATATAAGCCGTTTTTCGAAAACCCTCGCTCACATGATGTGAGCGAGCGTCCGCAGGAAACATCAGATATGTGAGCGAGCGTCCTTCCCCACAACCCACGCTCACATATAGGCCGGTTTTCGCCAACCCTCGCTCACATCTGGGCCTTGAGCTTCTAGGCTTCTTTGGGGCGGCGGTCGTTCTCGACCTTTACCGCGGGGTTTTCATCGACCAGCCGGTCCTCGATCGAGGCGTCCTCAATCTCTAACGCCGAGCGCATGGGCTTGGCCCGCCCGGAGAAACGTTCGCGCATGGCGGCAGTCGCGGCGTCGCGCTGCTTCTGGAAAAACAAGTAGCTGATGGCGAACGCGATGAGGCCCGCGAAAATCGCCGCCAGGAACAACCCTGTCTGCAGGAGGGCGAAGAGAACGAAGAGCGGTACGAAGATCGCCAGGCGGATCAGGGAGTATTTGAGGAAAGCCACGGATCAAGTTTAGCCTCACAGCCTGATTGCACCCTGATCGCGCACCTATCACCGGACCCGACGGCGACTAGACTTGACGGTATGCTCCGCGTTGTTGCAGTTGTCGCCGTCCTGCTCGTGTACGTCTATGGGCTGGTGGACGTCATTCGCACCGACCGCCGCGCCACCCGGGGAATTTCCAAACCCGCTTGGCTCCTTGTCGTGATTTTCCTGCCGATCCTCGGAGCCGCTCTTTGGTTCATTTTGGGCCGCCCCTACAACATCCGGCCCACCCCGCAGCCTGCGAGCCACCCCACCGCTCCCGACGACGACCCCGACTTTCTCCGCAACCTGGAGGTCCGCCGTCGCAACCAGGCCGAAGCCGAACGGCTGAAAAAGCTCAAAGCCGAACTCGAAGCCAAGGAACGCAAGCTCAAGGGCGAATCCAAGGCCGACGACAGCGGCGACGTCAACAGCTGACGGGTGACAGGTGATTGAACCTGCGGCACGAGAGGGCTCCCTTCCTGACCTCCTTTGAAACACGAACGACGGCGACACGCCCGCAAGTGCGGAGTGTCGCCGTCGTCGTTAATTCAAAAAGGGTCAGGACGGTAAGGCACCCGTCCTGGGCAGTCCTACTGCGACAGCCCCGAGTAGGAGTGCAGGCCGTTGAAGAACACGTTGACCACGGTGAAGTTGAAGATCACGCACAGGTAGCCTGCAATCGACAACCAGGCAGCGCGGGTTCCCGTCCAGCCGCGGGTGGCGCGCGCGTGCAGGTAGCCGGCGTAGACCACCCAAATCACGAAGGTCCAGACTTCCTTGGTGTCCCAGCCCCAGAATCGGCCCCAGGCTTTCTCTGCCCAGATGGCGCCGAACATGAGGGTGAAGGTCCAGCCCACGAATCCCACGGTGTTGATGCGGTAGGACAGGTTTTCCAGGCTCAACGCGTTCGGTACGAGCCGCATGAAGCCCAGTTTGTCCACGCCGCCGGCCGCCAGGGTCTTCTGCCGGTGCGATTGCAGCAACTGCAGGGCTGACATGGCGAACGTCAAAGTGAACAGGGACGCGGACATCACGGCGATGGAGACGTGGATGACCAGCCAGTAGCTTTGCAGTGCCGGAACCAAGTGGCCTACCGGGGTCCAGTAGGTCACGGACGCGGCCACCATCATGATCACCGCGAGGCCCAGTACGAAGGTGCCCAGGAAGCGCAGGTCACGGCGGATGAGCGAAAGCAGGAAGACCGCAACCACCAGGAAAGCGCCGGTGGTCAGGAACTCGTACATGTTGCCCCACGGCACGCGGCCTGCGCCGATCGCGCGGGTGATGACTCCGGCACCATGGATTGCCACGCCGATGATCGCGACCGCCACCGCCACGCGGGCGGGAATGCGGCGCTCGGCGGCGTACTTCATGTCACCGCCGGCGGTCTGGTTGACGGAGGTGATGGCCGACGTCGGGCGCTCGGTACGGCCGGCCGGTCCGCCGACGTCGCTTCCACCGGCACGCCCGGCGGCGACCGGAACCTTGACCTCGGCTGCCACGGAAGAGGCTGCCTTCAGGTCCACTGCCTTCAGCATCTTGCTGCTCTTGGCGAGGTCCCACGCGAAAGCGATGAACGCCACCGTGTAGGTGCCGGCCGCGAGCAGCATGAAAAGCTCGCTGTATTGGCCCATGGTTTCGTTGATGGGGAGCATTACTGGTCCTTCGAGGTTGAGGAAGAAACGGTGTCGGTGGACTGATCTGTGTGGAGCAGCCATTCTCGTTGCAGCAGTTCGCGGATCGCGGCAGCTTCGCCGGCCAGCCTGTGGTCCTCGCCGCGGGCAAGGAGACCGTACTCCACCATTGTGCGCCCGTCGTCGTGGGTTCCGGTGCGGACCCAGACGCGACGGCGGTTCAGGTAGAGGGAGAGAATCAGTCCGGCGACCGCAAGCAAGGCGAACACGAGCGCGGTGGCCTGGCCCGGATTGTGGTGGATGTCGACGCCGACGTACTTCTTGACGCCGTCGAAAGTGATGCTGCCCTTGCCGTTAGGAAGCGTGTAGGTGCCTCCCGGGGCGAGCGCGATGGCCTTCTCCGCCATGCCGCGGCCATTGAGCGGGGTCAGCTTGGCTACATCGAGCTCGAAGACGTTCTGCGGGGCGCCCTTGTTCAGGCCGAGGTCGCCGTAGTACGAGTTGAGGTTCAACTGCGGGTTGAAGAGTTCGGGATCGCCGCTGTAGGCGACACCCTTGTCCGTCACCATGGCCGTCGGCAGGAAGAATCCCGCGAAGCCGAGCTGATCGGGCTTGGCATCGGGAACCTTGATGACCACCGAGGAGTAGTAGTTGTCACCCTGCAGCTTGGCCACGACAGGCCCCTGCATCGCGACGTTGCCGGCGCCGTCCCGGACCGTGACCACGGGAGCGTAGCCGTTGCCCGTCAGGTAAATGCTCGTATCGCCAAGGGACACGGGATCGTTGACCTTGAGGACCTGCTTCTTGGCGGGCGCGTCCGGGGTGTCCTTGGTGGTGACGTCCGCCGTGAAGTCGATGGGCTGGCCGAAGTGTGCCGACGATTCACGGTCGAACTTGACGTCGAACTTGTTCAGCTGGATGGAGTACGGCTGCAGCCAGCTGCTCTGGAAGTTGGTGCCGGGGCTGAATTGGTCGTAGCCCACCAAGGTGTTCACGAACGTGTCGCCTTCCACCAGGATGCGCTGGCCGCTGTAGCCGAACAGGCCGCCGACCGCCACCGAAACCAGCACTCCGATCAGCGAAGCGTGGAACACGAGGTTTCCCACTTCCTTGAGGAAGCCGCGCTCGGCACCCAAGGACGGCATGGCGGCGTCGACGTCGCGCACCTCCACGCGGTAGCCGCGCTTCTTCAGGACCGCAGCGGCGTCCGAGATAGCCTTCGACGCCGGGATCCCGGCGTCGGCGGGCAGCACAAGCGTGCCGTACTCCGGGAGGCGGGAGAGACGCTTCGGGGTCCGCGGCGGCTGGGAGCGCATTGCCTTGTAGTGGGCGATGGCCCGTGGCGTGACGCAGCCGATCAGGGAGATGAACAGCAAGATGTAGATCGCCGAGAACCAGGCAGAGGAGTACACGTCGTAGAGCTGCACGGAGTCCAGGAGCTTGCCGTAGTCCGGGTGGTCGCTGATGTACTGCGTCACGATCGAAGGGTTGGCCGGGCGCTGCGGGAACAGCGAGCCGGGAACAGCCGCGACTGCCAGGAGCAGCAGCAGGAACAGCGCCGTACGCATGCTGGTCAGCTGGGTCCAGGCCCATCGCAGCATGCCTACGATCCCCAGGACCGGCAGTGCCGCCTCGGCCTTGGCCTTGTCAATCGCCTTGCCGGCGGCCTTGCCAGCTGCGCTGCCAGAGGCGTTGTCAGCGGCGTTGTCAGCTTCCACGGATTCGCTGGCGGACTTGTTGGACTTCGTTTTACCTTGCACGGGCTCGCTCATCAGATCGGCAACTTCACATCGGTTTGGAACCAGTACTGCAGCCCGGTAACCCAGGCGCCCCACACTCCCGTGGCCATCAGGATTCCCAAGAGGATCAGGATGCCCCCGCCCATCCGCTGGATCGCGAGGCGATGCTTGCGGAAGAAGGACATGACACCCATCCCCCGGCGGACTGCGAGGGCTATCAAAAGGAAGGGAATGCCAAGGCCAAGACTATAGACAAACGCCAGGAGCGCCCCCTTCGCCGCGGACGATCCCCCGGAAAGGCTCAGCAGCTGAACTGCGGAATAGGTGGGGCCAATACAGGGGGCCCAGCCGAGTCCGAACGTGATGCCCAACAAAGGAGCACCCCACAGACCGGCTGGCGGCTTGGCATGGATTTTGGCGTCACGCTGCAACCACCCGAAGCCGCCTAGGAACACAACGCCCATGATGATCACCAGCACGCCCAGCAATTGCGTGATCCACGCGTTCTGCGGGCCGGTGATGAGGGTCCCCAATTGGCCGAACGCGCCACCGAGCAGGACGAAAATCGCGGAGAATCCGAGGACGAACAGGCCGATTCCCGCGAGCATGCGTCCGCGCTTTTGCTTCTGGAGGTCGACGCCGCTCAGCCCGGTCACGTAGCCAAGGTAGCCAGGCACCAGCGGCAGGACGCATGGCGACAGGAAGGACACGAGTCCGGCCAGCAGGGCCACGGGGATGGCCAGCAGCAAGGAACCACTCAGGATGGTCTCGGCGAAAGGGCTGTTCACGCTGTCCGGGCCACCTACTCGGCAACCGCGGTGGTGATGAGGGCCTTGAGGGTGCTCTTCTCGATCTCGCCCAGGACGCGGGCGGCAACCTTGCCTTCTTTGTCCAGGACGAGCGTGGTGGGCACCGCACCCGGGGGCACAATGCCGGAGACAGACAGGAGCACTGCGCCGTCTTTGTCATTGAAGCTGGGGTACGTGAGCTTGAACGTCTGGTCGAAGGCGTCGGCCGTAGCCTTCTCGTCCCGGAGGTTCACACCGTAGAACTGGACACCTTTGCTCTTGAACTCCTGGTGCAGTTCCTCAAGAATCGGCGCTTCAACCCGGCACGGCGCGCACGCGGCGAACCAGAAGTTGAGGACGGTCACCTTGCCGACCAGGTCCTGCGGAGTCACGGCAGTTCCGTCGAACAACGTGCCCTTGATCCCGACGGCGGCCTTACGGTCGGCTTTGGCGAATTCCGTCACCGAGCCGTCCCCGGCGACGTAGTTCTTGTTGTCGCCGGCTTTGGCTTGCTGGGCCAGGGCGTCTTCCTGGGCACAGGCGGACAAGCCCATGGTCAATGCAGAGAGTGCCACACCACCGACAGCGAGGAAGCTGCGGCGTGAGGTCAAGGCTGCGTTGATTTTCTGGCCGCTGGTCTTGCGGCTGGTGGTATCGCGGTCCATGGTCATGCTCCGGGCGTCTTCGCGGCACCGGGCAGCAGCACGGCGGCGGGTTCGCTGTACTCCACCCGCGCAACCTTGCCGCCGTCGAACACCAGGGAAGTCAGCGACGTCAGCGTGCACTCGCGTTTGCGCGGATCGTGCCACAGGGGCCGGCCCTCCGCGCTGAGGCGCGTGGCGTAGATGGGAAGCTGGTGGCTGACGAGGATGGCTTCGGCGCCATCGCCGCCGAGTTCGATTGCCTTCAGCCGGGCGTCCTCGACGGCGGCACGCATCCGGGCGACCTGGTCCTGGTACGACTCGCCCCAGGACGGACGCAAGGGGTTGCGGTACTCACGCCAATGCTTGGGCTTGATGAATTCGGAGATGTTGGCCTTGAGCCCTTCGAAGTGGTTCTCCGCCTCGATGATCCGCGGTTCCGTGTGGATCTGGAGGTCCAACGCCTGGGAAGTGGGAAGGGCGGTTTCCTGCGCGCGGGTCAACGGCGAGGCGACAAGGTAGACGATGTTCGCCCCCTGCGCGACGCGGGCAGCGAAGTGGTCCGCGAGCATCTTGGCCATCTCGCGGCCGCGTTCGGAGAGGTGAAATTCGGGCAGTCTGCCGTACAGAATGCCGTCGGGATTGTAGACCTCGCCATGGCGGAGCAGATGGACAGTTGCTTGGGGCATGTTTACCAGTTTCTCAAAGAAGGCGGGCGATCTGAAATCTTCTACGTTTCGTAGAACTGAAAGTTTCTTCAGAATGTTCCCTGAAGGTGGAATAAAAGATGCATTTGCATGTTTATACTTGACACAAGGTTCGGTTGACACTTCAACTAAGTACGGCCGAACGACCGATGAAGCTACGATCACACCTTCCCAAGGAGAACCCCATGACTCTTCCCGCAAACGTCACCACCGGCGTCTGGACCCTCGACAACTCGCACAGCGAGATCGGCTTCACCGTCCGCCACGCAGGCATCAGCAAGGTCCGCGGCCAGTTCACCGAGGCAGAAGCCACCCTTGAACTTGGCGGCAGCCTGGCCGACTCCAAGGTCGCCGCAAGCATCCAGACCGCCAGCTTCGACTCCGGCGACGCCAACCGCGACGGCCACGTCAAGGGCGAGGACTTCTTCGATGTGGAGAAGTTCCCGGAAATCACTTTCGTCTCCCGCCACGTCAAGGCCAACGGCGACAGCTTCGACCTCGTGGGCGATCTGACCATCAAGGGCGTCTCCAAAGAGGTCACCATCGAAACCGAGTTCAACGGCGTAGCCGTTGACCCGTTCGGCAACACCCGCGCAGGCGTTTCCGGTGAGACCACCATCAGCCGCAAGGACTTCGGCCTGACCTGGAACGCAGTGCTCGAGGCCGGTGGCGTCCTGGTCAGCGACAAGGTTGTCATTAACCTCGAACTGGCCTTCATCGCACCTGCCGCCTAATCCACCAGGTTCCCAATCCCCCGGGCTAACGGACTGAATGGCGCCTTCGGGGCTGCACACGATCGCGTGCGCAGCCCAGGAGGCGCCATTTTTTGCTCGCGGTGTCACCCGCCTATTGTTCGGGTAAAAGCCGATACTTAGCGGCGAATTAGCCAAGAATTTCCTATGAATCCTTAAACCTCAGGTCTAAAGTGATGCCATGAGTAACCCAAACGAAGCTCCTCAGCCTCAGCAGCCCGGAGCCCAGCCACCGCAGCCCGGCAATGTCCCTCCTGCGGGTTACCAGCCTCCGCAGGGATACCAAGCACCTCCTTCTTACCAAGCGCCTCCCTCTTACCAGCAGCCCGCCCCCGGATACCAGCAGCAAGGCCAACCCGCCTATGGCATGCCAGCGGGTCCGAATACCGCGCCGCCGGCAGGGCTCGGCTACGCGGCCCCCGCGCGGAACACTTTTGGACTCGACTTCAACAACATCGCGCAGCGCTTTCGGGACACCACCGGAGTCCCGCAGCAGCTAACCATCTCCTACTGGTTGTGGGTCGCGGCTGCCGCCCTGGGTATTGTTGCCAGCTTCCTCAACATCTTCACGATGCGCGGCCTCTTCGGCGAGATGATGGTGGGCCCTGGCATCGTGGGCCTGATTTTCAGCCTGGTGTTCGCAGCCCTCTACCTCTTCATTGCCATTCGGCTCAAAGAGGGCTCCCGCTGGGCGCGACTTGTCCTGACCATCCTCGGAGCCTTCGCGGTGATTTCCCTTCTGGTCCAGGTGGTTACCCTTAACCTCAACTTCATCGGATCGGCGGTAGCCGTCGCGGCTGCGGTCTTGATGTGGCTTCCGGAGTCCAGGAAGCACTTCGTATAACCACCAACGCAGCACCCATGGCTGAAGGCCGCGGCCGGTCCCGAAAGGACCCCGCGGCCTTCCGTTTGTCCATGCAGGATTCACGGGAGCTCCGCCGAAGCTTGTTCAGCGAGAATTCTTCCCGTGAATCATCACCAGCGCTGTGCCGTCGGGGTACGGTGGAATTAAGCCGAGCTGGGGGCGGGGCACGTTGCACCCGGCAGCCGTATCTGCAGTCGACACGCAAAGGAATGCCATGAGCACCCCTCCGTACCCGCCGTCCACTCCGGACGAGAATCCCACCCCTGAGGAGCCGAAATACGGCCAGCAAACACCTCAGCAGGGTCAGCAGCCGCAATACGGCCAGCAAACTCCGCAGTATGGCCAGCCTTCCGCGCCTCAGTACGGCCAGCAGACACCGCAGTACGGCCAACAGGCACCCCAGCAGCCGCAATACGGCCAGCCTTCCGTGCCGCAGTACGGCCAGCAGGCTCCGCAGTACGGCCAGCAGCCTCCACAGTACGGGCAGCAGGCTCCGCAGTACGGCCAGCCTTCCGTCCCGCAGTACGGGCAGGGCGGCCCCGTCACTTGGCCGAGCCAGCAGCCCGCTGCGACGTCCGGAGTCCCGCAGCTGGTCAACACGGCATTCCTGATGATTGTCGGCGCGGGTGTGCTCTCATTCATCAGCGCACTGATCCTTGCCTTCACCGGCGGCGACACCTTCACCGCGATGATGGAACAGTCCGCTGCCCGGCAGGGTCAGGCGCTGCCCGCCGGCGCAATGCAGAGCATGCAAGGCGCCGTAGTCATTGGGGCACTCATCGGCGGCCTCATATCTTTGGGCCTCTACGCACTTGTTGCTTTCCCTGTCCGTAAGGGCAAGAACTGGGCCCGGATCCTAGGAACCGTCTTCGCCGCAATCTCGCTCGTTGGCCTGTTTGGTGGATCATTCACTTTCGGCCTGCTTTACGGAGTGGCCCAGCTCATCACCATCCTCTTGGGCATCGCCGCGATCGTGATGCTCTATTTGCCGGCCTCGGCGCCGTACTTCCGGAAAGCCCAGCCGTTCGCGAACCCTTACGGCCAGGCGCCGTACGGCCGCTAGGCGCTAGACGCTAAAACCAAAACAACGGGTGCAGACCCGGTCCGGCCTAAATGGCCTGGCCCGGGGTCTGTGCCCGTTGTGCGTGATACGCCAGGATCTGGAGCTCAGTGGCCATGTCCACTTTGCGCAGATTCACGTACGGAGGAACTTGCAGCAGCACCGGGGCAAAGCTGAGGATGCTGCGGATACCCGCGCTGATCACGCGGTCGCAGACGCCTTGTGCCACCGCGGCCGGGAGGGCCAGGACAACCATGTTGGTTCCGGTCCGCTGAAGGACCGTTTCAAGATTGGCGGCGTCGCTGACCCGCAGCCAGCCGACCTCGTTCCCGATAATCATGGGATCGGCGTCGAGGATCGCCACCACGTCGAAACCGCGCGACTCGAAGCCGCCGTATCGTGCCAAGGCCTTGCCCAGGTTGCCGGCGCCCACAATGGCCACTTTCCAGTCGTGGGTCAGGCCGAGCGCCGCCGCGATATGCCGGCTCAGGTATTGGACCTCGTACCCGACGCCACGCGTTCCGTAGGAGCCGACGTAGGAGAGGTCTTTGCGCAAGGTGGACGAACTGACTCCGGACGCTTCGGCCAACGCCTCGGAGGAAACCCGTTCCACGCCTTCACCGAGCAGGGAGTTCAGAGCGCGCAAGTAAAGCGTCATCCGGGCCACAGCCGCGGGCGGTATCTGCTTCGCGGCAGACTCCTTGTCCCCGGGTACAGCCTCGGCGGACGGTTCCAGCGCAGTCACGTTCTTCTCCATTGCGTCGCTTTGTTTTCCCACTCTATTGCCAACAAAGCTCTGCACGCATGTTCAGGCGGCGATGGCCTTCTTCAGGACCCGC
This sequence comes from Arthrobacter sp. efr-133-TYG-120, assembly GCF_030209785.1. NCBI lineage: Bacteria > Bacillati > Actinomycetota > Actinomycetes > Micrococcales > Micrococcaceae > Arthrobacter > Arthrobacter sp. efr-133-TYG-120. The sequence goes on from NZ_JARVRI010000017.1 coordinate 137,275, forward strand.
ACCAATCGTGCCTCATCGATTTTCCAGAAATCCCGCTGGATTCCGTCCACGAATACCACCGGGATCTCCTCGGCGTAGCGCTCGCGCAGTGCCGGGTCAGTGTCGATTGACTGTTCGGTCCACGTGAGCCCAAGGCTTGAGGTCACGCGTTCGACGGCGTCCCGCGCCGCGGCGCAAAGGTGGCAGTCAACTTTGGTGAGGAGTACGACGTCGGGATTTGGCATGGTTCAACGGTATCGCTTCAGCGTCGTCACGGCAGTCGCGAACGGCAGGGGGCCGGACGATTGACTAGACTCGAGGCATGCCCGTCGAGAAGAACGCCGTTGTGGCCACCGCGCCGGCTGCAACGCAGCAACACGGCGAAGCCGCATTCTTCGACGTCGACAACACCCTCATGAAGGGTGCCAGCCTCTTCCACGTTGCCCGGAAGATGTATGAACGCAGGGCCTTCACGCTCTCCCAAGCCGCGGGCTTTGCCTGGAAGCAGTTCAAGTTCGTGCTCCGGGGCGAAAAGATGGAGGACGTCCATTCCGTCCGGGATTCCGCGCTGATCCTCGCGGCCGGTATCAAGGTGTCCGATATCAAGGAGCTGGGCGAAGAGGTCTATGACGAGATGATCGAGTCGCGGATCTGGCCCGGTACCAAGGCCCTGGCGGAACAGCACCTGCGTGTTGGCCGGAAGGTCTGGCTCGTCACCGCCACGCCCATCGAAGTTGCCACCGTCATTTCCACGCGGCTCGGCCTGACCGGCGCCCTGGGTACCGTGGGTGAGGTTGAAGATGGCGCTTACACCGGCCGGTTGGTGGGCGAGATCCTCCACGGGCCAGCCAAGGCCGTGGCCGTGCAGCGCGTAGCGGACGAAGAAGGCCTGGACCTGAAGCGCTGCTGGGCGTACAGCGATTCGCATAACGATATCCCGCTGCTCACGTTGGTGGGCCACCCCGTGTGCATCAATCCCGACGCCGGGCTTCGCCGCCACGCGCGGGAGAACAACTGGCCTGTTTACGACTTCCGTTCCGGCCGCCGGGCAGCCACGCTCGGCCTCAAGGCCGCGACCGTCGGAGGCGCCGTCTACGGCTTGTGGCGGGGCTTCTCCAAGTTCCGCAGCCCGAGGGCCTAACCCCAGCAACCCTCGCTCACATATACCCGCCTCCCCGGCAACCCTCGCTCACATATACCCGCCTCCCCGGCAACCCTCGCTCATATATACCCGCCTCCCCGGCAACCCTCGCTCACATGATGTGACGACCGCAGTTCCGGCATGTGCCCACATACCTGAGCGAGCGTTGTCGAAACGGCCGACATATGTGAGCGAGCGTCACCGGGGACGGACGCAAAAATGCCCGCCGCCTTGAGAGGCAACGGGCATTCACGCTGTAGGAAGTATCTCTACTTCTTATTGCGACGCTGGTGGCGGGTCTTGCGAAGCAGTTTGCGGTGCTTCTTCTTGGCCATACGCTTGCGGCGCTTCTTAATAACTGAACCCACGTAAGTTCCTTACCAAACTAGATTGAGATTCTGTCTGCTGGGTGAGGTCCTTGAACTGAGCAACAGACTTTACAACTGACAGATTCTTACAATGACGTAAAACGTTCCTTAACAGGGTACCGCTTATCGGGGGCACCCAATGACCGCTGGCCCTTGAGGGGACCAAGCGGGGCTCAAGCCGTCTCTGAGTGTCCGTCGACGACCGCGCCCTTGAGGTACTGGCTCACGGCATCTTCGGGGACCCGGAATGATCGTCCAAATCGGACGGCCGGCAATTCTCCCGAGTGGACCAGACGGTACACGGTCATTTTGGAAACCCGGAGGACTTCGGCAACTTCAGCCACTGTCATGAAACGCGCGTTCGAGAAGTTAGTCTCTGCGGACATTTCTCCATATTCCTTTGCTCTCAGCGGTTAGCGGCGAACCCCAGCATTCATTACCTGGTGTGCCGATGCTGAGCCATCAAACAACCATGTGCTAGATACTCTAGAGGCTGCTGGTACCAAAGTGAAAGTCTTTCGTCCAAGTGGAGACTAGGTTTCACTTAGTTGGAAGCAGCTATCCGACGCTTTCGGGCCGAGGCCGCCAACTGGTTCAGGACGGACACCGTGACGTCCCATTCCATGCAGGCGTCGGTGACGCTCTGGCCGTACACCAGCTCTTGTTCGCCGGCCGACTGCCGCTCCACATCCAGGTTCTGCGCCCCACCGACAAGGAAGCTCTCCAGCATGACGCCGGCGATCGGCGAAGCAACGTCATCTTCCAACTGCGCGCCGATCTCCAAGGCGACTTCGGCCTGGCGGTGGTGGCTCTTGCCGCTGTTGGCATGGCTCGCGTCAACGATGAGCCGCGGGTTCAAGCCCTTTGCCGAGAGCTTCTCCGAGGCAGCGGCAACCTGGTCCGCGGCGTAGTTCGGTCCCTTGCGGCCGCCGCGCAGGATCACATGGGTGTCCGGGTTGCCCGAGGTCGCCACGAGGGCGGCGCGGCCCTCGCCGTCGATCCCCAGGAACGCCTGGGGTGCCGCAGAGGCGCCGCAGGCATCGATCGCGACTTGGAGGTCGCCGTCGGTCCCGTTCTTGAAACCGATCGGCATGGACAGTCCGGAGGCGAGCTGGCGGTGGATCTGGCTCTCGGTGGTCCGCGCACCGATGGCGCCCCACGCCACGAGGTCGGCCATGTATTGCGGGCTGATGGGTTCCAGGAACTCGGTGGCCGTCGGCAGGCCCAGGGCCGTGACTTGCTGGAGGAATCCACGGGCAGCACGGAGTCCGGCCGCGATGTCGTGGCTGCCGTCCAAGTGGGGATCGTTGATGAGGCCCTTCCAGCCGACCGTGGTGCGCGGCTTCTCGAAGTAGGCCCGCATGACGATGAGCAGGTCTTCCTTGTGCTTCTCCGCCTGGCTGACCAGCCTGCGCGCGTATTCCAGGCCGGCCTTCGGATCGTGGATGGAGCACGGTCCCACGATCACCAGGAGGCGATCGTCCACGCCGTCCATGATGGCGCGGACTCCGTCGCGTCCGCGCTCGACGACGGCGGAGGCCTTAGCGTCCAGCGGCAGTTCCGCGCTGATTTCCTGCGGCGTGGGGAGCGGCTCGAAGCGGCTGACGCGCAGGTTCGACGTCGACTGCGCGCCGGGATTTTCGACGTCGGCATTTAGTGTGGTGGGCTCTGCGGCGATGCTGGTCATGAAAGGGGTCCTGTTCCGGAGAGGAGCGGACCCTACTCAGAGCCCGCCTGGAAATGGCGAAGGGCAGAGAATGATCTCTGCCCGGTTGGCTCTGAAGGAAAGTTGGATGCGTGTCAGTTAGACGCGGGCCCCTCCAGAGCCAACGAAAAATACGCATACCAACGCTTAGTCATAGCGAAACCATAGCGGCAGGCTCCGGATTCCCGCAAATCGAAATGCAACGACATCAAGGGAAACCGTTTCCTCACTCACTATAAACTTCACCTCAGAACACACGTCGCCGCAGCATTGGAACCGGGCGGCATCAGCTCCAGGAAGGAAAGCATGCCAGGCAGAAGGAACACCCGGCGGGTGGGCATCGCAGATGTGGCATCCATGGCCGGCGTTTCGCATGCCACGGTTTCCCGCGTCATGAACGGAAACACAACCGTGGACGCGGACATTGCCGCCCGCGTGCGCGCAGCCGCTTCCGAGCTGAAGTACAAGCCGAACCCGGTAGGCCGAAGCCTGGCCCTGGGGAAAACGGACACTATCGGAATCGTGGTGCCGGACCTGTCCAACCCCACTTTCCAGGCCATCCTTCGCGGGCTGAGTATTGCCGCCGCCCGCGACGGCTACCGCGTGTTGATCGCCGACTCGTCCGAAGTTTCCAGCGAAGAAGCGATCCTCGCAGGGGAAGCCCGGAGGCGATGCGACGGCGTCGTTCTTTGCGCCCCCCGCATGAGCGACGCCGACCTGGAAGAACTCGCCCCCACGCTCTATCCCCTCGTCCTCATCAACCGCACCACCGAGTCGGTGCCGACTCCCAGCCTCGTAGTGGACTACGGCCAAGGCATCCAGGAGCTTGCCGCCCACTTGGTGGAATTGGGCCACCGCAAACTGGCCTACCTGACGGGACCGGACCGCAGTGCGTCCAACGTGCAGCGCCTCCGTGGGCTCGAGAAGTTTACGGCCGAATTCCCGGATGTCGAACTGCAGTTCATTCCCGGAGGGAACACGTTCGACGCCGGATTCGAGTCGAGCGATGCCGTCGCCGCCTGCGGCGCCACCGGCATCCTTGTCTTCAACGACGTCGCGGCGATGGGCCTCTTGAGCGGACTCAGCGAGCGCGGGATCCGCGTGCCGGAGGACCTGTCCCTCACGGGTTTCGATGACATGCCGTTCGCCCGGTACACCATGCCTCCGCTAACCACTGCGGCTGTACCGATTTCCGACCTCGGGGACCTTGCGTGGCGCCGCATGCGGGAGCAGATCCAGACCAACGACGCCGCCTCCCCCACGAACTACTTCCCGCCCCGGATTGAGCTCAGGGGAAGCACTGGACCCGTCAAGGCCTAGTTTCCCCAAGGGCCTTCCCCAGCCCGGCTTCCCGGTAGTAGCCCTCGATGTGCGCGGCCACGAGCGTCGCCGCCCGGCCGCCGTCGCCGTCGTTCACTGCCGCCAAAATGGCGCGGTGCTCGGACCGCAGGCGACCGGCGGTGCGACCCCAATCCGGCAGGTTCGCCGTGAGCGCCGCGGCGTAACCCTCGATCGCTTCACGGAGCGAGCCCATGATGGTGCTCACCACGGCATTTCCTGCGGCTTCCGCCAGCGCCAGGTGGAAGGCGACGTCCAGTGCGAGGAAGTCGTCGACGGCGGCACTCAGGTCCATCTCGTCCAGGAGCCTCGCTGCTTCGTTGAGTTCGGGGGCGTCGGCCTTGGCGCGCGACACCGCCCATGATTCGAGCAGGACCCGTGTTTCCACGATGTCGGCGACGGGCAAATGCTGTGTGGCCACGTGGAGGCGGAGCGCTGACCCGAGTGCCGTGGCCGGTTCCGCGATAACCACTGTCCCGGCGTCCTTGCCGGAGCCGACGCCTGCCCGCACCAAGCCCATGGCTTCCAGTATCCGGATTGCCTCGCGGACCGAGGTCCGTGAAACTTCCAACTGTTCGGCCAGCGCCCGCTCGGCGGGGAGCCGTCCACCAAGCACCAAATGCCCGTCGGACAATTGCTTTTCGATCCAACTCAGGACGAGCTCGTGCGTTCGCATGGATAAATAGTAGTTGATGTGGTTGGACCACATGGCATAGAGTGTGGTCTAACCACACAAGTCCACGGGAGACAGCATCATGACGCAGACCGTCCAGCCAAGCAACGCCCCTTCCCTTGAGGTGCCCGCGAACGTATCCTCCGCCGTCGGGCGTCCTGCTGCACTCAAGCGGCGGGTTCCCAAATACTCAGACTTGGCGCCGCTCATGAAGTTCAAGAAGCCGGAGTTCAGCAATGCCGCGAAGCTGCGCCGCGCATCCACCATTTGGGAACTGCGGGACATGGCCAAGCGGCGCACTCCCCAGGCGCCGTTCGACTACACGGACGGTGCAGCGGAGGCGGAGATCACCCTTCGCCGGGCCCGCCAGGCTTTCCAGGACATCGAGTTCCGGCCGGGGATCCTGCGCGACGTCTCCAGCATCGATCTCAGGACCGGGATCCTGGGCAAGGAATCCCGGCTTCCGTTCGGCATCGCGCCAACTGGGTTCACCCGCATGATGCAGTCGGAGGGCGAGTATGCGGGCTCGAAGGCGGCCGAAGCGGCTGGTATTCCGTACACCCTCTCCACGATGGGCACGGCTTCCATCGAGGACGTGGCCGCGGCGGCTCCGAAGGGCCGCAACTGGTTTCAGCTCTACCTCTGGACGGACCGGGACCGTTCCCTGGAACTGATCGAGCGCGCCGCCAAGGCCGGAAACGACACCCTCATGGTCACGGTGGACACCGCCGTCGCCGGTGCCCGGCTGCGGGACGTCCGCAACGGCATGACCATTCCGCCGGCGCTCACCGTAAAGACCGTCCTGGATGCCTCGTACAGGCCCGCCTGGTGGTTCAACTTCCTCACGCACGAGCCGCTAACCTTCGCCTCGCTCTCCCGCTACACCGGAACCGTGGCCGACCTCATCAACTCCATGTTCGACCCCACCCTGACCTTCGACGACCTCGACTGGCTCCGCGAAACCTGGAAGGGCAAGCTGGTGGTCAAGGGCATCCAGACGGTGGACGATGCCCGCAAGGTGGTGGACCACGGCGCGGACGGCGTCGTGATCTCCAACCACGGCGGGCGCCAACTGGACCGGGCACCGATTCCGCTGCACCTCGTTCCGGAGGTCTCCGCGGCGCTGAAGGCGGACAACAGCGACGCGGCCGTCATCCTGGACACGGGCATCATGAGCGGCGCCGACATCGTGGCGGCCCTGGCCCTCGGTGCCGACTTCACGTTGATCGGCCGCGCCTACCTGTACGGGCTCATGGCAGGCGGGCGCGCAGGCGTGGACCGCACCATCCAGATCCTGGAAAAGGACATGGCCCGCACCATGGCCCTGCTCGGAGTCACGAAGATTTCGGAACTCACCCCGGACCACGTGCGTCTGCTGCAGCACTAGGTCGGGCTGCCCAACTGACTCGCATTTGTTGTCGTTTACAGGCGTCAAAACGTCTGTGAGGATTGGGGTGGCTGGTCTGGGACTGGCTGGCAGAGTAGGTACTGGCCG